>NZ_JBHXMU010000001.1:0-48681 GCF_042720685.1 Kitasatospora sp. NPDC058492
ACCACGACTCAACCTGCTCAACCGTCAACCCATAGGCACACAGTCAAGACAACGAACACCTACACCCACAGTCACGCCCAGATGCGGTTGCAGTATTAAGCAGTCTCCCGACGATTGACTGGTCTCATCGAAGGCAGTCGACCTGGGCAGCGTGACCAGCGCGGACTGGTTTGACTGAGACGACAACCTCCAGGTCGCCCGCCCTGCCTCCGCTGGTTGACGTGGGGGCGACTTGGTCCGTCGAAACGAGCTGGCGTCCGACTGCCTTCGATGAGAGCGGTCAGCGATCACCGGGCCGGGGCCCTGCGGCTCGCACCGCACCGTGATGAGCACGTGGTGTGTGCCGGTGGAGACATGGTCCTGGGCGCCGGTGAGATCGGTTTCCGAGAGGGGTCCGGGCGGTGGGCGGTCGACGAGGTCGGTAACCAGTCGACCGACTACTGCCCGGACGTCAGCTCGCGGCCGGCCGTCGCCGACGCCCTGGACCGGGCCGGGGTCGTTCGTCCGTCCGGCTTCACGTACGAGGTGGTGTTCCGCCGCTGCCCGTCCTGCCGGCAGCTCGACATCGTCCGCGAGGAGGACTTCGTCCGTGTCTTCTGCGACGAGGCCCTGCCGCAGGGGTGGAACGCCGACCGGCCCGGACCCTAGACGAAGCGGCGCGTGAACGCGGTGCGGGAAGGGGGCGCGGTGCGGGAAGGGGACGCGAGGGCCGGGGGTGGTGAGGTACCGTCAGTCATTTTCCTGGTCGGGCGCGGGCTCGGTGAGTCCCTTGCGGCAGTGGCCGTGGCCGGGGTGCTTGTGGCAGTAGGAGTCCTTCTTCTCTCCCACGGTGATGGTGGCCTTGGCGGGTCCGCTGACGATCGGGTTCCCGTGCGGGTCGGTGGCCGCCGCGAACGCCACGTTGGTGATGTCGCAGCCCTTCTCGCCGCCGCCGCGGTTGTGGGCCGTCTTGCAGGCTTCGATGTCGGCCAGGGTGATCGTGTAGGTGCCGTGGCAGGTGGTGCCGGCCCCGGGTGTCAGCGTGGTCGCGGCGCAGCTGACGTCGGCGATGCGGTCGTCGTCGACCAGCACGCCGTGCAGGTCGGTGCTGCCGGTGTTGGTGACCGTGTAGGAGTACTCCACCGTGTCTCCGACGGCGAAGGGGCCGCGCGAGAGGACCCGCTTCTTCAGGGTGAGGTGCGGCGCCCCGATCGGCAGCGTCAGCTGGGTTTGCGGGGACGTGACCGGCTGATCGTTCGCCGTACCGGTACCGGTGGCGGTGGCGGTGGCGGTGTTGGTGACGGAGCCGGCCGTGGCGTCGTTCTCGGTGATCGTGTACGTGCCGTGGCAGGTGGTGCGGTCGCCCGGGCTCTCCGCCGGGGCGAGCGTGGTCGAGGGGCAGGTGATGTCGGTGACGTGGTCGTCGGTCACGTGGAGGCCGGTCAGTTCGGTGCCCCCGGTGTTCTGGACGGTGTAGCGGAAGGTGACCGTCTGCCCGGCCGTGTAGGGGCCGGGCGTCTGCGCCTGCTTCTCGATGGCGAGGCCGGGCGGCCGTTCGATCGGCACGCTCTGCGAGGACGGCGGCGAGGAGACCGGCTGGCCGCCCGAGGTGCCGGTCGCGGTGGCCGTGTTGTCGATGGAACCGTGGGTCACGTCGGCGGTGGTGACGGTGTAGGTGGCGGTGCAGGTGACCGTATGGCCGCTCGCGAGCGTCGTCGTGGGACACGAGACCGGGCCGACCTTCGGGTCGTTGACGGCGAGGCCGGTGATGTCCGTGGCACCGGAGTTGGTGACCACGAAGTCGTACGGCACCCGTGTCCCGGCCACCAGGTCACCGGGCAGCGGCTGCCGGACCTGCTTGACGAGGTTCAACTGCGGCAGCGGCTGGTTGCTGCTCACCACCACGTTGCGGATGAGGTGCACGTCGGTGAACAGGCCGGTGGAGGCCGCGAACCCGAACTTGTAGGTGGCGGGCACCGGTTGCGGAGCGGGCGTGCTGAGCACCTGGTGGGAGCCGGTGCCGTCGTTGAAGTCGACCGATACGGTGAGCACCGGGGCGGGCGTCGGGGTGAGCTCGACATGGACCCGGCGGCGCGAGGGTTCGAGCGCGGTCTCGGCCTGGGCGGGGGTGGCCCCCGGGGGCAGCGCGGTGAGCGGCCCTTGCAGGGTGCCCGGGAGCGTCGACGGCCAGGGTGCGGTGGTGCTGAAGTTGCTGGTGGTGGCGGTCAGGAAGCAGTAGCCCTCGATCCCGTCGCCCGGGCCGCGCACCGTGACCATGTTGGCCCCGGGACCGGGGACGCGGAACGCCGTCCCGGCGGGCGAGCGGGTGGGGCAGCCGTTGCCGCGGTGCTCCCAGTCGCCGAAGTAGTTCCCGAGGACATCGAGCCCCACGCCCAGGTAGCCGCGGTCGACACCGGGCAGGAAGGTGGCGGTGGGGTCGTCGTCGGGAAGCTTCTGCGCGTACCCGAGGCTGCCGCCGAAGGCGCCGGGGTGGGCCAGCGCGCCGTCGCCGTTCACCAGGAAGAACGAGATGCCGTCAGCGGGGTTGGCCGGGGTCGTGCTCCCGTACTGCCACTGGTCGAAGGTGACATCGAGGCCCTGGTTGGCGGGCAGCGCGTTGTTGTAGAGGACCGCGCCGGCCTGGTCGTTGGACGCGTCCGTCAGCCGCAGATAGCCGTGCGGCGCGCCGTCGGGGGGCGGCACCGGGCCCACGCCGCCCGGGCAGCCGCCCAGCGGATGGTCCCCGGGGCCGGGCGCGGCGGCAGCCGGCGCGCCGGTGAGACAGGCCGACCCCACGCCGGTGAACTCCGGGGCGGTGGCCTGGGTGAACGTCTCGCTGACCAGGGGCGAGCCGCCGGCCCGTGGCTGCGCCTGGGTGCCGGTGTCCAGGCACAGGGGCATTGCGGCGCCGACCATCAGGGCCAGGGCCCCTGCGGCGAGCCGGGCCGTCCGGACGCGCCGCGGGCGCTGCCCAGGAGGCGCCGAGTGCTGTTCATGTGTCATGTACCCACGTATAGCAGTCACTCTGAGTATTCAGAGTGAAGACAGGCTGTTATGAAATTGCCCTTCGGTGACTCCGCTGATTGCCGCGGGGGCGCTCGCGCGGGCGACAGGGCCCGATCCGGCCGCGCGGGGACTTGAAGCATCAGCGGTGCATTCCTCACTGCCATGAGGAGACCCGGGCCAGGACGGAGACATCCCAGGCTTCGAGAGTGTCCTCGAACCGGTGGTCTCGGCGGGCGCTTTGGTGGTGTGCACGATCCGGTCGCAGACTCGGCAGACGGCGGAACCGCTCTGCTGCCACCAGCGGCAGGTGGAGCGGACGGCGCACGGGGGAAGCGGAGCGTCCGGGTCGTCCGCGCCCACCTCGTACGCGGCATGGGCCACCGCGTCGCCGAGCGAGCAGCGGGACCCTTCCCACTGGCCGCACGCCGCTTCGACGCAGGGCCCGGCGAAGCGGAACCGTGCCTCGGGCGGGCGCAGACCGGGGGCGGAGGCCCGGGCCGTGAACTCGGCGTCCACCGTCAGCGGCGGGCGCAGTGCGGCGACGGTGCCGTCCTGCCGGACGATGCCGAGCAGTAGGTGGCCCGGGGCGCACAGGCTGCTCGGGCAGGTCGCCCCGGCTCGGGCCGGGCCGGCCTCGGTCTCGGTCACTACTACTCCTGCTCCATCTGCAACCCGATCGGCCCCGGCCGCTTCAGCAGCGCGTCCACCGCGTCGCCGGCAGAACCGGCCCCGCCGAGCGGCACCTCGCGCAGCGGCGGCGCGAGGTCGAGCTCGGCGACCTGGTCGAGGACGAGCCTTCGCACCGTGTCCCCGATCCGCTGCAGCACGTCCCCCTCCAGGTCGCCCTGGACGGTGACGCTGAATCCTCTTCCGGTCATGGACCTTCCTTTCCTCGGGGCAGTCGGCCGGGCCGACCGGGCCACTGACGGCGCCGGTCACCGAAGACGCTGCCAGGGGGACCCCGGGGCGGGCGAGCGCTGCTGGCCGGTTGGAGTGAGGCGGCGCGCAGCGGGCCCGCCGCCTGGTCGTTTCGGGCGTACGTCGGCGCGCAGCCCCTCGAAGGTCTGTGCACGATTGACCGGGGTCCGGAAGCCGCGCGACGTCGACCGAGGTGCTCCACCGGCCTGGACCCCTCCACCAGCGCACCGACGGGAGCACAGCATGACCGGGACCCCCGAGCCCTTCGACGACACCGCGGGGCTGCCGCCCCTGCCCGGCTGCGCCGAGGACGCGGCCGGCGCACTGAAGCAGATGTTCGTGGACCTGACCCAGGGCGTGCGGATGGCCCGCGGCCAGGATCCCGTCAAGCGGCCGGTGTTCCTCAAGCCGCACGGCGTGGCCCGTGGCACGCTCACCGTCGCCGACGACCTGCCGTCGGACCTGCGTGTCGGGTTCCTGGAGAGCGCCCGCACCCAGGCCGGCGGCCTGCCCGCCTGGGTGCGGTTCTCCAGCGACACCGTGCCCGGCGCTCCCGACCTGAAGACCACCCTCGGCGTCGGCATCAAGCTGTTCGGCGTGCCCGGCCCGAAGCTGCTGGAGGGTTACGCCGAGGCCGGCACCCAGGACCTGCTGCTGCAGAACTTCGACGTCTTCTTCGTCGACACCGCCCAGGACATGTGCGAGTTCACCAAGGCCGGTGTCATCGACGGAAGTTACGACAAGTACCTGGAAGCCCATCCGGTCACCGCCGGGATCCTCGACGCGATGGCCACGTTCGAGCAGAGCGTGCTGACCGCCACCTACTGGGGCGTCCTGCCCTACGCCTTCGGACCGGACCGCTTCGTCAAGTACAAGCTGGTGCCCGCCGGTTGCGAGTCGGCCGACCCGGCGGCGACACCGCCCGACGAGGACCCCGCCTACCTCGGCGCCGACCTGGTCCACCGGCTCAAGGCCGGTCCGGCGGCCTTCGACCTGATGCTCCAGTTCCGCACCGACGACGAGAAGATGCCGCTGGACCAGGCGACGGTGCGGTGGGAGGAGTCCGAGAGCGCCCCGGTGAAGGTGGCCCGGCTGACCTTCCAGCAGCAGGACGTCACGGCCCGCGGCCAGGCCGCGTACGGCGAGAACCTCTCCCTCAACCCGTGGCACGCTCTCGCCGAGCACACCCCGGTGGGCAGCATCGCCGAGGTGCGCAGGACGGTGTACCTGGCCTCGGCCGAACAGCGCCGCGACGTGAACGGCGTCCCGACGGCCGAGCCCGGCCCCGCCCGCCCGCAGATCACCCCGCCTGCGGCCCACGACACCCGGATCGTCCGGGCCGCCGTGCACCCGGCCATCGGCGTGGCCCGGGTCGGCGACAGCACGATGGACGACTTCGTCCTCGGCCCCGAGGTCGACGATCCGGCCCCGCTGCCGGTCGGGAGCTACAAGGACGTCACCGGCGCCCTGAAGCGCCAGGGCGTCCGGTTCCGGGTGTACGGCTACAACGCCGCCGGCGAGCCGGTCGCCGAACTGACCGCCGACAACGCCGACCTGCACTGGACCGTACACGTCGCCAACGCGAAGGCGGCCTGGTACCAGTTCCAGATCGCCCTCGACATCCCGGAGGCGAACCAGGCCGACGACAGCAACCTGCGCAACCCCAAGATCCAGGCCGACCAGCGCACGGACCTCCTGGTCATCGACCCCGGCCCCCGTTCGGTGCGCGGCCGCAACCGCTCCGACAAACCCGAGTACCGCTTCGACACCGGCACCTTCATGGGCAAACCGGTCTACCTCGGGGAACTGCGCACCGACGACGGCGGCCGGCTGGTCTTCCTCGGCGGCCACGGCGTCTCGGCCTCCTCGACCGGTACCCCCGCCGACACCTTCGCCAACAACGACGGCTGGTACGACGACACCTCCGACGGCCCGGTCACCGCCGAGGTGAGCATCGACGGACGGCCGATCCCGGTCGAGCCGGCCTGGGTGGTGACCGCGCCCCCCAACTACGCGCCCGAACTCGCCTCGGTGCGCACGATGTACGACCTGGTGCGCGACTCCTTCTTCAGCGCCGGGCAGCTCCCCGAGCCGCCGCAGGTCTCGTTCACCCGCGACGTGCTGCCCGTGCTGCGCCGGCTGTCCGGCCTGCAGTGGGTCAACAAGGGCCTGTCCACCCAGTTCGGCTTCGGCGGGCGCGAGTACCTCCTCGACCCCGCCCGGGTCGCCGCGCTGGCCGACCCCTCGCCCGTCCAGCGGGAGCTGCGCCGGCAGATCTGGCTCTCCGTCCGCGACTACAACCGCGACGGCATGTCGCCGGTGCCCTGGCCTGCGGTCTACGGCGACGCGATGAACCTGCCGCCCCAGTCCGTGCGCCAGCACATGACGCTCTCCGCGCTGCAGTACCGCCTCCTGCAGCGGTGGGCCCGCGGGGACTTCGCCGACGACTACGACCCGACGGCCGCGCCGCCCGCCGCCCTCGACGACGTCCCGTTCGCCGAACAGCCCGGGACCCTCGACCGGGCGGCCCTGTCGTTCTGCCTCGCCGACGCCTTCCACCCCGGCTGCGAGCTGACCTGGCCGATGCGCCACATCACCCTGTACAGCAGCCCGTTCCGGGTGCGGCACCGCGACCCGCTGGCGCCCGTCCCGCCCGACTACGGCCAGACGCTGACGCCGGAGCTCGCGCTCTCCCTCGACGGCCCGCTGCACGCCCAGGGCCCGGGCGGCCTGACCCGGTGGCTGGCGGTGCCGTGGCAGACCGACACGGCGAGCTGCCGGTCGGGCTACGAGTACAGCGTCTCGCTCGGCTTCGGCCCGTACGACCCGTACCTGCCGACCTTCTGGCCGGCCCGGGTGCCCAACCACGTGCTCGCCGAGGAGGACTACGAGGTGGTGATGGACACCACCCGCCCGATCGCCGACCGCCTGGCCGCGTTCCAGAACCGGCGGACCTGGCTCCGTTGGCTGCCCCGCGACTACATGGCCGCCATCAACGCGATGGTGCAGGACTTCGGCAAGCTCGGGGTGGTCGAGCGCCGGGTCGGCCCCACCGACGACCCCCGGCTGCCGGCGGAGGTCCTGGTGGAGTCCGAGGTGAGCTTCCCGGCCGAGCCCGCCCCGCCGGCCGGGCGCAACCTGATGACCGTGCACGTGGACCGCGGCGCCGACCCGGCCCTGGGCGCGGCCGCGCTGGCCACCGCGGCCACCATGGCGGACGCCCCCGACGAGGAGGTCTCGGTCGGGTTCATCGACAAGGTCAAGCGCCTGCGGCCCAACCGGTGACCCCTCACCCGCCGGTTCGCGTGCGCCCGTCCGGTCCGGTCGACGCCGTGGTCGCGGGCGGCGGACCGGCGGGCGCCGTGGCGGCGCTCGTCCTCGCCCGGGCCGGCCACCGCGTCACGCTCCTGGACGGCGGAGGCGGCCGGCACCGGCCGGGCGCCGCGTCGCCGGCCATGTCCCCGGTCGCGTCCCCGGCCATGTCCGCCACCGCGCCCCCGGTCGCGTCCGCCGCCGTGTTCTCCGCCCGACCCGTGTTCAAGATTGGGGAGTTCCTGCCGCCCGCCGCCCGGCCGCTGCTGGGCGATCTCGGGCTGCTGGAGGCCTTCCTGGCCTCCGGTCACCCCGTCTCCACCGGCACGTACGCCGCCTGGGGATCGACCGCGCTGCACGGCCGCAGCCACCTGTTCGACCCGTACGGCCACGGCTGGCACCTCGACCGGCTCCGCTTCGACGCCTTCCTGCGGGACGCGGCCGTCGCGGCCGGTGCCGAACTGCGGCAGGCCACCGTACTGGACCGGCTCGACGACCGTCTGACCGTCCGCGAGCCGGCCACCGGCGCCGTGACGGAGCTGTCCGCCCGCTGGACGGTGGACGCGACCGGCCGACGCTGTGTCATCGGCCGCCGCAACGGCCGCCGCTGGCGGCAGGACCGGCTCGTCGCCGCGTACGTCGTGTTCCCCGACCGCCGCCCGTCGCGCCCTTCGCGCCCGGGCCAACCGTCGGACCCGGGGCAACCGTCGGACCCGGCGGACGCCGAGGCCCGCACCCTGGTGGAGGCGGCGCCGCACGGCTGGTGGTACACCACCCGGATCCCGGCCGGGCGCCTGGTCGCCCATCTGACCGACGCCGACCTCGCCACCCCGTCCCTACGCACCCCACAGGGCTTCTGGCAGGCGCTCAGTCGCACCGTCCACGTCCGGCGCCGCCTGACCGGGCACGGTCCGGCCGCGACACCCGTGCCGCGCTGGGCGCCGGCTCACGGCCTGCGGCTCACCCCGGCGGCCGGGCCCGGCTGGGTGGCGGCCGGGGACGCCGCCCTCGCCTTCGACCCGCTCTCCTCGCAGGGCATCCTCACCGCGCTGCACACCGGTGCCCGCGCCGGACGGGCCGTGGCCGACTGCCTCGCCGACGGGGGACGGACGACGGCAGCGCTCGCCGACTACACGGCGTTCCTGGACGGGATCGCGGCGGCCTACCGAAGAAATCACGGGTACGCCTATACCCAGGAGCAACGTTGGCCCCTGAGCCCCTTCTGGCGCCGCCGCCGTACAGGCGAACGGCCCCTGAGCGGCATAGCCTGAAAGGGCCGGAACGCTCGTCCAAGGAGTCAGCCATGACGACTCAGACGCTCGCCGTGCTGGACGCCACGGAGGTCACCCAAGCCATTCAGGACCTCCAGCACAGCGTCACCCTGATCGCCGGCAAGGTCACCGTGATCCGCGCCTACGTGAGCGGCGCGAGCGGCCCCGCCACCGGCGTGAACGGCACCGTGGCCCTGCTCCGGTCACCCACCGACACCCCGATCACCGTTTCCTCGGCCAATACCGTCTCCCTCGATCCGACCGCGCCCAAGGACGTACCCACCCGTCGAGCCGACGCCGGCCTGAGCCTCAACTTCGTCGTGCCGAGCGCACTGACGGCCGAAGGGGCACTCAGCGTGAGCTCGATCTCCCTGACCGACACCATGACGGGCGCCGATGTCCCGTTCAACACCCCGCCCGGCGCCACCGCCGTCTGGTTCACGCAGTCCCCGCCGCTCCGGGTCCGAGTCCTGGGGCTGCGCTACACCATGGGCAACCCGCCAGTGACCTACACCCCGCAGGACATCGACTACACCTTCCTGATCAGCTGGCTCAAGCGCGCCTACCCGGTGGCCGATGTCATCGAAGCGCCGCACACCATCATCGACGTCACCGCCACCCCGCCGTTCCAGTGCACCGACACCAACGCCCAGCTCGCCGCAATCCGCGCGCTCGACATCAGCGCCGGCGGTGACCGGCGCACCCACTACCTCGGCCAGGCGGCCGACGGCGGGTTCTTCATGCGCGGATGCGCCTCCGGGGTGCCCGCCACACCCGACCCCACTACCGTCGCCTCGGCGCCGTGCGGTGCCGCGACGTGGGGCTGGGACTTCGACGGCACGTACGCCGACTGGTACGGCGGGCACGAACTCGGCCACACCTACGGCCGCAAGCACCCCGGATTCTGCGGAGAGTCGAAGGACGACCTGCAGAACTACCCGTTCCAGAACGGACAGCTGGCCAACGACGCGAACAGCTACGCCGGCTTCGACGTGGGCGACCCCCAGCTGAACCTGCCGATGGCCGCCCGGCCGGGGGTGCCGTGGCACGACGTCATGACCTACTGCAACTCCCAGTGGCCCTGCAGCTACACCTACGAGGGCATCCGCCAGCGCCTGCTGGCCGAGGACTCCCTCGCAGCCGGCGCCCCGGCGCCGACCCCGGTGGCTCCACTACGCGAGGCCGCCCACGAACTGAGAGTCACCACACGAACCGGCGGCCGCCCCGACGACCGGTTCCCGCAACTCTCGGTGACCACCGCGGCGGCCCCGATGCCGGCGGCCGACGAAGCGGCACGGGGAGCGGGGCCCGACACCGGGCAGCTCGTCAGCGTGATCGGGACCGTCAACCTCACCCAGCGCGCCGGTGACATCCGCTTCGTCAATCCGGTGTCGGCCGCGGCCCGACAACCGGCCCAGCCGGCCCAGCCGGCCCCCGCCGGACGGGCCGGGCAGCCGGACGGCGCCGGCCCGGACGGCGAGGTGCCGGTGGTGCTGCGGATCCAGCAGGCAGGCGGTGCACCCCCGCAGGACTTCCCGGTCACGGTCAAGCTGTCGTCGGACCCGGAGCCGGGGCAGGACCGCACCGGACTGGTCGACGCGGTCCTCCCGGTGGGGGCCGATCCGGCGTCCGTCGAACTGCTCGTCGGAGGGCAGGTCGTGGACACCTTCCGCCCCGGAGCCCCGGCCCCGGCCCTGCGCGGCGCCCGTCCGACGACGGCGCAGGACGGGAACGTCGGGCTGGCCCTGGACTTCGGCCCGGCCCCGCAGGACGGTCAGACCTTCGCGACCCAGGTGAGCACGGATGGCGGACGGACCTGGCAGACCGTCGGGGTCGGCCTGAAGAACCCGACGATCACGATCGACCACAGCCAGTTCCCCCCGGGGACACAGGTTCAGGTCAGGGTCATCTCGACCAACGGCTTCACGAGCACGACATCGGACATCCAGAGCTTCCAGGTGTGAAGCCGCCCTGCCGCCGCCCGGCTGGACTGCACACACCCGGCCCGGGACCGATCCCCGCACCAGGTGGACGGCTGCGGTCTCCAGCTCCAGCACCCCTCGGGCCCGTCGGGCATCCCGACTGGCCCGAGCGGAGAGGGACCGTCACTCGTCATTGACGGCGTCGTGTCGGCGCAGCGGGGGGAGGAACAGCGAGACGGCGCCGACGGCGAGCAGGATCAGAGCCTGCGTGGAAGCGGTAACTGATGAGGCGTCGTGCAGTGGCCAGGCCCAGATGCCGGGCCTGTTGTGCACCAGGCCGAAGGAGACGCACAGGAAGGGGAACAGCGCGGTGGCCACCGTGGCGAGGCGTGCTCCCCCGAGCCACCGGATGATGAGGGCGAGGCCGAGGTAGCCGGCGAAGTCGCGGGCCAGGGCGGTGGCGGCGCTGCCCGCACCCGCCGTGGATGCCACGACGGCGGCCAGCGCGCAGACCAGGACGCAGACGGCCATGAAGGCCGCGTCCCATCCGCCCATGGCGCGGACCGCCACGCGCTCCGCAACGCCGTCGGCGCGGGCCTGGCCCTCCAGGATCAGGCAGACGGGAACCAGAGGGAGAAGTGAGGACATGGGCAGGTCGAACGTCAGCCCGCCGATCACCACCGGGATGGGAACCGTCACGGAGTCGGCGCCACTGCCCAGCAGGATGCAGGAGAGCAGGCCGATGGCGACGGCGGGGACGTACCTGATGCGCAGCCACCAGCTCATCGAGCCGCCTGGAAGGAGGGCGCGCCCGGCTGGTGGTACTGCACGGGGTCCAGAGCCGGCTTGGCGTCGCAACGGCCCAAGGTGTCCGCGTTCTTCCGGAACCACGCGAGCTGCTCGTCGTGCGGGAGCGTCATGACCTGACGGGCGATCTGCACCTCCTGTGGTCGATAACGGCCTTCGACCGACTTGGGGGTGACGCCGGCCGTGAGTTTCAGCCAGGACGACAGTGGGGCGACGGCCTCGGAGCCGGGCCAGCGGGCGAACGGCTCCTTGGCGCAGTTGGGAGCCCGGTTGGGGATGTATCCCAGCGCGACGAGTGACTGCACCTCGTCCTTGCCGGGCCGGGCGGAGAACGGTGACACTGTCGCGGACTGCGCCAGACCGACAGTATGGAGACGCTGTTGGGCCTCGACCGCCCAGTCGGTGATACGGGCGGCGTCGGCCTGCTGCTCGGGCCACAGGCACACCCGCGGTGCCGTCGCGGTGCAGGTCTGCTCGCTTTCCGGGCGTGCCTGCGCCGCACGGTAGCCGAGCGGTGCGGCGATCCACGCCCCCGCCGCCGCCGTGGCCGCCAACACCAACATGGCGGTCAGCCGGTTGTTCCCTCGCAGCCTCGTCCACATCCAGGCGGCGGCCACCATCCCGACACCTACGATGACCGGCGCGAGGACCGCCCGGGTGGCCGGCACCTGGTCCAGCGCGCAGCATTCGGTGAGGTTCCGGCCGTTGAGCTGGCGAACCCAGAAGACGTTGAGCGCCGACGGGTAGGCCATCCACAGGAAGCTGGCGACGAGGGCCAGGGGTACGGCGAGCAGCCGCGGAAGAACCTGTCCGAGAACGTAACCGACCACGGTGTGCGCGAGGACGACCAGCAGTTCCAGCAGGATGATGACAGGGGTGGACCAGCCCGGAAAGCCGCTGGCCTGCGGCACGAACAGGGCAAGGGCGGCCAGGACGGACACCGTGCCGAGTGCCAGGGTCGGGGCCAGGACGGAGAGGGCGATTGCGGCGGCGGAACGGGTGGGCGCCGCACGGAGGACCGCGGACTGGCGCACTTTGAGGCCTTCCCAGGCCCCGCAGGCCGCGACGGCGGGCGCCGTGAAGTTGAGCAGAAAACTGCTCTGGGCCGTGACGGAAGGCCAGTAGCCGTCGGTGATCCAGCCGGCCATGTTGCCGCTGTACATCGCGATCCACACGAGCAGGACGGGCATGGCCCGCAGTGCCGACGAGATCCGGATGATGCTGCGCCAGGGCACGGTCACACCTCCCCGGTGACGATGCTGGCGTAGGCGGTCTCGGCACGCCGTTCCGCGGAGGCATCGTGCGGCGCGAGCGCCAGAAAGGACCCGATGGGCCCTTGGTGGCGCACGGTTCCCCGGTCGAGGACGACGACCGAGTCGTAGATCTCGGCCAGGTCCTCGGTCTGATGAGTGGAGACGACGAAACTCGTGAGGTGGCGCAGCTCCCCGATCAGCTCCCGGAAGACTCCGCGTTGCACCGGGTCGAGTCCCGCGGTGGGCTCGTCCAGGAGCACGACCTGGGCATCGTGCACCAAGGTCTGGGCGATGCCCAGCCGCCGTAACTGACCACCGGAAAGCTCCCCACTGCGCCGATCTGCGAGCGAGGTGAGCCCGACCTTGTCGATGGCCCGCTGGGACCGCTCCCAGGCCTCACTTCGCGACATGCCCTTGAGCCAGCCCGCGTAGGCTGCCTGCTCCCGCACCCGCAGACCGGGTACCGGCCGCACTTGCTGAGGGAGCCAGCCGACCCTTCGGCGGTAGGCCTTGAGGTCCTTGGAACTGCTCGTGTCCAGCCCGTCGAGGGTGATGCGGCCGGTCTCGGGCCTGAGCGCGGAAGCGATCAGACCCAGCAGGGTCGACTTGCCGGCGCCGTTCGGGCCGAGCAGCACACTGCACCCTCTTCCCAGGCTGAGGCTGAAGGAGTCCAGAACTCGGGAGCCCTTGCGGTAGCCGAAGGAGCAGTCAGTTACTTGAACAGGCATAATCACCGATCCGCTTTGCATTTGAGCTGGTGAGAGATGTAGCGCAGTCCAGTCCAGTCGACCGGACGCGCATTCCCCGCAGACACTGTGCACTATCAGGTATACCGACGCGCATCTCCTGAGCGGTGAGCACAGCCGGGAGATATCCACGCTTAACACGCGGGCCAGGCGCGGGCCCCCGGCTTCCCGCCAGTGCGAGGAATTTGGGCCCTCTGAATGGCGCGGCGAGCCCACAGGCGCGTGCGCCGACACGACAGAGAGTGCGGCGTGCGGTGCTGGCGCGCGCCTCCACGGAGATAGCGACGGAGGCGTGCTCACATCCGTTGATCTGCATCGACTCCCTCCTGGAGAGCTATGCAACGTGGCCTGCTGCGAGAGTTCGGATCCGATCATGCCGTACGAGCGCTGCCTCCGCAGCGACTTCCAGGAACCCGACCGCACAAAAGTGCGATAAATGGGCAATCCGGGAACCAAGCGGCCATGCAGGACAACGTGCACCTTGTATCGATTTTCGGAAATTTACCATAAGTCTCTAGAATCAATTGCCTTGGTCTGAATTTTCCATGCTATTGGGTGTTGCATATTGCTCGATGAAAACCAGCCAAATGTGCGAGATTTTCAGAAACCCATTCGCTCAACACTTGTATGTGTGCATTATTAATTCCGGCACTCTGAGACCTCCGGGTGCCGGCTTCGCCGATGTGCGAGGCCTCCGCAGGAGGGGATTGATATGCAGGTCACTGGATTCATGCGGCGCCGCACGGGCGTCGTCCTGACCGCGATAGCGGCAGCCACGCTCGCTGGAGCAGTGCCAGCGAACGCCGAGGGGAACTGGAGCTCCTCCATCTCGTACTGGGGGTACAACGCCGAGTCCCGTCGGTGGACCGACAACCACACCGACGGGGACTGGACCACCGTCAGCTTCAGCGGCTGCTCGGACAACAACTCGGGCTGGTTCGCCTCCGGTAGGCCTACCACCGTCGAGCTGGACAAGGACATCTCCTGGTCCCCCGACATCAGCTACGGCGGCCGCGGCAACTTCTGCAACACCGTCGACTGGGGCGAGCGCACCGACAAGGGCCAGTACTACTTCATCCACAAGAGCGACTTCCGGCTGAACGTCGACTCGGTCTACACCGCCTACTGAGCAAGGGAAGGAAGCGACATGCAGCTCACCGGATTCATGCGGCGCCGCACGGGCGTCGTCCTGGCCACGATCGCGGCGGCCACACTCGCCGGAACGGTACCGGCCCACGCCGAGGGGAGCTGGAGCTCCCACATCAGCGACTGGACGTACAACTTCGAGTCCCGCCGGTGGACTGACAACCACGCTGACGGGAACTGGACCACCGTCAGCTTCAGTGGCTGCTACCACAACGGTTCGACGGACTACTTCAACCGCGGTGGACAGGCCACCATCGAGCTGGACAGGGACATCTCCTGGTCCCCCGACGTCAGCTACGGCGGCCGCGGCAACTCCTGCAACACCGTCGACTGGGGCGAGCGCACCACGGCCGGGCAGTACTACTTCATCTTCAAGGATGACTACCCACTGAGCGTCGACTCGGTCTACACCGCCTACTGACCGAACCGGCCCGAACGTCAGCTGGCCAGTGTGCCCGGCGGTGCTGACCCCTCCGCCGGGCACACGCACCAGCCAGGAAGCGGCTCGATCACATGGGAACATGCCCGACCTGCCACCAACCGACTACCAAACCACAACCAACCCCGAACTAACAGGGAAGTGGGGTGCTCGGTGACGGCTACCAACAGAGCAGCCCAGACCGGGCACCTGGGCTCGACATCGACCAGGTCGCAACCGAGGTGGGCGAGGTCGTCCTGCGACGCGGCAAGCTCCAGCCGCAGGATCGCTCGGAGGGGCGGGAAGTAGACCGGGGGCCTCACCACGGATATGGTGAGGCCCCCGGCCCTACTTTCACGCTGGTCGCCGCGGAGCGCTTGCCGACGTCAGCCGGCGCCTCGGTCACCACGAGGTACGCGGTTCCCTCGACAGCGGCTGACCGCCTCAGCCTCACCTCGACATCGACCGTCACCGGGGTCGGCGACCGGGCTGCCACCGCAGACAGGGCGGCGTCCAGCCCCCGGTCGGTGAAGGCGACGGGCAGCAGCATGATGTCAGGGCGAGGACACCGATGGGGATGCCGCCTTGGCTGGTAGTAGACGTGGGCGAATCGCGGGGTCACCGGGCGGGTTCGGGTAACAGTTCGGCGGCTGCTTCGATGCGGTCGAGGACGTTCCGGGCGGCGTCCGACAGCGGGTAGCGGCCGGCGTCGGCGCGGGTGGCGCGGGAACGAGGCGGGGTGCAGCGAGCGCAGGCGGTCGCCGACCACCTGCCACCGCTGCAGGCCCCGGTCCAGGCCGGCCGTGATCAGGGAGTCGGCGGTGAACGCGATCCGGGTGCCGGAGGAGTCGACGGCGAACAGGTCCGCGCGGTTGAAGCCGAACTCCGCCAGGTCGAGTTGCAGCTCCTGGCCGCCGAAGAACCCGAGCGCCGCCCTGACCAGCCTCAGGCCCGTCACGAAACCGTCGGCCGTCGCCTCCACCCGCGCTCCGAGCAGCGCCGCGCCGCCGGCCAGGACCGCCTCCCCGTCGGGTGTGTACTCGACGAGTTCCGCGTTCCGACGGTGGCCGTCGCCGGCGAACTCGCGCAGGGCAACCACGGTCTCCGCGTCCACGCAACACGGGCGGCTACCCGGCGGCGCGGATCAGCCGGTCGACTCCTGTTCGGCCTGCTCCTGCTCGGCCTCCACCTGGGCGTTCCACTCGCGCTTGGCCGCCCGCCAGGCCTCGTCGCTCTGGCCGGACCGCCAGTAGCCCGAGACCGACATCCGCTCGCGCGGGATGCCCCGCTCCACGCGCAGCAGGCGCCGCAGTTCCTTCACGAAGCCTGCCTCGCCGTGCACGAACGCGGATGCCGTGCCGGCGGGGAATTCCAGCGCGCACACCGCCTCGACCAGCGCCTCGCCCACCGGGCGCGCGCCGCGGTGCAGCCAGCTGATCTCGGCCCCGGCGGGCGAGACGATCTTCTGCTCCTCCGCGGCGTCCGCGACCTCGACGAAGGCGTGCACCACGGCATCGGCCGGCATCCGTTCCAGCGCCGCGGCAATCGCGGGCAGCGCGCTCTCGTCGCCCACCAGCAAGTGCCAGTCGGCACTCGGGTCGGGGGCGTAGCCGCCGCCGGGGCCCAGGAAGCGCACCGTCTCGCCGGGCTGTGCGCGGGCCGCCCATGGCCCGGCCAGGCCCTCGTCGCCGTGCACCACGAAGTCGATGGTCAGCTCGCGCAGGGCCGGGTCCCAGGCCCGCACGGTGTACGTCCGGGTGATCGGCCGCTGCTCCGGCGGGAACTCCTCGCGGATCCGCGCCATGTCGAAGGGCTCCGGGTAGCTCACGCCCTCGGGCGTGAAGAGCACCTTGACGTAGTGGTCGGTGAACTCGGTGGCGTCGAAGTCCTCCAACCCCGCACCGCCGAGGACCAGGCGCACCATGTGCGGTGTGATCCGCTCGGCGCGCAGCACCTGTGCTTCACGGGCCTGCGGTGTCCGGCGGGTCGGCTGGTCTGCCATGGTGCCCCCCTGGGCTGTGTGATCGCGCTTCTTGGTTAGGCTTGCCTAAGTTAGCACTCTTGAGGCGGTGCTCGGCTCAGGGGCGGCAGCCGATCCCCATTCCGTCCACGACCGGGAACATCACGCCCTGGCAGCCCTGGCGCGGAATGCGGACGCAGCAAGGGCGCGCGGATGCCTCCGCGGCCGGTGCGGCGCAGTCAGACCGCGCCGCGCGCCGGCCGGGAGTCGACGACCGAGGTCGCCGCTCGCAGAGGTCCGCTCAGAACCGGCGCGCTGTCCGAGACGGTTCCAACAGGCCGCCCGGGTGGACCTGACGATCAGTCAAGTCACGATCGCGGCAGAACGAATGGCGGGCGGCGACGGCGAGGACAGCGGCTTCCGCACGACCAGGTGCGGTCGGGCCTCAGGCGCGCCGCACCACGAAGGTGACCTCGGCGGTGTTCCCCTTGCCGCCGATCACCTCGCACGTGAGGCCCGCGCCGACAGTGCACTCGTTGATGTTCGACCCGGCATAGGGATTGCTCCAGTGGATCAACCCGTTCCAGGTGTCCACGCCGAAGCTGATCTGCCCCTCGGTGCCCGTCAGGAACCCGCACGACTCGGTTTTCCAGCTGGGGGCGACGTTCGGCAGGATGTAGCTCGGGGGCAGGGGGCTGCCGGCGGTCCAGCACCCGTGGGCCAGGGTGGCCGAGCCGAGGTAGAGCATGCTGCTGGTCTGGTTCGACAGGGTGACCTTGGTGCTGCGCACCGCGTAGCCGGCGGACGCCGTCGGGGTGGCCGACTGCGCTGTTCCGGCGCTGGGGGTGGCGGCCTGCGCCGCGGGAGCCAGGGCCAAGCCTGCGCTCAGCGCCAGGACGGCGGTCAGTACGGAGGACTGGACAACACGCTTCGAGGTCATGGCAGCCAACTCTCGATCGGAGGGTGGTCAGGTACATGTCTCAACGGGATGGCGGACCTCGTTGGTTCACCAACCGCCACGACGTACGGGAATGAGGGCCTGTGTGAGGTTGTGACCAGCCTTGTGGTCCCCCCTCCTCCGAGAGCGGAACAGGTAAGACCATTGGTTGTGACGCGTCGGCAACTCGCGGACGATCAGCGGACGATGATCGAGCCCCACCTGCCGGTCGGCAGGTTCAACCCGCACCCCGAGCGACTGCGGGAGCGCTCGGGCCGGTGTGCCAGCACCGCAGGCCGGCAACGCCACGACTCGCGGGAGCTCAGCAGTCGTACCGGTGGATCGTGGGCCAGCGGGGGCAAGCACGGCAGACGAAGACGTAGACACCACCCACGTCGCCCATGGCCATCCCGTGGCTGCCGCCCTGCGCGGTATCGGACAGCTCCCGGCCGGAGCCGGGCTGCCCTGCTACGCCCGGGCCCTGCCACCAGCACCCGAAGCGGTGCGTCCTTTCTGTCCATGTCGCCCAGCGCGTATCGGCGCTACGAGGCGCCGGGATGGCCAGGAACGTCTCCCGCACCTCGGTCCGATTCTTCTCGGTCCGGTCGGCGAGGAAAGCGTCGACGGCGGCCAGGCAACGGCCGGTCGAGTCGGTCCGAACGGTTCGCGCCGGCCGGGGCCGGGACAGGCCTCACGGGCCGTCCCGCCCGTCGCCCGGTTGCGCTGCGTCCCGAGGGGGCGGTGGCGTCGCAGGAGGGCTGGGCGAAGCGGCGGGAGAGGTGGTCGCCGGACCGCGCGCGATGCGGGCGCGGTCGTCGTGCGGCAGGACGACGAGGTACTGCTGGTCGGTGTCCTCGACGCGGGCCAGCGTGACGGAGGTGCCGGCCGCCGCGAGCGCCTCGGCGGCCGGGCCGGCTTCCTCCGTCATCCGGTCGAGCCGCGCGTAGGACCGGGTGAGGTCACGTGCCGGGCCGGTGCCCCAGAACGCGATCCGCGCGCCCCGGCGCAGCGCCGCGAGCAGGTCCGTCCGCAGCGGCCCGTCGTCGGCTTCCTGGAGGAGCAGGTCGTGCAGGCGTTCCTGCCCGCACGGCCGTGACGGCGCCGCCTCGGCCAGCGCCCGGCACTTCCGGCACGAGGCCAGGTCCTGCGGCCGGAAGTGGTGCAGGAAGAACGTCAGGTACTGGCCACGGATCCCGCACAGGGTCCGCCTCCCGTCCCCGGCGTGCCCGACACCGGGCACACCGTTGACCCCGACGAGGGGGAACTCGGCCGGCTCACGCGCCGCCGCGAACGACCAGGCCCCACCCGGCGCTTCGGTATCAGGAGAGTTGATCATGCCGGGCAGCATCCCACGCGGCCGACGAACTGAGCGAGAGCCGGTCCCGAACCCGGCCTGGAGGATGCCTCCGCACACCGGGCACCAGTACCGCTGCCGGAGAGGCCACCGTTCTTCGCAGGCCTGCTCCGCCGGCAGCACGAGGGCGATGACATGTGCGGCCCACCGCCGCTGACGGCTTGCCGCGGCCCGGCGGGCTCCGTCGCCGTACTTGCGGTGCGGCGAGGCGCCCGGCGGGAGCTGTCTGCGGCACGTCGGGCTCCGGCTCTGCCTGTACCTGGCCGCGCTCCCGGGATGCGCGCGCCCGAGACCCGCACGCCCTCGAAGTGCGACCGCACGCCGTCTACCGGCCGGCGCCGAGCTGCGCCAGGATGGTCGGCCAGTCAGCGTGTACGTGGAAGGGGAGCAGCATGGGCGATCACCAGAAGCCGCCGGCGCCGCTTGAGAAGGGGAGCCCGCCGCCGGGCAACCAGGACGGGCAGGTGCCTCCCGCGCCGCCGTCGGGCGGGAAGCACAAGAAGCCGTGAGCCCCGACGCCGACCTGGTGGAGCGTCGGGTGCGGATGGACGCGGCGATGGAGCAGGGCAGGGCGTGGCCCGAGGACTCGCCGTGGTTGCGGGAGGCCATGGCCGCGCTGCCGCGCGACCTGTTCGCACCGGATCGGCTGTGGCGCTGGGACGAATGCGCCTACGTGGCGATGGACCGCGCCACTGATGCGGGCGGGTGGGCGGACGAGCTGTACGGCGACGTCAACGGCGCGGCGATCACCCAGGTCACCGACGGTCTGCCGTCCTCCAGTCTGTCGGCGCCCGGCGTGGTGGCGGACATGCTGGACAGCCTCATGCTGGAGCCCGGGCACACGGTGTGGGACGTCGGCGGCGGGCAGGGCTGGACCTGTGCTCTGGCGGCCTGGCGGGCCGGACCCGGTCGGGTGGTGTCGACCGAGGTCGACGAGCGGCTGGCGGCGTTCGCCCGCGGGCGCCTGGCGGCCGCCGGGGTCGACGCCGAGGTGCTGGCCGGCGACGCCACCCACGCGGGGCCGCCCGGCGGCGCCAGGGTCGACCGGCTCCACGCCACCTACGCCGTCGACGCCGTCCCGTGGGGCTGGGTGGAGGCGACGAAGCCGGGCGGCCGGATCGTCTACCCCTGGGGCAGGCTCGGCCACGTCGCCCTCACCGTTGCCGACGACGGGCGCAGCGCGACGGGCTGGGTGCAGGGCCTGGCCCAGTTCATGGCCGACCGGCGCGGGCCGGCTCCGACGCGCGGTGACCACGCCACGTACACGGCGGTGCGCGAGGGTGGCGGGCCCGAGGTGCGGCGGGTCGTGGAACGCGATCCGGCGCCGCTGGCCGACGACTGGCACCTGCGCTTCGCGGTGCGGGTCGCCGTCCCGGACGCCGTCGTGCTGACGGGCCGGGGCGAGGACGGCGCCAACGTCTGGTTCCACGACGGCGACCGCTCGTGGGCGGCGCTGTCCGCGGACGGTGACGGGGGCGCGGTGCTGTTCCAGGGCGGGCCGCGGCGGATCGGCGACGAGGTGCTGACCGCCTGGTCCCAGTGGGAGGCGCTCGGCTCGCCGGAACTGTACGACTACGGGATCACCGTCACCCCCGAGAAGCAGTGGGCGTGGCAGGGCAGCCCGGGCGGCCCCCGCTGGCCTGTCGCACAGGCCGCCCCGGTCGCCCCGGTCGCCCCGGCCGGACGCTGACCGGGGCGGCCTGGCGACCCGGCGGCGGCCCATACCTGCCTCGGCGCCCGTGACCCCGGGCAACAAGGGCGCCGGCAAGGTGGGTTGCAGGCCGAGGTCCGCCTACCGGGCTCGGCGGGGAGGGCGGCCGAACAGTCGGTCGTTCATGGGTGCAGGCTGGTGTCCATGGACAGCGTCTCAGTAAGTGAACCGGTCGGAGACCTCAGCGCCTTGACGTTCGATCAGCTCACCGCGTTCGCCGAACGTCCTGGTCGGCACCGTGGCGAGTTGGAGGGCGTCCAGGAGATCAGCGCCCTGCGCGCGTACCGCTCCGAGGATGGTCTCGGACCGGCGGAGCGCAAGCAATGGGCGAAGCTGTCCCTGCGGGTCAACGCGCGCCTGCACGGCGACGGCCCTCGGGAACAGGCACGCATGGCCCAGAACGACTTCATGCTCCGAGCGTGGATCATCGACCGCTTCGGCCCCGATGCCCAGGACCCCGACTGGGACCCTGACGTTCTCGCCGCCGACACCCTCGCCGAGCTCGCCCTGAGTCCTGCGGAGGCCTGCGCTCTGGGCGCCCGGTGGCGGGCCCTGCCTGCCGAGCAGATCGGTGAGCTACGCCGCCTCAAGAACCTGACCGGTCACCTCGACCTGATCATCGGACACCTACGCCCCGGTCGCAGTCGCGACCAGCTTCAGGAATGGCTGGCCGTCCGGCCGCTTCTCCCCTGATCCGGGTGGCTGGCAGTCCGACGACGTGTCGGCTGATGCCGACGTCAGGGCAATGTGCTCAGGTCCGCACAAAGGAACGGACTCATGACAGATCGCGGTTCGAGTCTTCCCCGCTCGTGATGTCGAGGGCTCCGTCGTGCAGGACGAAGTGGCGGGCGGCATTGTCATCAACTGTGACGCGGGGATGGCTGGTGCCCTGGAATGCCTCGGTCTGCAACTGGAAGCGGGCAGGGTCGGCGCCTTTCGCGACGCGCAGGCGCCAGAAGGTGCCTTCGGCGCTCTCGGGACGGGGCGGCACGGCCAGGTGCACGAGGGCGGAGGCGTTGTGGTGTGTGCCGTAGCGCGTGTATGCCGAGGCGTACGTGGCCAATCGGAGCTCGGCCTCCGGCGGACCGGGGACCGCAGAGGGGTCCGGAGCGGGCTGCTGCGGTACGTCGGCGACCGGGTGTGTTCGGGCCTGGTCGCGGAGGCCGGCGAGGAGGGCCGGTTGGTGGGCCGTCTCTGGCAGCACCGTGGTGAACCAGTCGGCGAGGGCCGACCCGCCGCGGCGGGCCCAGGTCTCGATCAGTTGGCGGAAGGCGGCTTCGCGGCGGTGGGGCAGGCGGTGCGCGCCTGCGGCGAGGATCGCCGCGCCCGCTCCGGCGAAGGCCCGGTGGAAGTCGCGCACCGGGACCCGGTGAGCGCCCCAGGCAGAGCGGACCATGCGGATGTGCAGCATGGCGCGGTGGAGGAGGGTTGCTGCGGCCATGGCGTTGGTGCCCAAGCGCCCCTCCTGCGGGGTGTCGGGCCAGGTAGGTCGGCTGTCGCGGGGTGGTGTGGTCGCATCGGCCCGGTGTCCGGCGGCGGACAGGTGCCAGCAGCGGTCGTCTGGGTGGAGGTCTGCCGTCGCAGCGCGGAGTGTGCCGCGGGCTCCGATGCCGATCGACACCCCGTCCGCTTCCGGTCGAAGGGCTGCGCCCTGGGTGTCATGGGAATCGAAGCGGACCTCGGTGATGTCGCGTAGCCGTATGTCCAGCATGGCGGTCTCGGGAGGCGCGCCGTCGTCGACGGGATAGGAACGGGCCACCGCCAGTTCGAGACAGCCGACGAGCCGGCTGCCTGTCCGCTCGACCTGTAGGAAGCGGACCTCGGCCGACGCCAGCTCATAGTCGGCGGCGAGGATTTCTGCGATCTGCGGCGTCACCGCCATCACCGGGGCCATCACCCGTCCCAGATGGTCACGACCTGGCACGTACGGCTTCGCGGGCGCAAGCAGGTCGTCCAACGAGTGTCCGGCGGCCGAGGCTTGCTCCAGCATCCAGCATCCAGCGCCTCTCCTCACCGAGGCCGGCCATCCACTCCAACGCCGCCCGCGCACGACGCTCGCGCCCGCATCGCGTACTGGCCGTGGCTGCCCGAAACAGCGGGAAGGTGTTGTTGTCCCACACGTCCGCCGCCACGCGGATGGTCTCCCGGTCGAAGCAGCGGGCGTCCGAGGAGGCGTCAGCGATCTGCACCAGCGAGCGATCCAGCAGCGCCCCCAGCACAGCGACCGCGGAACCCCGCCGGCCCGGACGACCACACCCTCGTATCCGGGAGCGCCGACCGCACGGTGATCGTCTGGGATGTGACCAACCCGGTCCAGCCCTACAACCTCGGCGGTACCAGCACCCGGACCGGCGCAATCACCGCGGTCGCCGTCACCCCGGACGGGAAGACTCTCCTGTCCGGCGCCGAGGACAAGATCGTCAACGTCAACGACCTCGGCGCACTCGACGAACTGCGCAACCACGCCCATGCGCTGGCTTGCACACGGGCCGGCGGGGGACTCTCCGCCCCGGACTGGAGGGCCTACGTCCCGGGCTTGAGCCACCAACAGACCTGCTAGGACCTCCGGTCCGAGCCACTGCAATCGGAGCCGGACCTGAACGGCCGGCCGGCCGAACGGCGTTGGTAGTGGCAGGCGTTCCCCGTGTTCCCAGCTGGAACGCTCCGGCTGCCTCATGACTCCACGCCATAGCCCGGACGCGGCCGGGTGGCCGGCCCATGCGGCCGGGAGCCGTTCGTCGGCACCCTGGCATATTCCGCAGACCCACCGACTGCTCGCCCGCTACCCGCAGGAACGGGATACCGCCGAGATCCGGCGGCCTCCGAACGACGGTCTCAGCCAAGTCGATCCGCCGCCGTGCCTCCGGCGACTGATTGTCGGCGGAGGCTGATCGCCTCCCGGCCAGCAGGCCGCGGAGCCAGGAGGTGAAGTGGCACCACCACCGGCCCCTCCCCCGGTCCTCTCGCTCCTCCCCTCCTCCCCCGGCGCGGACCGGCGCGGACCGGCGCGGACCGGCGCGGACCGGCGCGGACCGGCGCCTCCAGCGCAGCCAGCTCTGCGGCCACGGCTCTACGTTCCGTCGTCGTCCGCGAGTTCGGCGGCCGCGGCTTGCCTCTCGGCCCCGTCCTGGTCACCAGCGCGTACGGCTGGCTGATCCGCAAGGGCCTGCCCCAGCGGCAGCTGTGCCGTTCCACGGCCTGCGCCGACGGCATCGACCTGGCATGGGGAGCCGACAGCGTGATGTGCGACGGCCGGCTGACCAACCGGCGCTCGCAAGGACGCCGGGCCAGGCGGGCCGTCGAGGAGGTGACGGCGGAGCTGGAGCGTCAGGCGCTGCCGTGAGCTGCCCCGAGTTTCATGGAGTCCGCGATTGTGTGATCAAGCCGTCCCGACCAGGTTTCGACAGCCAGCCCGCCGGACCCGAGGACCAGTACGCGAGGATGCGCGCCGCCCTGGCAGCGTGCGACCGGCCGACAACCGCACTGAGCTGGCTGCGCAGCCGGACAAATCCATGCGATCACAGCATTAACATCTCCTCCCATGAGTGATTCGAAGCATGTCCTTGACTGGCTGCAGGACTGGTACACCGACCAGTGCAACGAGGACTGGGAGCACGAGTGGGGCGTGAAGATCGCCACGCTCGACAACCCGGGTTGGACCGTCACCATTGACTTGGAGGAGACAGACCTGGAGGAATGCGAATATCCCCGACAGGACATCAACCGCAGTACACACGACTGGGTGTGGGTGTGGACCTCCGAGAAGATCTTTCACGCCAGCTGCGGCCCCGGCAACCTCACCGAGGCCATCACGCTGTTCCGCGCCTGGGCGACCGCGAACACCCCCTGAGCGTTCGCGCAGCCCGAGACCCCAACCCGACGTACCTATGCGGTCAGTACAGATGTGATCCCCCATCACCGGGCCTTCATTGAGGATTGTTCATCCTGAACTTGCAGGTCACGGGGCTGGCGTGGGTCGGGGGTGGGGCACTCGGGCCGGTCTACGGCGTGATCGGTAGCAGATGATCGTCCGTCAGCGGGAGATTTCGGCGTTCGTCGACGCGAGCAGAGCCTGCAGAAGCATGGTGGCGTGCCGGGTCTGTTCATGCAGACCTTGGTGAGGACCCGTCAGTTCTTCAGGCCGGCGAAGCCGTGCTCGTTGGCTGCGGGTTCGCGGTTGACCCGGTCGGCCATGCTGGTCGCCCGCCTCAGCACGGACCACGGAGGTGGTGGCCTCCCAGCGCATTGCGCGGGCCTGGCAGCCATGATTGGCTCGCCTGGTGAAGCTTCTGTTGACGTCGAGCGGCCTGCGCAACGAGACATTGCGGGATGCGCTGCGGGACCTGCTGGGAAAGCCGTTCGAGTCGGCGAACATCGTGTACGTTCCCACGGCATCCGTTGCCGAACCCGGAGACCACGGGTGGTTCGTCGCGGACATGAGTCGACTGCATGGTCTCGGCTGGCAGGAGTTCGACATCCTGGAGCTGAACGGCCTGCCTCGGCAGATGGTGCTTGACCGGCTGCTTCACGCCGACGTCATCTATGTCGAGGGCGGCAGTCACTACCATCTCGCGCGCAGTATCACCGGCAACGGCCTGGCCGACGGCTTCTTGGAGGTGCTGGAGAACCGGGTCTATGTGGGGGTGAGCGCCGGATCGATGATCTTCAGCCGAAATCTCACCGAACATTCCGCCGACGTCATCGGGGATACTGCGGACCTGCACGTGCTCGGCGCGACGACGGTGGAGCCGCCGTTCGGTCTCTTCGACTGGTACCTGAAGCCGCACCTGGACTCGCCGGACTTCCCGGGGCGGGACGACGTCTGGGCTGATCGCATCGTCGAGCGGGCGGACTTCCCGATCTACTTCATCGACGACGACACGGCTATTCGCGTCAGCGACGGCAAAGTGGACGTCGTCTCCGAAGGGCGCTGGCGGTTTCACCCCTGACGCAACGCGCGGTGCGGCACATCTTCTCTTCCCCGATCCGGGCGAAGTGCTGGTCCAGGGCGGAGAGATAGACGTTGGCCAGCGGCGGGGAGACCACCCGCCCTGCGAAGTTCCGGTCAAGGTCTCCGTAGACCCACCGTTCGGCTCGGCCGGTCGGGGGCGTGATCGCTGGCAGGTGATCGCCCGTCAGCGGGAGATTTCGGCGTTCGTCAGCACGAGCAGGGCCCGTAGGCGGCGGTGTGCTTGGCGTTCATGCGGACCTTGCTGAGGATCCTCCAGTTCTTCAGGTCCGCGAAGCCGTGCTCGTTGGCCGCGCGTTCGCGGCTGACCAGCCGGTTCGCCTCCTTCTGGGCCTCGGTCAGCGGATGTCCCCGGGTCGCCCTGCGCCCGGTGACGATCACCGGGTCGTCCGGGTCGTCGTCCAGACCGACGAAGCCGAGGTCGGCCAAGGCGCCGAGGCCGGCTTCGCGGAGCTTGGCGCAGATCTTGTCGTGGCGCGCGGTGGTGATCTCGCCGGAGCGGCCCGGCTTCGCCGCCGAGATCCAGATCAGGTTTTTGCCCTTCTCGTGGACCCAGCTCAGATGCCACGTCTCCAGGAGATCCACGTCAATCTCATCGACCGCCTGCAGGAGCCCAAGGACCAGGGCTGGATCGGCGAGGCCGCCGCCAGCGAGACCACCTGGCCGCCGGCGCACAGAGACTGGAGGCCATGCGCGAGCGTGCAGCGCAACCTTCCACCGTCCACCTCGGCATGCCCGACTTCCGCCGGGACGCCGGACGGAGCAGCGCCGATGCGGAGGACCGAGCGCCAACGCTTTCCCGATCTCCGGAGGCAAGTCCTCGACCTGCAGGTTGGGCGCGGGCGGCGCCACCAACATCGGTTGCACCGTCAGCACCCAACTCGGCGATACTCCATGCCGACAGGACGCGCGGCGAACTCGCTCGAAGGGCCCCGACCCGAGCTCCTGCAGGGACGACAGATGGTGAGGTTGAGATGGAAGCGACAGGCGCGCGGGCGGAGTTCAACTACTCTCTGACCGGCGACGACGACGAGGACACCCCTTGGGGTTTCGCTCAGGATTGCACAGGCTTGTTCGCGCCGCTCAAGAATGACCACCGGTTGGTCGACTTGCGCGGATGCGCACCGGAGGGCGGGCTGCTGGCCGCTCTCGACCGTGTTGGTGGACACGACGCCTGCGCGGGAAACGCCTACCTGACCCTGCTCGATACCGCTGGTACCACGATGGGGTCTTACTTCGTCGGTGGTGTCACCGTGACCGCCGTCAAGCCATCAGTTCTCGGTGAGGGCCTCTTCGATGTCTCGGTACGGCTCTGGTGTCAAAATGCGCTTCCTGGCTCCGCCGGGGTGTGGGAACTGATCCGTACCGGGCAGTTGAACCGAAATGGACTGTGGAGATCCATGGGTCCGGCGGGCCGTCTTGCATGGTTGTCCGTGGCTATGTTGTCCCGGGAATACCGGCACCGGAACGACGATGGCGACCGGTCACCGGGACAAGTGTTCAGGATGGACGGCCGTCAGGTCATCGACGTCGACAGCTTCTACTGCGCGCTGGGCGAAGCGATCGACGGGCCCGGCGGATACTTCGGCTGGAACCTCGACGCCTTGGACGACTGCCTCGGAGGAGGCTGGGGTGCCTCTTCTCCGTTCACGTTGGAATGGCAGCACTCGGAGGTAGCCAGGACGCGGCTCGTGAGACAGCGTGCGCTGCACGAGGGCACTGCGGCCCTGTTCGAGGTTCTCCTTGAGATCTTCGCCGACCACGGGGTCGAGGTCGTCCTGCAGTGAGGCAGCGAGTACCCATGGCGCACCGCGCGCTGACGGATGGCGGCCGGGCAGCAGCTGGCGGTGCGACACGCCCGAATGCTCCCGGGCGCCAGGATTTCCAGCCACTACTTTCAGCGGCTCAACTGCGATCCGCCCCGCCAGGCCGCCAGCTGGGTTAGGTGTGCGTGTGTTGCGGAAGTGGCGGTTGGTGCCTTGGTAGTGCGGGAGACTCACGCCATGGATGGGATCTATCGACTGCGGCGCCAGACGAACCGCTGGGCGCGTTTCGCCGAGGTCAGCGTGCGCCTGGTCCCGGTGGCGAGTGCTGGCGTTGTGGTCCGTGCGGCGGTGTTCGGCCGAAATGGCTCGGCAGTCGTCGATGACGCGGGGGACCCGGGCGCCGAGGCGGAAGCGCGAGAAGGCGTCCGGTACGCGCTGAGGGAACTGCCCGCCGGCATCCGCGGCTGGCTGGTGGAGATCACCGGGATTGTCATCGCTCCTGCTGATACCGGTCCGGGTGACGTGAAGTTCGCTGCCGCCCACGCCGTCTGGCAAGCGCTGGGACACCTGCCGTCCCGCCCGCCGTTCACGGGTGAGGACGGGAGCCCGGTGTTTCCAGCGGAGGAAACTCCTGATCGCGGTCTGTGATGATCTTGGCGCGGGGTGCGGAGGCCTGACGGACGAACAGTGGGTCCGACTGGAGGAGTTGCTGCCGGCGGGTAAGAAGACAGGGCGGCCTCCGTACCGGACCCATCAGCAGGCCGCCGGGGCGGCGAAAAGGGGGCCTCCAGAAGGAGCCGCCAACTCAAGCGCCACGGGCCGCCGCTACGAGATACGACAAACCTGCCGTCCGCTACGAAGCGACCGTGCTGGCCACAGCCATCAACGAATGGCTGTGACCAGCACTTTCACAACAGGCCATAGTTCGGATGAGCCCGTGTCAGGTGCCCCATGCTCCGTCTCGACCTCGTCCAAGAGCCCAGGCTGCTCGAGATCGAGATCAACACCCGCTGCCTCGGGGAGACCCGACGGATGCAGTGGCTCGGCGAACTCGCCGGCCTGCAGGAGAGCCTGCGGCACATTGCTGACAAGAAGTGTCAGGTCGAACAGCTGCGAGTCCAGGCCGGCCCGGACGCGGATGGTGTCATTGCCCTGAGCCAAGGGGGTGGTGCTTACCCCGAAATCACAGTTCGGGGCCTACCCCGCCGGGCTTCTGGCGAGAACTACCGCAACTTCCGATCAAGAGGAGGGCAGTGGCTGAGGTCATCAGGTCGGTTCACGAATGGGCCGCAGAGCCACAGGCAGGCCGACTTCGAGCTCACCCGCAACCTGCGGGCAACCTCCGGCGGCCCCAGCCCATCGGCGAACAACCCGGCGGCCTCCAGCCGCACCTCCTCGCGACGCTGGCGACCTTTCGCCGCCAGCCCGCCCCCATCCGCCTATCGCATACCTACGGCATAGCGCGCAGATGACCATCAGTCAGCTACATGAACAGGCCAATCACCCCGAAGCGCCGAAGTCAGTAAGACCGTGTCCTATGTGGTGGGGCGGGTCAGGCGTTTGTAGCAGCAGAGGGTGGCGGCGAGGCCGAGGAAGGCCAGGTAGGTGCGGGGGTCGCGTTCGTAGCGGTGGTTGAGCCGGCGGTAGCCGGTCAGCCATGACGTCGTTCGTTCGATGGCCCGCCTGCGACGCCCGAGGCGTTCGCTGGAGTCGATTCGGCCTCGGCGCCGGATCGGCGCACGCCGCCGGCTGGCCGCCGCCGCAGCCGGGCGCCCACCTGTACACGGGCACCGGCGGGAGCGGGGCGGTGACCACGGTCGGCCTGGGCGACTTCGGCACCTGCCACGCCCTGTCGGCGCCCGCCCGCTCCGTCCAGGTCGTCTCCGGCTCCGTGTCCGTGGCGCTGTACCCGGACACGGGCTGCGCCGGCGCGTACCCGTGGGCCACCGGCTCGCTGGCCCAAGCCAACCTGCCGTGGGCGATGCGGAGTTACCGGGTGGTCCCGGCCTGACGGACGGCGCAGCGGCTTCGGACGGCCGCCCCGGGCGGAGGCCTCGAACGCCGGTACCGGGGGTGCGGGAGCCAGTCGGCTCGCGCCCCTGGTACCGGCGTTTTCCGTTGGGGCCTGGTCGTCCCGGCCGGTGTTTGTGCCGGTCAGGCCTAGCGCGCCTGGGCCCAGCTGTAGAGGCGGTGGGCGCTGTCACCGAGGCGGGTGGCGTACAGCGTGCCGGGCTGCCCGCCCGCGAGGTCATCCGTGGTGGTGGTGACGCCGACGACGGTGCCGGCGCCGGTCCGGGTGTCGAAGCGGGCGAAGTGCGGGCCGCCGCTCGCCCCGTGGGCCATGTCGCAGGACTCGCCCCACAGCAGGGGCGCCTTGGGGGCCGGCCGGTCCGGTCCGGCGCAGTGGATCATGCGTGAACCGGCGTACTTGGCGCTGGGGTCGTTGAGCCGGTCCTTCGGGTAGCCGAAGGTGTGGATGAACTCGCCCGCCGCGGGCTCGGTGAACGCGATCCGCTGGCTTCCGGTGACGTCCGCGATCCGGCGCCCCTCGGCTGACGGGTTCGCCACGAGGACCCCGGTGTCGTAGCCGGCGACGGCGACGTCGTTCGAGGTCGCGCTGCCCGGATCGGCGTCCCAACGGGACGACGTGGCCATCGACTTGATGCTGAATCCGCCGAGCGGCTTCGTCCCGTTGCGGTAGCCGGGCACGAAGTAGAGGTTGTGCTGCCAGGTGTCGTCGGTGGCGGGAGCCCCGACGCCCCGCAGGCAGTGCGCCGCGGTGACGACGGTGCTGCGGTTCGCACTGTTGACGACGGTCGCGGTGCAACTGCCGTCGTAGCCGTCGGAGAAGGTGAAGAAGAGCCGGCCGACGCTCCGGTCCACCGCGCCGCCGTGGGTCCAGACGGCGCCGGGGTCCGGCGTGTTCGGCGGGAGCGGACGCGGATCGTCGGGCGTGGTGTCGTCCTCGGGCACGGGGGTGATCTCGGGAACCATGGCGCCCGCCAGCTTCATCCGCGCGGCGGTCCAGTAGGCGTCGATCCGGCTGCGCTCCTGGGCGGTCGTGGCGCCGGCGTGCGAAGTGACGGAGTCCGGTTCCGCGGCGAAGGCCGCGGTGGGCAGCAGCACCGCCGCTGCCGTGGTCGCGCTCAGCAGGAGGGCGGCTGCGGCGGAGAGGCCGCGGGGGAGTTCTCGGCGTGTGGCTGACATCGTTGCCCATCTCGGTCGGGTGCGGTTCGTGTCGGGTGCGGTTCGCTTCGGGTGCGGTCCGCGCTCGGGTGCGGTCCGTACGCGGGGGGCGGCCGCGGTCCGCCCCGCGCGTCACGGATATCCGGCACTGTAGGAACAGAACGTCAGGTCCTGGTCTGGGGCGCGTTTCGCTCTTCCATCGGTACCGTCAGGTTCCGGTAACGACGTCTCGTCCTCGTACCGGTGCCGGGTGTGCGCTCCGGTCCGGTTCCAGCCGCAGTTCACGGCCGACGGAGAGGCGGCCGACGGGTTTGTCGAGGTCCGTCGGGACCATGGTTGTGCTCCGCACCGCGAGGGGCTCCCCGGGCTTCGCAAAAAAGGAGCTTGAGGCCACTGGCGCGCGTGTTGTACTTGGCACATGGGGGTTGGCGACGGTCGGATGCGGTTGCGGGTGACGAGCCACCCTGTTGCCGATCCCGAATCCGGGCTCAGCCGGATCCTGAGCACTGGTCCCATGCTCCGCAACACTTTCGTCCGCCCGCCCGACTACCGAGTCGGGTATCTGGGCGCAAGCCGCGCCGATCTCCTTCGGCTCGGCGCTCTGTTCCGCGTCGCCGCGGCGAGCCCGCACAGCGCGATCTACATTCCGGTCCCACCGGGCGCCCATCCGATGGCCTCCGCCGGCGGCGACACCCATCCGATGCCCATGCTCCTGGCCCGTGAGGACATGGGACTGCGGCCGTCCGACTGGCCGGATCTGCGGCACAGGATGCGCCGCGCCTCGGTGCCGTTGAGGGTGACCGCCCCAGCGGCACGATCTCCCGACCGTCCCGACGACGTCCGTCGCCGAGCCGATCGCCACCCCGCCCGCTTCGCCGAGTACGCCGCGACGATCGTCATCACCGCCCGTGCCGAGCTGCTGTTCTGGATCGGCGACTGGCTCACCGCCGCCGGCGACCGCGTCGCCCAAGACCCCCACGTCCATCAGCACGGCGAGAGCTTCCTCGGCGACATGGTGGGCTTCTTCGACCTCAGGGGCACGGACCAGCCCATGCACGCGTTCTGCGTGGTCGCCGTCGAACCGATCTTCCACCAGGCCCGCTGGCGGAAACAGCGAACACCCAACTGAAGCAGCGGTGGTAGCCGAAGCCCGCCGCGTCGAGGGCCTGCGTCCGCGGCGGCCGGTCAGTCCCGACCGGCCAGTCCCGACCGGTCAGTCCCGGTCGAGCAGTGCGGCGAGGTAGTGTGCCACCTCGCCGCACAGGTCCTCCGGTGTCGGCACGTGCCAGTGTCCGCTTCCCGCTGTGGCGTTGAACAGCAGCCCGTCGCACCAGCGGATCAGCCGTCGGGCGTCGGCCGCCGGGTCGGCCGAGCCGCTCTGCGCCAGCAGGGCGGCAGCGGTGTCGGTGAAGCGCGCGCCCAGCCGGTCGTAGCCGGCGCGCAGTTCGGGCCGGCGGGTGGCTTCCAGGGCGAGTTCGAGGCGGGCCAGAGTGAGCCTGCGCCCGGTGGTGAGCGCGCCGTACAGCAGCTCGGCCACTCCCTGGGTGAGCAGGTGGCGCGGGCAGCAGTCCGGCTGGGGCCCGCCGGCCATGACCGGGTGGCCTCCGGTCTCGCGTTCGACGATGCGGGTGAGGGCGAGGTCGAGCAGGGCGGCCCTGGTCCGGGCGAGGTTCGAGGTCGAGCCGGCGGGCAGTCCGGCCTCCTCGTCCACGGCGCGGTGGGTCAGCCCGCGCAGGCCGCGCTCGGCGATCAGGGCGATGGCGGCGTCGGCGATCAGCGTCGGGCGCGGCGGTGTCATGGATCCGGTCCTGGCCTCTCTCTTCAGGGGGTCCCGACCCGGGGCGGGCCCGAACCCCCTTCACGCCAACACTATCCCATCCCAACTACAGGTGTAGTACGGTGCGGGAAGTGGTCACTACAGCCGTAGTGTCGGGAGAGGGGTTCACTCATGGGCGCGTACCAGGCAATCGTCATCGGCGGCGGCATCGGCGGACTCTCCGCCGCCCTCGCCCTCCACCGCCAGGGCATCCCCGTGACCGTCCACGAGCGCGCCGCCTCGCTCGAACCCGTCGGCGCCGGACTCGCCCTCGCCCCCAACGCCCTGCGCGCCCTCGACCGGCTCGGCATCGGCGAACGCCTGCGAGCCCTCGCCACCCCTCATCCCGCCGTCGGCCTGCGCCACCCCTCCGGCCGCTGGCTCGCCCGTACCGACACCGCCACCTTCGAGGCCTGCTTCGGCGACACGATCGCCGCCGTCGCCCGCGCCGACGTCATCGCCGCCCTGGTCGACGCCCTTCCGGACGGCACCGTCCGCACCAACTCGCCCGCCGCCCTCGTCACCCCCGGAGGCACCACCGGAAGCGCCACCGAAGGCACCCCAGGAAGCACCACCGGACCAGCCGTCGTCCGGACCCCCGACGGGGAACGGCCCGCCGCCCTGGTGGTCGCCGCCGACGGCCTCCGCTCCGCCACCCGCGCGCTGCTCTTCCCCCAGCACCCCGGCCCCCGCTACAGCGGCTTCACCACCTGGCGCACCGTCGTGTCCCCCACCCGCCGGCCGGATGCCGTGGGCGAGGTCTGGGGACGCGGACAGCTCGCCGGCGTCGTCCCGCTCGCCGACGGCCGGGTCTACGTGTACGGCGCCGCCCTCGCCCCGGCCGGCGCCCGCGCCGCCGACGGCGACGAGAAGGCCGAACTCCTGCGCAGGTTCGGCACCTGGTGCGCGCCCGTGCCCCAACTCCTCGCGCTCGCGGAACCCGAGCGCGTCCTGCGCCACGACGTCTGGGACCTCGCCGACCCCCTGCCCACCTACCACCAGGGCCGGGTTGCCCTCCTCGGCGACGCCGCCCACGCCATGTGCCCCTTCCAGGGCCAGGGCGCCTGCCAGGCCATCGAGGACGCCGTCGTCCTCGCCTCCGCCCTGACCCCCGGCGCGGACCCGGCCACCACCCTCCCCGCCTACACCGCCGCACGCCTCCCGCGCACCACCGCCATCGTCACCGGCTCCCGCCGTACCGGCGACCTCGTCGCCCTCCACACCCCCGCCGCCACCCGCTTGCGCGATGCCGCCCTCACCCTCGCCGGCCTCCTCCCGGCCCGCACCCTGCTCAACCGCTCCGCCCGGACGTACAACTGGCAGCCCCCGGCCCTCGACGCAACCGCCTGAGCACGGACCGCCCGCCACTCGCCCGGGACCAGCCGACGGGCTGGATATCGAGGCGGCGGGCATGCGGGTCGAAGCGCCCGGGGGCGGCCTTGCCCGCAAGTTCGGGGACCACGACGTCCGCCCGAGGCCTTCGTCCGGATGCGCGGGATCGCCGTGCAGGCGATCGCTCCGACGATGGCCGGGCGGGCCGGTAGAGCGGCCAGGCGCGTTCCGCGGGTGACGCAGGTCATAGGAACCCGCGCGGGCGGGGCACCAGATAGGGGGCGTGGACTCTTCAGATCGAGATGTGCGCGCGAGGGTGCGGGCCGGTGACCGGGACGCGTTCGGCCGGCTCTTCGACACGTATGCGCGTGCGGTGTACAACCACGTGTTCCGGCTCACCGGGGACTGGTCGACGGCGGAGGACGTGATGTCGTTGACGTTCCTGGAGGCCTGGCGCCGGCACGACCGGGTCGAGGCGGAGGGCGGGTCGCTGCGGCCCTGGCTGCTGGGCATCGCCACGAAGCTGGTCAGCAACCAGCGCCGGGCCGCCCGGCGGCACTGGCAGGTACTGGCGCAGCTCCCGCCGGCCCGCGAGAACGTTCCCGACTTCGCGCAGGAGGTGGCCGGGCGGATCGACGACGCGGCGCGGATCGCGGTCCTGCACCAGTCGCTGGCGCGGCTGCGCCGCCCGGACCGCGAGGTGCTGGCCCTGTGCGTGTGGGCGGGCCTGGACTACCAGGAGGCCGCCGAGGCCCTGGGCGTACCGGTGGGCACCGTACGCTCACGCCTGTCCCGGGCCCGGGCCCGGCTGCACCGCCTCGCCGAGACGGCCCAGCGCCGGGCGCAGCGGAAAAAAGTGGAACCCGGCCGTGGCCGGAACCAGATCCAGGGTGGGTCCGCGAGTGCGGCCCCGTCCACGAAGGAGGTACACCAGTGAACGCCGGACAGCGGCCGGAGCCGGTCGAGCGCGCGGAACTGCTCGGGCAGGTGCCCGTGCCGGCCGAGCGCGACCTCCCCGCAGGACGCCACGCCCTACACCGGGAGCGCCTGATGCGCCAGATCGACCTCGACACCCCCACCCCAACCTCCACCCCCGCCCCGGCCCCCGCCAGGCCGCGCTTTCGGCGGCGGCTGGCCGTCACCCTCGCCGGTGCGCTCGTCGTGGGTACGGCCGTGGCCGTGGCCGTGACGCAGTCCTCGCGGGGCGGGGCCAGCGGGCCGCTGAGCTCTGCGGAGCTGGCCAGCTGGACCGGTGTCCCGACACCGCTGGCCGCTTCGACGGGCCCGGGCGCCACCGCCGAGAAGTGGTGCCTGGACCGGATGGCCGACGGCCCGGGCGCCGGGGCACCCGTCAAGATCACCAATGCGGACCTGCGGGGCAAGGTCGCCTCCATGGTCGTCAACCGCGGCGGCAAGGCCATGCTCTGCTACGTCGCCTCGGAGACCAGCGGTCTGTGGGAGGCGATCGACCCGGTGAAGAACGTGGCGGCCGACGCGATCACGTACGACACGGGCGGCTCCCACGGTGACGGGGACGCCATGTTCAACTACGCGCAGGGCTCCGTGGGGGCCGGCGTGAAGGCGATCACCATGCAGGTCGCCGGACGTACCTTCCAGGTCACCGTGGCGGACGGCCGCTGGACCGTCTGGTGGCCCGGGACGATGTCACACCGCGCCGTCCCCGACACGGTCACCGTCACCCTCGCCGACGGCACCACCCGCGTCGTCAGCGGCAGCTCGCTGTTCACCAGGTGAGACCCAGGTGAGACCTCCCGGGTGCGCGCTGAGCGCCTGGACCAGGCGGCGCCCGGTCGGGCCTGCGCGCTCCCGGGCCGGCGGCGCATCCCGGCCCTGATCTCCTCCTCGGCGAACGCCGCGAGCGTGTCGGACCTGGCCGTGGGCCGGGTCCGCCGTTCGCGGCGTTCGCGCCGTTCGCGGCGTTTGCGGCATTTGCGGAGCGGCCGCGGGCGGGGGTGGCGTCCTCCCCTCCGGCACCGGCCAGGCCCGGGAACCGAAGCGGACAAAGTAGGATGACTCAACTCCCGCGCTACGCGCGAAGAGTTCCACAAATGCCCCATTTGTTCGATTTATCTCCGCTTCACACGCACGGAGCCACCCTCATGGACAACCCGTCGAACGCCGACACCGGCGGCGCGATAGAAACCCGCGGCATCGAACCCGTCCCCGACCACGAGCGCGGGGGCAGAGTCCGCGAGCTCTTCCCGACCTGGGTCGCCGCGAACATCAGCGTCCTGCTGCTCACCATGGGCGCCGCCCTGGTGGTGTTCAACCAGTTGAACTTCTGGCAGGTCCTGATCGTCGCGGCGTGCGCCGCGCTCGTCTCGTTCGGCCTGGTCGGCGTGCTGTCGGTCTCCGGCAAGTGGGGCGGGGCGCCGGGCGCGACCCTCTCGCGGGCCACCTTCGGGGTGCGCGGCAACCTCTTCCCCGGCGCGGTGCTCTGGATCGCCCGGTTCGGCTGGGAGACGATCAACGCCGTCACCGGCGCCTACGCCGTGCTGACGGTCCTCGACCTGCTCTTCGGCGTCAAGGCCAACACCGCGCTGATCGTCGTCACGCTCTTCGCCTTCGTCGCCTGCACCTTCCTGGTCTCCGGCATGGGCCGCAAGGCGCTGAACGTCTGCAACACCTGGTCGACGTACCTCTTCGGCGTCTTCAGCGTGCTGGTCCTGGGCTACCTGGTCGCCACCATGCACTGGAGCGAGGTCTTCGCCAAGCCCGCGGGCACCACCGCGATGATGATCGCCGGCATCGGGACCATCGCCGCCGGCGGCATCAGCTGGGTCCCCACCGGCCCGGACTTCGCCCGCTACCTCCCGCACTCCGCCTCCGGCAGGAAGATCGTCGGCGTGACGGTCTCCGGCGCCGGCCTGGTGATGGTGCCCATGGTGCTCATGGGCGCCGTGATGGCGGTGGCCTCACCCGGCCTGGCCCAGGCCGCCGACCCGGTCTCCTTCCTCGGCGACCTGCTGCCGACCTGGCTGGCCGTGCCCTACCTGCTGACCGCGATCGTGGGCATGCTGCTGATCAACAGCCTCTCCATGTACTCGGCCGGCTTCACCGCTCAGACCATGGGCGTCAAGCTGCCGCGCGCCACGGCCGTCAGCATCAACGCCGTGATCTCGCTGGTCGGCGGCCTGCTGCTGATGCTGGTCGCCAAGAGCTTCCTGGGTTCCTTCATCACCTTCCTCATCCTGCTCGCCGTCTCCTTCTCGGCCTGGATCGGCGTCTATGCGGTGGACATGTTCCGGCGCCGTTCACGCGCGGTGCGCTACGACGCCGCCGGGCTCATGGACACCAGCAGGAACAGCCGCTACTGGTACACCGGCGGCTTCTGCTGGCAGGCCATGGTGTCCTGGGTGCTCGCCCTACTACTGGGGCTCGCCTTCACCAAGTGCGACTGGTTCGCCGGCCCGCTCTCCGACACCCCCGTCGGCAGGTACGGGCTCGCCTGGGCAGCGACCATCGTGATCTCCGCCGCGATCATGGCCGCACTCCCCGCACCCCGGGAGAACGCCCCCGCCACCACCGCACAGCCCGCCGACCGCCGGGCGGAGCAGCCCGAACGGGCCACCGCCTGACCCCGCGGCACGGCCCACCGCCCGCCCCGACACACCCAGACACACCCCGACCGCCCGGTCGCCGCCTCACCCGAGCCGGCGACCGGGCGGTCCCGTTCCGCCACCACACCCGGGCACCGGCCGACAGCCGGCCAGGCCCTGCCGGCGACGACCAGCACCCGTTCGAGGGCCTTGGCGGCTTCGCCGCCGTGCAGCAGGCGATCACCACGGCGACGGAATCCGGGCGCCCCCCGCTCCGGCCGGGCCGCCGACGTCGTCTCCGGCGCCTTGACCGCACTCCCCGACGTGGCCCGAACGCCCACCCGGGGGTCTGTTTCGCTCCTGCTACGCCGCGACGACCGGTCCCTGGTCCCCGGATCAGTCCATGCCCTGCCGGCCCTACGCCGTCGTCGTCGCCCGGGGTGTGAGGCCGGTGTCGACGAAGTCGCAGCGCGACGCGATGACGTCGGGGGCGGCGGATTGCAACTCGTCGCATTTCAAGGTGGCGTCGACGTACTCACGGTCCCCACTCGGGAAGCCCACCGTGAGCACGGCGACGCGGAACGTGTAGCGGGGTCCGGCGCTGGCAGGGTCCGGGATGCAGGCCCCGCCGAAGAACACTCCCTCGATCGTGGCCTCCTCGCTGTAGTAGCCGGTAGGGCAGATGTAGCCGTAGGCCGGGTCGGCGGCACGGGCCGGGGCCTGAACGGCGGTCACCGTCCCGGTGGCAAGGAGGAGCGCTGCGGCTCCCATGCCGATCGGTTTCATGGCTTCGCCTCTCCGCATAGTCACTCTGAGTACTTGAAACGCTACCCTGGATTCGCCCGCCTGGCCGCCCGGGGCTTCCAGGTCCGGGGGCTACCGGTCCAGGTCCGGTCCCAGCGCCCCGCGCCTTGAGCTGGGGTGTCGCGACCCCCGGGACGGGTGGGCGGGGTCGCCCGCCCGGAGCGGCTCGTGCCGCTCGTGCCGCGCCAGACGATCGTCGGGTTCTACCAGGTGAGCAGGATGTAGCCGGGCCACCGTTGTGGCCGCCGGTGATGACCGTGCCCGGCGATCGTCCGGCCGCCGGGCAAGCCGGTTCACCAGCGCAGGCGCCGCGCCACTGCGGACGAGTTCGAGTCCGTCTGCCGAATGCAGTGACTCCGGCAGCCGGAGTAGGTCATGCTGAGACCGGGCCGCCCCGCACCTCCCTCGTCGAACTGGCCGTTCACCAAGGAGAGTTGCATGGCAGCCCACTGTGCGGGCAGGGAGTGGAAGCGGCATGGGTACGCGCCCCCGGTGCACCCCCTCATCGTGATCGGCTGCACCACTTGACGCAATGACGTCCACGCACCGGGGGCGGGCCACCGACACGCTCATCCACCAAGGGAGCACAGCATGCGCATCAGGAAGACTCTCGCCGCCCTGGCCGTCGTCACTTCGACGATGGTCGGCGTGGGCGTCGCAACCGTCGGCACCGCGTCCGCCTCCGACAGCGGCTCCGACAGCGCCACCAGCAACAACGGCGCGTGGTACCAGGTGTACGCGAACGGCCCGACCGTCGGGTGGCACGTCAACGCGGGCCGCACCGACGAGCGGTTCTACCTGACCGCCGGGGACACCTGCGGCCACACCTACAGCTGGAACTGGAACGACGTGGCCGACGCCGGGACGAACAACGCGTGGTGGCAGTTCTCGTGCAACCTGTCGTGGGCGAACCTGTACCCGACCAACAACGGCAGCCAGTCCGGCCGCACCGTCTCGCGATGATCCACGTCGCAGACACCGTCATCCCGCTGCCCGGCGGCACGACGGGCGGCTGAGCGCCGCGCGCCGGCTGGTACTTCCTCACCGCCGGCCGGCCTCGCCCCTGCACCGATACCTGTACCAATACCTGCACCGATCCCCGCTGCGGTCGTTGTGGGGCGCACTCCGGAGGTGACGGCACCGGGTGTCTCCCGGGGCCGTCACCGACCGGGCGCGGCGCCCGCTGAACAGCCCGGCGGTGCGGTCCGACTGGCCTGGACGACGAAGGAGCCGGCTGTGTCCCGGGAGACGGGGCTACGGCGTCGGGCTCAGCTTCTTCCACGGCCGGCCGCCGTTGGCCTCCGCCGTGCCGGGGGTGGCGGTGGTGTACCACTGGGCGTACCAGTAGTAGCCCTGGTACTTCACGAACGCGGCCGTCGAGGCGGCCGGGTCGCCGGTGAGGAGGTGGGTCTCCCGGACGGTGGCTCCGCCGGCGACCTCGATGTCGCTGCCGTTCGCGGAGCGGAGCTTGAACAGGCCGTTGTGCTTCGGCCCGCCGGGGGCCCCCTCACTGCCGTTGTCGGCGATCGGGACGAGCCGCCACTTCTGCTCGTTGCGTCCGTTGCACGCGAGCGAGGCGATGTCCTGCCGGGAGGCGGTGGCGGTCAGGCACCTGCCGCCGCCGGAGACGGTGTACAGGCCGCCGCCCGCGTCCTGGATCCGCCAGTACTGGTTGGGGTTCTGGTCGTTCAGCTCCACGAGGTGCGCGCGGGACTGGTCGGGGTTGTTGTCGATCATCATGGGCTTCCCGGTCTGGCTGTCGCCGTACTCGAACATCCAGCCCTTGTCGCCCTTGTCGTACATCCGCCACAGCCGGCCGCCGTCGGGCCGGTAGACCTGGCCCTGCTTCCAGTCCGGGGCCTGGCAGGAGCTGCCGGCCGCGGGGGCGGGCGGGGCCACCGTCCGCACGTCGCGGCGCTGGTCCCCGGTCGAGCCGTACTCCCGTCCGCCGATCCTGAACGTCACGTTGGACGGCCCGGTGACCGGCAGGTAGTACTTCAGGTCGATGTCCCGGGACTTGCCCGGCGCCAGGTCCTCACAGTAGCCGAGGGTGAGGGTGAGCCGGTGGAAGTCCCCCTTGAGGCCGCCCGTGTTGGGGCCGGTGTGGCCGGGCACGAGGCCCTTCATCTCCTTGTAGTCGTTGTCCTTGACGATCGGCGGCATCGAGGTGGGCAGGTCGAGGGCGATCTCGGTGCCCTGGGCGAGGGTGACGCCGGAGTTGTTGGTGATCCGCAGCTTCGGCTGGACGGGGTAGAAGTCGTTCTCCCCGGTGGGGAAGTCCACCAGTTCGGCCTTCACGTCGATCACCTCGGCCGGCTGCGGCCGGCCGCCCGCCTTGGTGCTGCCGTCGGTGCCGGCGCCCCTGCCGCGGACATGGTGCTCCGGATCGCGCCCAACGTCTTCACCACGTCGGCGCGCACGCTGTCGAGCTTGGCTGCGACGGCCGAGTCCTCTTCGGAACAGGGGCTCAGACCGATCCCGGCGAGGTAGGCCGCCGTGCAGGACGAGATGATCTTGCTGAAGTCCAGGTCGTTGCCGCCGATGGACACCACGACCATCCGGATGTCATAGGTGCGGGCGAGGTCGGCCAACTGCTGGATCTGCGGCTTCTCGTTGTTGCGCGACACCGAGAGGATGTCCTCCGTCTTCGCGCCCGAGCAGGCGATGTTGAACCGCCGCTCTACGGGAATGCCCTCGAACTCCGTCCCCTTGATGGGGGCCACGTCGGAGCGGTCGCACTTGTTGCCGCCGTTGGCGTAGGACGTCGCGTCGTAGACGCAGTCCTCCTTCGTTCCGTCCTTCCTGCTCTGGCAGCGGTCGCGTCGGTCCGTTCCCCAGACGTCCCCCTCCTCCTTCGTGAGCGCGTTGCCCGCCCAGCGGCCGCCCTCGCCGGAGATGTAGCTGTCGCCCATGGACACGATGGCCGGTTGCTTCCTGCTTCAGGCCTTGCCGCGTGCGGCGGTGGAACGGGCAACAGGCTGCGCAGGGTCGCAGTCGGGACCGAACCACACCGCGTGGTGATCGGAGTAGAGGTTGTCCAGGCGATAGGCCTGGTACCCCACCGGCTTGGAGCTGCTGATCGCGTAGTCCAGGTTCTTTCCTCTGCCGTCATCGGGCTCAGGGCGCGGGGCCTTGAACGTAGCCGCGTCGGAATCCACGACGTGTGCCCCGCCCAGGTCGGCAGCCGTCCACGACGTCGCGGTCCTGTTGAAGTCACCGAGCACGGTCCAATCATTGGGGCCCGCGTCCTCCCTGGCCGCGTCGATGCGGTTGGCGGTGTCGCCAAGGTCGTTGGAGTTGTTCGCGCCGTGCACGCTGTAGAACCACGTGCCGTTGGGAAGCTTGATGCCGAGCATGGGCTTGGGATTACCCGCGACATCTTTTTTCTGGTCGTTCTGGGCCGCGCCGATGACATGAACGTGGTTGTTGTCGAACGGGATCACCAGGCTGCGGTCGACCACGAAACCGAGGTTCCTGGTGGCGTTCCCGGTCCGAGTGGCGAGGAAGATCAGGTCATAGTTCGTCGCCTTGGAGAACGGCTGCTCGCACTTGGTCACCGTCCATTCCGTCTTGATGTCGGTCTTGACGCTCTGCAAGCTACGGCCCAGGGTGATGAGCTGTTGGGGGTTGGCGCTGCAGGGAACAGTGCTGCCCAACTCCTGGAGCGCCATAACCTGGGGTGCGTCAGTGGTGTTCAGGAGGCTGGCCTCCAGATCTCCGCCGGCGCCCGTCCAATGGCCGTCCCAGCGGTCCTGGTTCTGCATGTTGAACGTGGCCGCCGTATAGGAATCCATGGCGGCGACGGCGGGCGCCCCCTGCGTGACCGCGAGGGCCTGCAACAGGCCCACGGTCAGGGTGAGGACGAGTGCCGCGGCGACTCGACGCCAGATGGTCGGTCGACATCGTGGAATCCCGCTCGGGGGTGACTGCCTCGCATTGACGTGTGTTCCACGTCTTTCCTTCCGTTGACGGCACAGGGAAGTCGAGACTTTACGAAGCAGGAATTGATATTTGATCAACGCTTGTGTTGACGCCGGAGGCCATGTGCGAGCCCGGAGGGCCCGTGGCGTCGGCGCGGGCCTGGACACGCCCTCCGCCGCCTGGGACGCCGGGGTCCACGGTGCGTTGATGCGCTGTCTACGCAGTCCTGCGAGCGTTCGGGCGCCTCGCCGCTGCAGACGGGTGGGGGGCGCTGTCCGGGTCGAACCGCTCCCCCGTCGAGCGGATCCCGGTGGTGCCGCTGTCCGGGGCGGCGCCCGTCGCTCGTCCGTCGCTCGTCGGCGCGGGCGGCGAACCGCGGCCTGGTGACGTCCGGGTCCTGTCGTCAGTTACCGGGCGGCTGAGTCGGCGCGGATCTCAGCCCGTCCAGGGTGAGGTCGAGGAGGCGTTCGGCCTGCTCGCGCTGCTCGGGTTTGGCCGAGGTGAGGGCGATTCCGGCGAGGGCGGCGAACATGTCGGTCGGACGGATGTCGGAGCGGATCGTTCCGGCGGCGGCACCGGCCTCTATCAGGGAGTTGAGGGCGCCCTGAATCATCTCGTGACTGTCGGCGTAGGGGTTGCTGCCCGAGGCGACGACGGCTCGCAGGGCGTCGGCCATGCCGTATTTGGCGGTGGCGTAGTCGATGAAGCGGCGAGTCCACACCCGCAGGGCCTCGGCGGGCGGCATCGTCGCCAGGAGGCCGGCGGCGGCCTCGCACAGCCGGGCCACTTCGTTGCGGTACGCCGCCTCGATCAGCGCCTCTCGGGTCGGGAAGTTGCGGTAGAGCGTGCCCGTTCCCACGCCCGCTTCCCTGGCGATGCGCTCGAAGTGGGCGTCGAGCCCCTCCTCGCTGAACACGCGCACCGCGGCGGCCAGGATCTTGTCCCGGTTGCGCTGCGCGTCGGCCCTCAGCGGGCGCCCTGCCTCTCGGGTCATCGGCGGCTCGTTCCCTTCTCCGTTGCTAAGTGGAGGCTCCGCCACTTAACCTGGGCGAAGTGGCGGAGCCTCCACTTTCACTCTAGGGCATGGTCCGACCTGCCCGGACGCCCCCTCTGCTCCGCACTCCACACTCCACACACCGCAATCCGCAATCCGCACTCTGGAAGGACAGGCGAGCATGCCGGGAATCGAAGGCAAGGTCGTGGCGATCACAGGCGCCAGCAGCGGCATCGGCGAGGCGACCGCGCTTCTGCTGGCCGAGCGAGGCGCGAAGGTCGTCCTCGGGGCACGCCGTCCGGAGCGTCTCGCGGCCCTGGCCGCCCGCATCGAACAGGCCGGTGGCGAGGCCGCCTGGATCCGCACGGACGTGACGCGGCGCGAGGACCTCCCCAACCTCGTCAAGCTGGCATGCGACCGATACGGCAAGCTCGACGTCCTCGTCAGCAACGCCGGGATCGGCCTGATCTCCCCCCTCGACGACCTGCGCGTCGAGGACTGGGAGCAGATGATCGACGTCAACCTCAAAGGCGTCCTGTACGGAATCGCGGCGGCCCTCCCCCTCTTCCGGGAGCAGGGATTCGGACACTTCGTCAACACCGTGTCCACCGCCGGACTGCGCATCGTCCCGCTCCAGTCCGTGTACGCCGCCACCAAGAACGCCGTGCGCACCGTCTCCGAGGGCCTGCGCCAGGAGGCCGGCCCCAACCTGCGCGTGACCGTCGTCTCACCCGGCGCCGTCCGCACCGACTTCGCGGAGCACATGGACCCGGCAGCGAAGGCCCAGATCGACAAGCTGATGGAGATCGCCCTCCCGCCGGCCGCGGTGGCCCGCGCCATCGCCTTCGCCATCGAGCAACCGGACGGTGTCGACGTCGGCGACATCGTCGTTCGCCCCACCGCCCAGGGATAGGCCCCCCGCGACGGGGTGAGGTGAGCGGTCGGACCGGGGCACCGGTGCTTGCCGTAGCCTGGCGGTGCCCTGCTCCCGATCCGGTCGAGGTCATGGAATTTCGTCAGTTGCGGTACTTCGTGGCGGTGGCGGAGGAGTTGCACTTCGGTCGCGCAGCCGAGCGGTTGATGATCGTGCAGTCGGCCGTCAGCCAGCAGATCGGTCGGCTGGAGCGTGAGCTGGGCGTCGAGCTGTTCGACCGCTCGGGGCGCCGCGTGCGGCTGACTGCCGCGGGGGCGGCGTTCCTGCCCGGCGCCCGCGAGGTGTTGGCGGCCGAACAACGGGCCCTGGACCTGGTCGGCGGCTTCGTCGCCGAGCGGGAGACCGTGCTGCGCGTCGGGACGAGCCGGGGCATGGGCGTGCGGTTGGAACGGGTGCTGGCGGCGCTGGGGCGAAACGCGCCCGGCACCCGGGTGGAGTTGGCGTCGGCGGCGCCGGAGGAGCGCCTGCGGCGGGTCGCCGACCGGGAGTGGGACGCGGCCTTCGTGCGCGGGGAGGTGACGACGCCGCAAGGCGTGCGGCTGATCCCGGTGTGGCAGGAGGAACTCGTGGTCGCCCTGCCGGCCCGCCACCCGTTGGCCGGGGCGGACGAGGTCGACCTCGTCCGGCTCTCGGAGCTACCGCTTCACCTGACGGAACGCCGGAGCAACCCGCCGCTGGTCGATCTGGTCGTGGGTGCCTGCCGGGACGCCGGGTTCGAGCCCGTGCCCGGACCACCGCACAGCTCACTCCAGGGCACCCTTGCGGCGCTGGGCGCGGGTGCTGCCGGTTGGACGGTGGTGTACGCGGCGCACGCCCACCAACTGCGCGGCGACCAGGTGGCCTTCCTACCGGTGCGCTCCCCGGCCGGAGCGCGGAGCGCCGAGGCAGCGCTCTCCCTGCCCACCGTGTTGGCGGTGCACGGTGCCGCCGCCCCCGAGCGCGTGCGCTTGCTGCTGGAGGCCTGTCGGGAGGCGGCGCGTGACGATCGCGATTCGTGATCGTCGCGAACTCGAAGTGCTGCTGGATCGCGAGCTCCCACCGGAGTGAACTGGGACCCATGGTCACCGCCGCCGATGCGGCCGGTACCGCCGACCACGGTTCCCCACTCGATCCGCGGGCCGTGCCCTGCTCGGCACGCCCGCCACCGGGCCGGCGCCACGTCGGACCGACACCGACCGAGCGCGCCTTCACCTCCAGGCACCAGGAGAGCGACCATGACGAACCCCACGACGGAACAGGCCACGGACCGGACGCCGCTGGCCGAGCGACTGCGGCGACCGGCGATGACACGATCACTCCGACTCGGCGACACGAAGGTGACCTACGTGCCGGACGGGGCGGTGGAACTCAGCGCGCGCGGCTGGTTCCCCCGCAGCACGGAGGAGGACTGGGCCGCCCACCCCCAGTACCTCGACGACTCCGGCAACCTGGCGGCGGGCATCGGCGCACTGCTGGTGGAGCACGGGGAGCGTGCGCTGCTGATCGACACGGGCTTCGGTCCGCAGGCGATCCCGGCCCAGCCGGGCAATCCGCGCGGGGCCATCCACGGCGGTGCGCTGCTCGACAACCTGACCGCACTGGGCCGTCCGCCGGCCACGATCGAGGCCGTCGCCATCACCCACCTGCACCTCGACCACATCGGCTGGGCCTGGCGCCCCGCACCGGACCGCGACCTGCCCGCGTTCGCCGGCCGCGACCTCCTGGTCGCCGCACCCGAATGGGCACACCGCCACCTCCTGGCAGCACGCGGCATCACCGACGAGATCCTCCGGATCATGGCACCACAGGTGCGCACCGTCCTCGACGGCGACGAGATCTTCCCCGGCGTGCACGTGCTGCTCACCCCCGGCCACACCGCCGGGCACGCGTCCTACGTCATCGCCGGGGGCGGCGAGCGGCTGATCGCCTTCGGCGACGCCATGCACTCGCCGATCCAGGTGGACCACCCCGAATGGTCGGCCGCCGCCGACCTCGACCCCGACCGGGCCGCACAGGAACGCCGGCGCCTGGTCGCCGAGTTGGCGCGACCGGGCACGATCGGCTTCGGCGTCCATTTCGCGGACGTAGTGTTCGGCCGGGTTCACCTCGACGGTGACGGCCCCGCCTGGCGAGCCGTCGCCGACTGACCGCTGCCTGCCCGACGTTCCGCTCCCTACACGGTGTGCTCGCGAATGATTTCGCCGATCTGCCGGGGAAGTCCGGGGGAGAACAGCGCGTGCCCCATGCCGGGAATCGGCTGGAATCGGGAGTGAGGGATTTCATCGGCGAGGGCACGGCCATGCGGTAGCGGGCGCAGGGGATCTTCCGTGCCGTGCATGACCAGTGTCGGGGCCCTGATCGAGGACAGCGGAGCAAGGCGGTCTTCGGTCATGTGACGCCCAGCCAGATCGTGGTTGAGGGCCGCGCTGTGGTGAACGGTCCGGTCGAAGGAGGCTTCCACGAAGCGGAGAGCGGCAGGCTCGTCGAAGGGAAGGACGTCGCCGTTGAGCACTCGCCACGTCTCCAGGTTCGCCGTGACGTACTCGTCGCGAGTCCCCTGCGGGAGAGCGGCGCGTTGTGCGAGGTGCGTCAGGAAGCGTGCCGTGGGTGGCGGCAAGTCGCTGGGGTCTGGTGTCTGGCCGGCCATGGCGCGAGCCCAGGCCGGCCCCGCACTGTGGCCCATCGGGCCGGTCATCATCGCGGTCAGAGTCAGTACGCGTTCAGGGCGGTGAACGGCCAGCCATTGGCCGATCGCACCGCCCAGGGAGGCCCCGACGATGTGCGCGGCGGCTACTCCGTGGCCGTCGAGCACGGCCGTCGCATCGGCGGCCATGTCCGCCAGCGTGTAGGGGTGGGTGGCGAAGTCCAGGCAGGTGGACCGGCCGGTGTCCCGGTGGTCGTAGCGGATGACCTGGCGACCGCTGGCGGCCAGCACATCCACCAGCTCGTCCGGCCATCCGATGCCGGGTGCGGCGGTCCCCATCACCAGGAGGACCGCCGGATCGTTCGAGTTGCCGACCCGTTCGGTCCACAGGCGCAATTCGCCGGATTCGGCAATTAATTCAGCAATCGCAGTCATGGGCGCCAACATAGCGAACGAGTTACCAATTTTCCACATCCCCAATGGATATGAATTTCCATCGCCATTCTGGTAAAATACCGAATAGGTCGCGGGCTTCAGGAAGTGGTCGACCAGGTAGGCCATCCGAGGCTCTCGACCTTCGCCGGCCGCAGGACTACTTCGGGCGGGTCTGGTCCGCAGCGCTCCGCGCCCAAGGACTCGCCCAGTCGACCTGCGAGGAGACGGCCGCATGACGCCGCTCGTCCACGCCCCCGAAGGACAGCGCCTGGGCCGACGACGAGAACTACCGGACCCACTGTCAGCGGCCCGCGGTTGACTGACGCCATGGGAGACACCACCGACCACCTGCACCGCATCGACGCCCTGCTGACCCGCCCGGCCCCGGACATCGCCCGCCTGCCCGCCGACGGCGACCTCACCACCGCCCACCGCCGCCTCGTTGAGGCGCTGCGCCCGCGCTGGGGGTCGTCGCGTAACCTCGCGACCGGCGGTTTCGTCGACCCGACCATCGACGACGACAGCGGGCTGCCACTGGTAGCCCCGTTCGCCGGGCGTCTGGTCGAGCTGTGCGGGTGGGCGGTGGGCGAGCGCTGGATCGGCTGCGGGATCGTCCGGGACAACGACGGCGGCGCGCCGCACCTGGTCGCGGTGACGGCCCGCCGGGCCGACCCGGCGACGGCCTGCCTGCTCGCCGAGGACGGGGAGGAAGAGGCCGACGTGCCGGGTGACCGCTGGGTTCGGCGGCTCGCCGCCGCGACGGGCCGGCCGCAGTCGCGGCAGTGGACCGTCGACTGGTCGTCGGCCGAGGCCAGGCTCGGCACCGCCCTGCCCGCCGACTACCGGCACCTGGCGGAGCACTTCGGCCCTGGCATGTTCGCAGGCTTCCTCGACCTCTCCCTGCCCGGCCCCCTGCCCGGCCGCGACGACCCGTTCCCGCAGTTCCTGTGCCTCGTCGAGCACGCCCTCCACCTTGCCGAACTCGCCGCCGCCGACCCCGGTATCGCCGACCTCTACCGTCCCCACCAGCTCCACCCCGCCCCGGGCGGGCTCCTGCAGTGGGCCGGCTCCGTCCAGGCCGACCAGTTCTACTGGCTGACGGAGGATGCAGACCCGAACCGGTGGCCGGTTATCGCCCGCAACGAGGACGGCGACAGCTGGGCGCGGTTCGAGGGTTCCACCGCCGAGTTCGTCCACCGGCTCCTCACCGACCACCGGCACCCCTTCTCAGTCGCTGAGCTCATCGACCGCCCCGACTTCGAGCGGTACGAGCCCCACGAACCCGACAACCCCTTCTTGGTGGTTGAGGCCCGCTCTGGTGTCACTGGGCCATAACCCGGTTATGGGTGACCGCACCAACGACGCTCACGACGACGCCCGCGTCCAGGCCCGCACCGAGGACGTTCCCGAGCAGTCGGACGAGAACCAGCTCCCCTCCTGTAGACCGCAGTCCATCGGACTGGTCGCTGGGGAGTTGGCGCTGCGGTCCCGCGAGTCGCGGGGGGGGGCGGGGGGGGGGGGCCCGCGGGGCGGGGGCGGGCGCAGGGGGGTGGGCCCCGAGGCGGGCGAGACAGAAAACAAGACCACCCCGCGGGGGAGGG
>NZ_JBHXMU010000001.1:48691-55797 GCF_042720685.1 Kitasatospora sp. NPDC058492
GGCTGGCGCTGCGCAGGGAGCCGGTCGAGGCCATGGGGCTTCGGGAGTAGCGGGCGCCGGGGGGGGGGGGGGGGGGGGGCCCGGGGGGGGGGGGGGGGGGGGGGGGGGGCCCCCCGCGACTGCCGGTCACAGGCGGAAGGGGTTGCCGCCCTGTGCGGCGATCACGTACCAGGCGGTCGCCCCGGTGTGGAGGGAGGAGTAGTAGAAGTCGCCCTCCCCGGTGTCCAGGCCGTCGTGCGAGGCGGCGACGATGCCCTTGCCGTCCGTGTTGGCCGCGCCGCTCTGGGCCTTCTGCAGGGTCGCCATCAGGGTCGCCGCCTTCGCGGCGTCGCCGTCCGCGCGGCGGACCTGGTAGGCGGCCAGCAGGTGGGCGGTGCCCTCGAACCAGACGCCGCTGGTGTCCTTGCCGCTGAAGCCCACCCCGCTGTACGGGCCGTCGGTGGCCGCCATCCGCCCGGCCGCCCAGTCGACGGCGGGCGCATAGGACGGGTCGAGGGTGGCCAGGTAGCTCCAGGTCTGCACGTCCTCCGGCTCGACGTCGTCGTTGGTGGTCACCCCGTCCAGGCCGGTGCCCGTCCACAGGTGGCCGTTGACGGCCTGCACGGACTTCACGAACCGGAACGCGTTGGTGGAGCGCTGCGCCCAGCCCGCGTCGCCGGTGACGCCGGCGAGCATGGCGAAGAAGGCGCCGGTGTCGATGTTGTGCTCCGTGGCCTTCCAGGTGAGCGGGACCATCGTCTGGCCGGTGCCGTCGTCGTTGCGCAGGCCGCCGGTGTAGCCGCCGGCACCGCGGGTGTCCGCGGTGTTGTTCTGGATCCAGTTGGCGGCCTTCAACGCCCCGTCCAGGAAGCGCTGTTGGCCGGTCACCCGGTAGAGCCGGGTGAGCGCCATGCCGGCCCAGGCCATGTTCCCGGTGTAGACGGAGAACCCGCCGACGTACGGCTCGCCGGACGGGGTCTTGACGAAGGGGTCCGGCTCGTAGGAGGCGCGGATGCGGCCGTCCGGGGTGATGTCGTGGGCCTGGGCGTACAGCAGGCTGTCCCCGAGCGCCGTGGCGTGGGCGACGTCGTCGGTTCCGCCGCGTTGCAGGAACGCGGTGATGACGAGCGCGTTGTCGTACGTGAAGGAGGCCTGGAAGCCGTCCGGGCCGAACAGCTTCGGGTCCTCGAAGTGCCCGCCCTGGTAGCTGCGGGGCACGCGCAGCGTGCTGCCGGTGCCGTGGGCGTCGAGGCGCTGGGCGAGGAAGGAGTAGGCCGCGTCCACGGAAGGCCCGGAAGGCTTCACCGGCGGCTGCTGGGACGGCAGGTGCAGGCTGTCCGCGGGCGGGGGGCCGGGCGTGCTCGGCAGGTCGGCGTCCTCGTCGCCGACCGGCACCAGTTTGAAGAGCTGGTTCTCGTCGTTGTGGTCGCACGGGGCGTTGCCGGGTGTCGCGATGCTGTTCGGCACGCTCGCGCCGGGCCACAGTGCGAGACAGTTCCCGCCCTTGATCTGGAGGTGGAAGTACCAGTGGCCGCCCTCCCAGTCCGACATCTGGAGTCCGACGTCGGCGGACTGGCCCAGGTACTCGTTGGGGGCGGCGAGGTTCCGGAACATCCAGCCGCCGTCCGTCGTCTGGAGGATTTCCCAGTCGGCTCGCGGGTCACCGGGCTGGCTGCCGACGAGCCGGCCGCTCGGCAGGTCGTAGGCCATCGCCGCACCGTTGCCGTCGACCAGTTCGGTGTGGTCGTGCGGCTTGGGGTCGGAGCCCATCGCCACGCCCCCGCCGCCGCTGCCGTAGTCCTCCCAGCTCACGTGCCCGGTGCTCCAGTCGCGAACGCCGATCTTGGCGCCCAGCATGGGGAGGGCGTCCTCCAGGCCGACGAACATGATGCCGCCCGAGCAGGTGGTCGCCATCGTCTTCCCCGGCGTCTTGCAGCTCCAGGTTCCACCCGTGGTGGCCGAGACGATGCCCAGGGCCGTGATGTTGGGCGGCGCCCCCGGCAGGCCCGGGCCGCCTCCCAGCACGACGGGGCCTCCGCTGTCACCCCTGCGGGCCGCGATGGACGAGTTGTCGGCGGCGGTGAACTGCTTGAGGGCCTTCCACCCGTACATGTAGTGGTGCTCGATCTCGCCGCCCAGGTTGTCGGGGCCCTTGGCGTAGTAGTCGGTCACCTTGGTGGTGACCTGGATGTTGCAGATCTCGCCCGAGCGGGAGCCCTCGTTGCAGATCCAGTTCCCCTCGTGCGCCACCTGCGCGGCGCTCACCCACTTCTTGGTCTGCGAGATGCTGGACTGGTCGGCCGCGCCGCCCGTCCAGATCTGCTGGTCCATCGTGATGTTCGAAGACGGCTTGATGACGGCCGCGTCGAGGTAGACGGGCCCCCTCTCGTCCTGGCGGACGATGTGGGGCGAGATCCGGGTGCCGATCGCCGGCCCCTGTGCGCCCGAATCATCCACGCCGTACCGGACGTTGGTCTCGTTGTTCGGCATGAAGCAGTGGTCCGCGGTGAGCATGGCGTTCTCGTCGCGGTACTTGATCGCGAACGCCGTGCTGCAGAACGGTGCGATGATCTGCGCGCCGCCGGCACTCGGATCGCTCCGGCGCGAGGGTTCGCCGAGGCTGATCGACTCCGTGCCGTTCGCTTCGACCGTCACCGGAACGCTCACGGACGCCACCGCCCGCCGCAGCCGCTGCGCGTCGGCCTCGCCGCCCACCACGGTCGCGGTGAGGCCGCTCCCGTCCTGCGGCATCGCCACGTCGGCGATCCGCACTCCGACGGAATCGGCGATGCGCGTCACCTCGCGCGAGGCGTCCTTCAGGTCCTGCGCGCTGTGCGGCGCCGACTTCACGTCGACACGCACCGGGCTGTGCGCGACGACCGCCCGGACCTCGGGCGCCAGCTCGCCGTGCCAGTAGACCGTGAGGTGCTTCGTCTCGGGGGCGGCGACCACGCCGGCGAGGGCCTGGCTGCCGATCTGACCCGACACCTGTTCCACGGCCGAAGCGGTCTCGTTCATCTGGCCCTGGATGGCCATCAGTTGCTGCCAGGACAAGAAAGGTGAAGGGCTCCCGAAGGAGTTCGCCACGGGCGCGATGCCGGGAGCCGCGAGCACTCCCACGACGGCGGTCGCGGTGGCGAAGGCCACGAGCGGCCTTCGCCACCTGCCCCTGCGGCGGGCCGGATCTTCGATGTGGTGGACCAACTGGAACTCCCCGGGGCTCGAAACTGTGGGGCGCCTCGGCGCCCTCTCACCCGTGCCTACGGGCGGAGGTGAACGCGCAGTTCAGAGCAGGTGCGGTGAGGCCGAGAACGCTTGCCGGTCCGTGGTTCGGACGCACGGACGCACGGACGCCCGGATGCCCGCAAGGCGAGCGCTCACGCCGGCGAGGCCGTGATGTGCTGGTCCCGCGTGTCCGCGTGCGAGCCGCTCCAGTAGCCGACGAGGTCCGCGTAGCGCGGTGAGGCGGCGAGCAGTTGCGGATGAGTGCCGCTCAGCGTCCGGTCGCCGTCCATCAGCAGGATACGGTCGGCGCGCAGGGCCGAGCTCATCCGGTGCGCGATGACGACCACGGTGCCGCCGCGCCGCGCGAAGGCCAGCTCCGCCCGCGTCTCCGCACCCGGGTCGAGGTGGCAGGTCGCCTCGTCGAGCAGCACCACGCGAGCGTCCGAGACGTAGGCCCGGACCAGCGCCAGCAGCTGCCGCTCGCCGGCCGACAGAACAGCCCCGCCCACGCCGAGCCGGGTGTCCAGGCCGCCGAGCCGGCCGATCAGGCGGTCGGCACCGACGGCGGTCGCGGCCCGGGCGAGCTCGCTGTCCGCGGCCTCGGGGCGCAGGTAGCGGAGATTCTCCCGGAGCGTCCCGGTGAAGATGTACGCCTCCTGGGGGATCAGCACGACGTGGCGGCGCAGCCAGTCCTCGCCGAGCCGGTCCACGGGGAAGCCGCCGATCCGGATCTGCCCGGCGCCGGGCGTCGCCAACCCGGCGAGCAGGTCGGCCAGGGTCGACTTGCCGATGCCGCTGGGGCCCACCACGACCAGCACGGTGCCGGCGGGCACGGCGAGCGTGAGGTCGCGGATGACCGGCTCGGCGTGCGGGCCGTAACCGAAGGTCAGGCGGTCGATGACCAGGTCGGCGCCGGCCGAGGAGGCCTCGGCCGGGCCGGCGTCGGCGGACGGGTGGGCAGGGTGGCGCGCGGCCGGTTCGGACGGGACATCGGCTTCGCCCAACCGCTGTAGCACCGTGTGGAGTTGGATTCCCCAGGAGCCGATGACATCGACCATCGAGCGCAGCGTGGGCTCGATGGTGGTCAGCAGGTAGCCGACTGCGCCGACCAGCGCGCCGACCGTCAGCCCGTGTCCGGCCAGCAGCCACGGGCTCATCACGAACACGGCCAGCACCGGCAGCTTTCCGCCCGCCGAGACGAGCAGCGCACTGACCGCGCCGGTCCGCGCGACGGCCCGCGACGCCGCTTCCCACTCGCCGATCAGGACGTCCAGGCGCTCCCGAGCCCGACCGCGCGCGCCGGCGGCCACCAGGTCACGCAGGCCCGCCAGGGTCTGACCGGCCTCGGCGGCCAGTCGCTCGTCCGCGATCAGCAAGGCCCGTCGACGCCGGCTCAGGGCACGCAGCAGCGGCATGTACGCCGCCAGCGTGAGGACCACCGACACCCCGGCGATGGCCGCCACCGGCAGAGCGAGGGCCGCCAACCCCACCAGGGCCATCACCAGTGACACGCCGACCTGCCGGACCGAGCGCAGCAGTGCGGAGACCAGCGCCCGTACGGTCTCCACCTGTCCGGTGAGCCGGGCCACGCTCGCCCCGTCGGAGCGGGCCGTGCCGGCGACCCCGCGCCGGAGCGTGGCGGAGACCACCGAACTCACCAGTGCGTCCCGCAAGGGCTCGACCAGCACCCCCAGCCTGGGCAGGAGTTGGCGGGTCACAGCAGCCCGGAGCACCATGGCGACGCCCAGCACTGCCAGCCAGGCCAGGCCCACCAGCGGGCGCCCGGCCAGGAATCCCCGGTCCAGGGCCCGCGCTATCAGGAGCCCGGACAGCAGGGCCGGCAACGCCTCCAGCACGGACAGCGCCAGCACCGCGGCGGCGACGTCGCCGCGGCTGCGCAGATGGCGCCCCAGCATCCGCCAGCCGGGGCGCGTGGTCACGGGATCGGACACGTCTCCTCCTCCACACTCTCCGAAGCGGCGGCGAACTGCGCCTGGTACTCCTGGTCGTTCCACAGCTCCGCATGCGTTGCCACGGCTCTGATCCGGCCATCCGCCAGCCAGGCGACCAGATCCGCACGGGCCGCCGTGGAAGCGCGGTGCGCGACCATGATCCTGGTCCGCCCGGTGAAGGCGCTGTGCAACGCCTGCGTCACCCTCGCCTCGGTCACCGTGTCCAGGCTGGACGTCGCGTCGTCGAGCACGACCACCCGGCTGTCCTGGGCGAACGCTCTCGCCAGTCCGAGCCGTTGTACCTCGCCGCCGGACAGCGGAGCACCCGCCAGGCGGGTGTCGTATCCGTCGGGAAGCCGTCGGATGAAGTCATCGGCGCCGGCGGCCCGCGCAGCGGCCTCGATCACGGACTGCGTCGCCTCCGGACGAGCGAGCGCGATCGTGGCGCGGATGGTGTCGTCGAACAGCGCAGGCCGTTCGAAGGCGTACGCCACGCGGCGGGAGAGTTCATCCGCCGTGAACTCCGTCACGGGTACGCCATCGAGCAGCACCGTGCCCTGGTCCGGATCGTGGAGCCGCCCGACCAGCGCGGCGAGGCTGCTCTTTCCCCCGCCCGACGCCCCGACCACGGCCAGCGCCGTGCCGGCCGGGATCTCCAGGTCGATTCCGTCGAGCACCACCCGGTCCCCGGCGAGCAGGCGGACCCCGCGGAAGGAGACCGCACATCCGGCGGTGGATCCGTCCGGTCCCCGCTCCCCCGCCGGGGTCACTGGCTGGCCCACGGCCTCGGCGACCCGGCGGCCCGCCGCGACCGAGTGGGCCAACTCACCCACGGCGTCGATCTGTTGGAGTAGTCCGAGCGCGATCGCGACGTACCCCGTGACGGCGACGAGCTCCCCCGAGGAGATCCGCCCGGCGACCACCCCGTATCCGCTCACGGCGAGGACCAGGATCTCGATCACCGGCAGCAACAGCCCCATCTGCCAAGCGGTGGCGCGTTGCAGATGCCACGTCAGCAGGCCGGTCCTCGACAGCTCGGGCAGCGGCTCCAGCACACGTGCCGTCTCCGCTGCCACGGTGCCGCTCGCCCGGATCGTCCGGACGCCGCCCAAGGCCTCGATCAACCGGTCCGCGATCTGTCCCTGCAACTCCTGATAGCGCATGAGCGCCGACGAACTCCGGCGGAAGAACAGCCGCAGGACGACGTACACCGGCGGCAGGCCGAGCAGGAAGGTCACCGCGGGTCGCCAGTCGATCAGCCACAGGGACACCACGCCCACGATCGACGTGGCCACCGACATGACCGTGTCGAGCACGGTGAGACCGACGTGCCCCGACTCGGCGCAGCTCCCGACCAGCCGGCCCGTGACATCCCCCGCACCGTACCGGCGCTGCCCGGCGAGTCCCGCGCCCAGCACCCGGTGGACGAGGCCGCGGCGCAACCAGCCGGTGGCCGCCGCCCCACTCGTTCCCGCGGCCACCCCATGCACCACCGCGGCCCCCGTCGCCACCGCGAACGCCGCCGCCAGGGCCGACACCGGCCCGGTCAGCGGACGGTGGGCCAGGGCGTCGTCGAGTGTCCGGGCCAGCAGGGCGGGGGTCGCCAGCGTCACCGCCGCATCCGTGATCGACGCCAGTACGGCGAGGGCGAACCAGCCTCGGGCCTCCAGGGCCGCCGCCGCCAGCAGGCGGGGGACCGATCTTGTCGACGTCGTCATCCTCTCCTCCAGGAGGGCAATCGGGACTGGTGGCCGGGGCCGATCAGGGCCCCGGCCACACATCGGTCACTGGCCGGTGTAGGTACAGGTCCAGCTACAGGTGTTCTGGCAAGGACGCAGGCCAGCGGCCTCCTCCTCCCCGTCCAGCGCCTGCAGCGCATCGACATCAACGGTCATCGTGTTCACCCCCCTTCGGGCAGAAAGCTCAGCATCCGACCGACCCGAAATCACT
>NZ_JBHXMU010000001.1:55896-373763 GCF_042720685.1 Kitasatospora sp. NPDC058492
TGGCCGGTGTAAGTGCAGGTCCAGCTACACGTGTTCTGGCAAGGACGCAGGCCAGCGGCCTCCTCCTCCCCGTCCAGCGCCTGCAGCGCATCGACGTCAACGGTCATCGTGTTCACCCCCCTTCGGGCAGAAAGCTCAGCATCCGACCGACCCGAAATCACTGGCCGGTGTAAGTGCAGGTCCAGCTACACGTGTTCTGGCAAGGACGCAGGCCAACGGCCTCCTCCTCCCCGTCCAGCGCCTGCAGCGCATCGACATCAACGGTCATCGTGTTCACCCCCCTTCTTGAAGGTCGTCGCAGGTGACACCGGCCGTACCGGCGTCGCACGGCCCGATTGGCCGTGAGTCTCTGGTCCCGCGGTCCCGAGCGGTCCTCACGCGTTCCCGGGGCGTTGGGAGAGGAACTCCACCAGCTGCTCCCGCAGGTGCGCGCCCGCACGGTCCTCCAGCGGGGAGTGTCCGCCGCCGGGTACTTCGGCGTAGCGGAAGTGGGTGCCCTCGCTGCGGCCGGTGTCGAGCAGCCGTTGCCGCAGCTGCCGGGACTGGTCGACCGGGATCGTCCGGTCGTCCGTGCCGTGGACGATCATCAGTGGGGTGCGGATCCGGTCGGCGAGGGTCCACAGGTCGCGGGGGCCCAGTCCGTCCTCGATCTCGGTCCGGCCGCCGAGCCGGTCGATGAGCGCACGGACCGCGGGCGCCGCCTGAGCGTGCAGCCGGGCGGCGGACAGAAAGGGGGCGACGACCGCGCAGCGGGACCACAGCTGCGGGTCCGCGGCAGCCGCCAGCAAGGCGAGATGGGCGCCGTAGCTGACCCCGTACAGCATGGGTGGTGGCGCCGATCCGGGTCGCCCTGTGGCGAGGGCTCTGACCAGGCCGCGGATGTCGGCGAGGTCGGGTCCGCCCCAGGCGCCGTGCAGGGCCTGGGCGTGCGCGGCCCCGTAGCCGGTGCTGCCGCGCTGGTTCGGGGCGACGATGGCGATGCCGGCGGTGGCGAGCCGGTGCAGCACGGGCTCGTATCCGAGGTCCCAGGCTGCCTCGGGCCCGCCGTGCAGGGCGACCAGTACGGCGTCGGCGCTGCGCCAGTCGCCTTGGCAGACGGCCTCGAACTGCCCTGCGGGGCCGGAGAACCGCTCGACTCGCGAGCGTCCCGCCGCCTGGCTTCCGGCTGGGGCCCACTCCGTCGTGGCCTCGGGCGGGAGCACCGCGATCTCGGCCGGGCGGTCCGCCGTGGAAACGGGCACCAGCAGGCCGCTGCGCCCCCAGCCGGCCACCTGCTGGACCGCCCCCGCTGCCAGCGGCACCTCCGTGATCCGGTCCTGGCGCAGGTCGTGGACCAGCAGCCGGGCCCGGGCTCCGCGGAGCACTCGCAGGGCCACCCGCTCACCGACCGGGTCGAAGGCCAGTGGCAGGACGGCGCCGTCGATGGTGTTGAGCCGCTCGGGGACGCGCAGTCCGGCCGGCTCGGCCAGGGATCTCCACGCCAGCCGGCGTCCCTGTGGCGTGTCGGTCGCCATCAGCAGCAGACCGGAGGACGGGCTTGCCAGCAGGAGGGCGTCGCCTTCCCGGCCGGGCGTGCAGGGCAGGTCGTGGTGGCTGCCGTCGGTGAGATCGACGAGTACGGTCCGGGAGCGGCTCTCGTGTCGCAGGGCCACGCCGAGCAGCCGTCCGCCGTGGTCCAACCCGCAGATGCGGCCGACCGTGCCGGGCAGGACCGCGACCGGCTCCAACCGCAACGGACTGTCGAGCACCCGGTACAGCACCGACCGGCCCGGGCTGTCGGAGCGGACCGCCAGCGCCAGGGTGCCCGGTTCGGCGGAGGCGACCAGACGCAGCGCGCGGCACTCGACGGTGAGGTGCTCACCGGCCCGCCCCGTCTGCGGGTCGGCCAGGACGAGTTCGTGCCGGCCGGCCGCACCGCGCAGCAGCAGGAGTCTCCCGTCCTCGGTCGGCAGCGGCTGGGTCCGCAGGGACTCCTCCAGCGCGAGCGTCCGGCGCCGGGGCGACGACCCGTCGAACGACCAGTGCTCGGGCACCAGGCCGCCCTGCGCGCCTGTCGTCAGGCACGCGGCATGCTCGGCCGTCGCGGAGAAGGCGAAACTCGTCCGGGTGGCCGGCAGCGCGGGCACCACGGGCACCTCGGGCGCGCGGCTCGGAGCCGGGGTCCAGGTCACCATGCGCCGGCCTCGATCCCGACCGGCTCGTCCGTCGGCACGGAGAGTGCGAGGGAGTCGGGCAGCCAGAGCCGGGTGCCGCCGTGCCGTAGCCGGACCAGTGCGGCCAGCATGCCGGCGGTCCCACCGCTGTAACCGGCCGTCACCTCGGTGTTCGACTCGTCGGGCAGGAGCAGGAGACCGTCACGCAGCGTGTGGCGCGCGTGGGCACAGGCGACGAGTTCCGCCGCCCGCTGCCGGTAGCCCGGGTCGTCCAGGGCGGCGGCCAGGTCCAGCAGGAACTCCGCGTTGCCCGCCAGTCCGTGGCAGGCCGCCGGAGAGAGCTGCCACCTCCTGCGGTACACCTCTTCTGCGGCCTGTTCGGCCAGGTTCCGGTAGCGCTGGTCGGCAGTGGCGGTCCAGAGCCTCACCAGGAAGGTCCCCACTCCCGAGGATCCGCTGCACCAGTAGGGCAGCCGGAAGGGGGCGTTCTCGTCGTGGTCGCCCTCGGGCCACCAGGCCGCACCGTCGCCGGTCCGCGCTGCCGCCACCAGGGTGTCACCGGCACTTTGCGCGAGTGCCAGGAAGTCGTCCCGTCCGATGGCCTGGCCGGCCAGCAGGAGAAAGGTGCCGATTCCGGCGACGCCATGGGCGAATCCCAGGTGCTTGGCTCCCGCCATCGCGGAGTCGAAGTCCTTCGGAACAGGCCAGAGCGTTCCGGACCGGCCCGGTTCGGCGGCGGCCAGCAGCCCCTCGGCGGCCTCGACCGCCCGGGCCCGGAAGTCCGGCTCGCCGGTGGCCTGCCAGAAGTGCAGCTGTGTCAGACCCGCGCCGGCCGCGCCGTGGCAGACGTCGGGGTTCGGCCAGCGCACCGGCACCGCCCGGGCCAGGCGTGCCGCGGTGTCGGCCAGTTTGTCGTCGTCCAGCAGCCGGGCTGCGTCCAGCAGTGCCCAGGCGGTGCCGGAGCGGCCGAAGTACAGGCCGGGGAGCTGCGGTTCGTCCAGCCGCAGACGGCCCGCCATCCAGTCGGCCGCCTCGGCGACCCCGGACCTGAGCCGGGGGTCCGTCCGCGCGACGTCGGCCGCGGTGAGCACCGCCAGGACCCCGGCGGCGCCGTGCTGCACGTTGAGCGGGTCGTTGAGGGCGGCGAACCCGTCGGCGGACCACAGCCGCGGCTGCCCGGCCGGGGTCATGGTGTCCAGCAGGTGGGTCAGCCCGTCGGCCAGCACCCGCTCCTCGACATCCGCCGCAAGGACCGGGCTTGCCGCTTCCCCGGGAAGCTCCGGCCGGCCGGACCGCAGTTCGGCCAGGAGCTCGCGCAGCCGCTCCAGGCTCCACCGCTGATCGACGGACTCCGCCGTCAGCCCGAGGATCGCGGGGACGAACGGCCGCGCGACCGGGTTGTCGGCAAGGGTCCGGGACACCAGAAGGGCCAGCCGCTCGCCGTTCGTGCGGGTCGTCGGGCGGTCCGCGGCGAGCACCGTCTCGGCGCCACTCACCAGGTGGAACAGGACCGCGCCGAGACTGAACAGGTCCGAGGTGAAGTCCGGCGCCGGGCCGCTGCGTTCCGCAGCCACCACCTCGGGCGCGGCATACCCTGGGGTGTAGGCGCGCTGGACCTGGTCGCCCGGTCGAACGACCATCTCCAGGTCGATCAGCCGCAGCGCCCCGTCCCGGGTGAGCATGAGGTTGTTCGGGTTCAGGTCCCGCAGCACATGGCCGGCGGCGTGCACACGCTCGACGATCGTCACCAGCTGCTCGACCAGGTCCAGCAGGACGGCGCCGACCGGCGCGGGATTCGCCACTACCCAGTCCCGCAGGTTCTCTCCGTCCACGCGTTCCTGGACGAGGTAGAGATTGCCCCCCTGGGTGAACACGCCGAACGCCTGCGGGCACACGCCCAGGGGTGCCAGCACCGCGTGCATCCGCGCCTCGTGCTGCAACAGGTCGCCGGCGTCCGTGCCGGCGACGGTCGACCCGACGTGGCGTCGGGCCTCCTTGATGACGACCTGCCGATCGGTCTCCCGCTCCGTGCCGTAGTACACCCCGCCCTTGTAGGTGTGCCGGATGGCCGAGCGCACCACGTAGCGGCCGTCGAGAAGGACGGCGGCCGGCCGGCTCGCCGCCTGCGGCTGCGAACCGGCCTGCGGCTGCGAACCGGGCTCCGGCGGCTGCTGCGGCAACGGCGACCGCGCCCAGGCCGGTGGCTTGAACCGCGCCAGGCGGAGGTCCCTGACCAGAGCGCCGTCGGGGGTGCGCAGCAGGGACTCGACGGTGCCGTCGTTGCCGAGCTGCGTCGTGCCGGTGAAGACGCCGTAGCGGTAGTGCACCAGGCTGCCGGGGCGGTACGGCCGGTCGGAGAGGATGCCGGGGCCGGGCAGCCCGCGGGTGGCGTGGTGGAGCTCCTCGGCGAGTGCGCGGAAGTGCTCGTCGTCATCCGGATAGACGGTGATGAACTTGCCACCGCCACCCCGGTCGTAGCTCGCGGAGACCAGTTCGGTCACCCGGTCGAGGGTGCCGGCGAACTTGAACGAGGCCCGCCCGGCGACCAGGACCTCTGCTGCCTTGAGGAGGACGATGGGCGCGGACAGCGGAGTCGCCGAGAGGTGAAGCTTCCACCCCTGCGCCGGGATGGTGCGGCCTTCCGGAGTGACATGGCACCAGAACTCCCGCGAACCGACCGTCCAGCCGCGCGCATCCCGCCGGTGCAGGACCGACGCCACGAGGCCCGGGAGCAGGTCGGAGTCCTCGTCGCGGACCGCGCTCGGCGTCGCGCTCGTACCTGTCATCAGCGGGCCTCCTACGGCGGTGGGGAGCGGCGGTGCGGAGCGGCGGCGGACCGCTCTGCTCCGTTTGCATCACCGATCCTTCCGGCGATCCGCCGGCCCGGCATCGGGGCGGCCCACGTAGGTTCCGGCCGGCGACCGGGCGAATCCGGCCTGCGGGCACGTAGGTTCCCGGACCGGGCCGTTCATCGCCCGGTACCCGCAGGCCGGTCGCGGGGCCGGTCGCGGGGTCAGGCACGGGGGGAGACCTCGATGGCCAACCGGCAGAGCGCCGCACGGTCGGGACTGCCGGTCTTGCTGATCAGCGTGGCCATGTGCTTCTCCACCGTGCGCGGCGAGATGGACAGCCGCCGGGCGATGTCCTGGTTGCCGGGCCGCTCCACGAGCAGTGCGAGGATCTCGTACTCGCGAGCGGTGAGGCCCTGCGCGCGCAGCTGGGCCGGGATCCGGTCCCACCCGCTGCGGCGCTGGGCGACCGTCGCGCCGCTGCGACGCAACAGGGCCCGACAGGCGCCCGCCACCGAGGGGACGTCGTGGTCGTGGAAGTACTCCTCGGAGCTGCGCAGCCATGCCACCGGCTCGCCCCAGCCGTCGGCGATCGCCGCCTCGGCGACCAGCCGCAGTCCGAGGTGATGGGCCATCGGGAACAGCCCGGCACTCTGCTCGGCCCTACGGACGGCCAGGGCTGCCTCCTCGGCCCGCCCCTCCCGGCCCAGTAGGACCGCGTGGGCCAGCAGCAGGAACTGCCGGTTCCAGACCAGCCCCGCCGCCGGGGCGGCGGCCACGGCTTCGTACTCGGCCCGGCCTGCGGTGCCCGCGAGAACGTCCAGCAGGGGGCCCAGCCCGTACCGCCCGGAGAGGTAGAAGACGTTCGGGTGCCGCTCCTCCCATGCCGCCGCGGCGGCGAGTTCGGTGACCGCCTGGATCCGGTCCTCCTCCAACAGCGCGCAGATCGTGCGACAGAGGCCGAGCATCACCGGGGTCAGGAAGGACTCACCACCGCCGGACTGCCGGAAGGCCAGCAGCTCGTGCTCCATCTCGCGGCGGCGTCCCCCGTGCGCGGCGAGCGTCGCCGAGGTGAGCAGCAGGTAGCGGTGGGTCCCGAGGTCGCTCATCCGCGCGCTGGCGTCCAGGCAGCGGTCGATGGTCTCGCGCGCCTTCGCGCCGTTCCCGGTGAGCACCGCGTTCATCGCGAGCAGTGCCTCCACGCGCTGGGTCAGCATGATGGCACCCAGCCCTCGCGCGGCGTCCCGCGCCTGTTCGAGCGTGCGGGTGTCACCGGTCCGCATGAAGCTGTTGGCGCCGAGCCGCAGCGCGGCCTCGATGCGCCAGGCCGGCAGGCTGTGGGTCTCGGCGACGGCCAGCATCCGCTTCAGGCACTCGTCCGCGTCGTCGAAGCCCCGCTCCCGGGCCAGCAGCGCGAGCAACTGCCAGGCCTGGCAGGCGACCACCGGAAGCCCCTCGCGCTGCGCCACCGCCGCCGCCTCCAGGGCCGACCGCTCGGCGTCGACCATCCGCTCGCCCTGGCCCGGGAGCAGGGCGAGGTGCCCCTCGACCACGGCCAGCGCGGCGGTCTGTTCGGGACCGGCGCAGCTGTCGAGGAGCGCCCTGGCCGCCGCCACGTGCGCGACGGTGTCGGCGCTCCGTTCCGCGATCACGGCGGCCCAGGCGAGCCGGGTGTGCAGCGCTATCCTGCGGTCGGTGCCGAGAGACCCCGCCCCGACGGACGGCAGGGTGTCCGCCGAGGCGAAGGCGCGGTCGAGTTGACCGGCTTCGGCGAGGGCGGACAGCAGCGCCTCCGTGATGTCGGTCCGGTCCGCCTGGTCGGCGAGGTCGTGAGCGCGCTCCAGCAACCGGACCGCGGACCCCGACGTACCGTCGGCCAGCGCCCGTCGGCCCGCCTCCGCGTACGCCAGCGCCGCTGCGGCCTCGTCCCCGGCGGCGAGACGGAGCCCCGCGACCACCTGGCACCGGCCGTCGGTCAGCTCGGGATCGGCCTCCAGCAGCGACGTGGCGGCCTGGCGGGCGATGGCCGCGCGCTCCGCCCGGGGGAGGTTCGCCAGCAGCGCCTCGGCGGTGAGCGCGTGCCGGAACGCGTACTGGTCCGTACCGGCCCAGTCGGGGACGATCAGGCCTGCCTCGACGCCGGACCTGAGATGGGCGAAGAGGGTCTGTTCGTCGTGCCCGGTGATGAGCCGGAGCGTGCCGATCGAGAAGCGGGCGCCCAGGGTGGCCCCGACCAGCAGGAGTTCCCGCAGCGCGGGGTCCAGCAGATCGATCCGGTGCCCGTAGCTCTGGACGACGCTCTGCGGAACGGTCGCGGAGAGGTCGCGGTCCACGCGCCAGCCGCCGTCCTCCAGGCGGAGCGCCCCGGAGCCGACCATGTCCTTCAGCAGTTCCTCGATCAGGTACGGGTTCCCGTCGCCGCCCTCGGCCAACCGGTCGGCCACGGCCACCGGTACCTCGTCGACGGGAACGGCGAGGCAACCGCCGGCGATCGCGCGGACGTCCGGCGCGGCCAGTGGGCGCAGTGGGAGAAGGGAAGCCGTCCGGCGCCGTTCGGCCGCGCGGGCCAGGTCGGAGGCGGCCCCGGGTTCGGGGCGCAGCGTGGCCAGCAGCAGCACCGGCAGTCCGGCGATGTTGTCGACGAGGTACTCGACGACGGCGATCGTCTCGGTGTCCGCGTCGTGCAGGTCCTCCAGCGCCAGCACCATGCCCGTCCCCCGCCCGAGGACGGCGAGCAGGCGCAGCAGCGCCTCGGCGAGTTCGACCACGCTCTCGGGGTAGCCGGGGACGGCGGTGTGCCGCCATTCCGGAACGACCCGGGCCAGGGCCGGACGGTAGGGTTCGAGCTCCGCGTCCTCGGGCGGCCCGCTGGTCCGGAAACGGGACGACAGCGCCTCGACGAGCGGGCGGAAGGGCGTTCCCGCGCTCGTCGGGCTGCCCCGGCCGCGCAGGACCGGCAGGCCCAGGTCGGCGGCCTGGCCGCAGCAGTCGCCGAGCAGCCGGGACTTGCCGATCCCGGCATCTCCCAGCAGGAACACGGCACGACCCTCCCCCTCTCGGAGCGCCGTCAAGGCTCCGCTGAGCTGGGACAGTTCGGCTTTCCGGCCGATGGTGACCGACGAGGTTGTACGCATACCGCGCAGGTTACTGGAGGGTTGTGACGGTCCGGCAGGAGTGGATCAAGGGGGGTTTCTCACACCCGGCAGCCGGTACGGCCCTGTCGGAGGCACCGGCTGCCGGTCGGCGGATGCCGACTACCGGCTCACCTCGGGGCCGCCGGTGAAGGTCATCGTCGGGAACTGGTGGGAGAACCGCACGCCGTCGTGCGCGGCGAGCAGAGCGGTGCGACGGGCGAGCCCGCCGGCCGCCCGGAGCCTGATCTCACCGGCGGGGTGATCCACGGCTTCGCCCTGCCGCATGCCGGGCTGCTTCCACTGGCGGACCAGATCGGGGGTGTTCATGGTGTTCGGCCGTTCCTTTCCTGAGGCCACGGTGTCCACGATGACGACCGGGGCGTGATCGGCGGCTGCAGCAGCAGCGCCGAAGCTGTTCGTTCGGGGGCGGCGAGCCGCAGCAGACCGTGTCCGATACCGGCGAGCCCGGTCAGCAGGCCGGGTGTGCTGAGCCCTCCAGGAGTGCCGCAGCGCGGTCCGCTCCGGTCGAGCGTCTCCAGCAGCGCGCCCGCGCGCCGGTTGTGCACGGTGTGCTCAACGGAGTGCTCAGCCGTACCGGTGAGCAGTTCGAGGGCGCCGAGTTCGCCGTGGCAGAGACTGTGGTTGGGCAGTGGGTCACCAAGCGCGAGCACCCTGACCGCGCTGTCGACGATCTCCGTCGGCCCGGCTGCGCTGTCGGAGGCCGCCAACGCGATGCCCGGCAGGCCCGTGCACCAGGAGTGGTCCAGGTCCTGTCCGACTGCCGCCCGCAGGGCGGCCAGCCCCGCCTGCTCGTACCTGGCACCGCCGCCTACCGCCGCGAACCTGAGCAGAGCCCAGCCGATGCCCGCCGATCCGGTACCGAAGCCGGGGGCGGCGGGGAGGGGACGATCGGCGAGGCGGGCCGCGCACAGCTGCGCACCCTGCCAGGCTTCGGCGGAGCCGGTGGCCTCGTGCACCGAGAGCAGGGCCACCAGGCCGCCGGCGGTGCCGTCGAAGACACCGGACGCGTCCTCGGCCCGGGCCGCAGCGGTGGTGAGGTCCACCGCCGGTCCGATCCAGCCACGGATCTCGGCGTCGTCCACAATGGTGGACACCTGGGTGAGGCCGTAGGCGATACCGCCCAGACCGGCGAAGGCCCCGGACCCGACGACACCGAGCTCCTCCGGGTGCTCCGCAAGCCGCTCCAGCAGGCGGGGCAGCGGCCGCAGAGCACGGCGGGCCACCTCCGCGTAGCGCGCCTCGCCGGTGAGGCCGGCGAGTTGCGCCAGGAAGAGCGCCACCCCCGGGTAACCGGCGCCCAGGTCGGCACCGGACGGTCCGAGGCGCCAGTACCGGTCCGCGAGGAGTTCGAGCCCGAGCCAGTTGACGCGCGTCCCGCTCTGCTTCGCCCTGTCCACCAGCTGGTCGCCGATGCCCCGGGCGGCGGCAAGCAGCCGTGCCGGATCCAGGGCAGATCCGCGGGCGGGCCGGGGAGGAAGCCGGGGCGGGGCGCCGACGCCGTGGGCGGAGGCGGTGGACCTGCCGGCCATCGCCGCCCGGACTATCCACTCCTGCTCGTCGCGGTCCGTGCGGCCCATCGCCCGGATCTTGTCCGACACCCGGTCCAGGCCCGGCCGGTCGAGTACGCCGGGCAGCCGGCGGCCCGTGCCGCTCCAAAGGTCCGACGAACCCGGCCGCGTGGTGAACAACGGGATGTCGCCGTCCCACAGTTCGGCGATCTCCTCATCGAGCAGCCCGGGCCAACCGGAGGCTTCGAGCGCGTCCGTCCCCAAGAGGCTCAGGATCTCGTCCCGGTCCACCGCGTCCCGCAGGACATCGGGATGGGTCGACTCATCGAGCAGCGTCGCGTAGACGAGGCTGGCCCGGGCCACCACACGCACCTCGTCCCCCGCGAACCCTCGCAACAGGCCCTGTGGTCCCACGAGTTCGTCCCGGCCGGCCTCGATCGCGCGGTATCCGGCGCGGAAGCCGGCGACGAGGGCCTCGGTGTACCCGGCCGGGTCCACTTCGGCTCCGTCGAGCAGGGGGCGGTTCCCGGCGCCGGTGATCTCTCCGGCCCGGCGGACCAGTCTCATCTCGTCCGTACCTCCGGCCGCCCAGTCCACCCCCTCCACCGGTGAGCGGCACCCCGCGTCGCCGCCCAGGCCCGAGACGTCGACCGCCGTCTCGTCGCCGAGCAGCAGACGCGGCAGCAGGCCGCTGCGGTACACCGAGGACTCCAGCGCGCGAGCCGCCGGATCCTCCTGCGGGTCGGCCGGGACGCACGGATGGAAGAGGGTCTCGACGTCGACCAGGACGGGTTCGTCCCCGCAGGCGATCAGGTTCTCGAAGTGCAGGTCGGTGCCGTCCAGTGCGTACAGCAGCGCCAGCCACGCCCCCTGCCGGAGGTAGAACCGCTCCAGCTGCCGCTCCGCCGTGCAGGAGCCGGGCGCGACGAACTCCACCCAGCCGTACCCGTCACGCTCCAGCAGAGCGAGGACCCGCAGCCCCGGTGTACCGGGCCGCGCGTTGAACCAGCCGACCAGCTCGTTGAAGCGTCCGTGCACGCGCAGCGATCTCGGCTTGTACACGACCCGGGTGCCGTCGGCGAACCGCAGCACCGCGACGCTGCGCCCACGGCGGTGCCCGTCGCCCGTGGTCCGTTCGACCGCGACCAACCGCCCGGGGTCGGCGCCGGCCAACAGGGTGGCGACGACGGCGGCCCGGTCGGCGGCGAACCGGTCGAGCAGTTCCGCCAACGCCGAACCGCCGTGGCGGCAGGCCTGCGCCAGGAGGCGGGCGAGCACCGGGTACTCGCCCAGCAGTGCGGACAGCCCATCCTGACGTCCGACCAGAAGAAGGAAGTTCCGGAACCGATCCGATGGTGCCGCGCCATCGAGGCGGCCCGTCACCCTCGCGACGTTGAGCTCCAGTACGAGGGTGCGGGCGGCCAGTCGGGCCAGCACACCGGCGAGCTGTCGGACGAAGTCCGCCCGGATGGCCCGGAGGTCGGCCACGGCGTCCGGCACGACGGTTGGGAGTCGCGCTCCGGCCAGCTCGGCGAAGGGCGCCAGCACGGCCGCGAAGCCGGTGATGCCCGGCAGCTCCCCAGTCGGCACGCGCGGCGCCGACGCGGCGCGCGCGAGGGCCGATTCGGCGAACTCGGCCCACTCCGGCCGCTGGCCGCAGGGCATTTCGGCCGCGAGTACGCCCCGCAGCCACCAGGCGCCGTCCGTGGTCTCCGCTGCTCCGACGTCCTTGTCGATCATGATTCTGAGCCTCCCAGCCAATGGCAGGCCCACACAAGCCAATTCCGTTGTGTCCACCGGACCATCAGGATCGAGCCCCTGCTCCCGTGTCCGCCGCCCCTGTTCCTGCCTCATCTGCTGACTCCGAGCGGCCGGGATCGGCTGCCGCCCCGAGGGGCCGCGGGAATGGTACGTTCGCCCCATGACCCTATCTGGAAGATATAGCGAGGATCCAGGCGCCGCCGACATCGGACTGCCGAAGCTCACGCCCACGGGATGGACGGTGCTCGGCTTCCTGTCGCTCAGCTCCCGCAACGGCTACCAGCTACGACAGGCCGTGCAGCGCTCCGTCGGGCACTTCTGGGGCGTGAGCTACGGCCAGCTCTACCCGCAGCTGAAGCACCTGGAGGCGAGCGGCCTGATCGCCGCGGACGAGCCGGCCGCCGAGCGGGGCAGGCAGACCGTCTGGCAGCTGACCGAGCAGGGCGCGACAGCCCTGGACGGCTGGCTCAGCCTCCCGGCCCAGCCTGCCCAGCGGCGCGACGAGGGCATGGTCAAGCTGTTGTTCAGCGACCACGCCGGTCCACGGGCGATGTTGCGGCTGATCGAGCAGCGCCGCGACGAGGCACACGCCCGCCGCGATCAGGCCACGGCGACCGTGCCCGGCGCCCAATGGCCCGAGCAGACCGAGCGCAGCGCCGACACCGTCCCGGCCACCTGGCTGGTCCGTGCCCACACGATCGCCCTGGCCGACGCGGAACTCGCCTGGTGCGACCAGGCCCAGGCCCTGATCGCCGAACAACTCGGCGCCTCCAGCGAGTCCGACGATGTCCGCTGACCGCGACCTGCCCGGGCGGCGACCACGCGACGTGACCGTGATCCGGATGCTGCTGCTCCTCACGGGCGTCGCCACCGTGCTCAACGGCCTACTGGAACAGAACCCGGCCTACCCGGCCACCACCCGGGGCTTCGGCCTGCTGCTGGCCGTCTTCGGCCTCGGCTGCTGGTGGACGGTCTGGCGGCTGCGCCGGCCCGGAACACGGCTGTTCGGCCAGTTACTGGTGCTGCTCGGGCTGCTCGCGGCGATCCGGGTCTACCAGGCCCTCCGGTTCGACAGCGCACTGCCGGCAGCCGGACTCGTCCTGCCACTGCTGGTCTACGGGCGGCTGCGCAAACCTGCGGTCCGCCGCTGGCTGGAGCAGGGCACCGCGGACGGGCCCGCGACACAGCGCACAGCGGCCGGTCGGGCACCGCTGCTGCGCCGATGGGTGGGGGCGTTGGGAGTGCTGGGCGTCACCGTCGCCGCACTGGGCGTGCTGACCGGTGCGGGCGCCGCCGTCGCGCTGATGCCCTGCGCCTTCCCCACGCCCGCGGTGGGCGGATTGCAGCAGGACCAGACCACCGCAGCCACGAACGCCGACCCGACCGGGCGGGTCGCCGCGACCGACGGGGTGCCGCTCGCCTACCACGCGTACCTCCCCGCCAACCCGGTCGCGAGCCTGGTGTTCTACCACGGCTCGGGCGCCAACAGCGCGGCCGGATACCTCCCGCTCGGCCGCGAACTCGCCGACGACCACCACATCGCGACGTACCTGGTGGACATTCGGGGCCACGGCGCCTCCGGCGGCCCGCGCGGTGACGCGCCGACACCGGAACAGGTCTGGCAGGACACCCGGACCATGGTCGACTTCGTGCACCGGCAGCAGCCGAAACTGCCGCTCTTCGTCGGTGGCCACTCGGCCGGCGCCGGCCTGGTACTCAACAGCCTCGACCGGATCGACGACCAGGTAGCCGGCTATGTCCTCCTCGCCCCGGACTTCGGCCTGCACTCCGACACCGAACAGGTGAGCGGCGCCTCGAACTTCGCCACCGTCTGCCAGCGCGCCTTCGTGGTCAACGCGGTCAGCAACCACGTGCTCGACGGACACACCCCGGCACTCGGGTTCGCGTACACGTCCCAGGAGGTCCAGTCAGCGAAGCTGGTCCCGCGCTACACGGTGAACATGGCACTGGCGCAGAACGCCGACAACAGCGCCGCCGTGCTGCGCGGCCTGACCAAGCCGCTCGGCGTGTGGATCGGGGCCCAGGACGAGGTGTTCAACCCGGCCCGGGTGATCGCCTACGCGGCACAAGCCGGCCACCCGGCCAACGACACCTTCCAGACCGTGGCACATGACAACCACCTCGGCATCCTGACGGACGGCGCCGCATCGATCGGCCCGTGGATCGACCATCAGGCCGGCCTCCGCCAACGGTGACCTCTCGACGGCGGGTCAGGGCTCCGGCGGGCCGGCAACAGAGGAACCGCTGCCTCGCCACCCGAGAGCTGCGATGACCCGCCGTCAGCCGTCGTGTCGGCCACCGGGTATCTCAGGACAACCCACGGCCTCGGGCGCCGAAACCGCCCGAACAGCAGCGCCCCACCACCCGGTTCGCCGCTTGGCCACCGCCGGGCGTTCGGACCGGATCGGCTGCGACGGGACGTCCCGGAAACCTCGAATTCGCACACCTCGTCGCTCCCGGACGGGCAGAGTGGGAACCCGATCCGCCGAACAGCAGACCTGGAGGCTCCCGTGCTCAACCTCTCCCGCGAGGAACTACCGGAACGGCACCAGGAGTTGCTGGACGTCCTGGTGACACGGCATGACCTGGCCACCGAGCGCCGCCGTAACACCTCGTTCGTACTCCTCGACCACGACGGACGTCGCTTCGCCGTCTGCGAGTACGGAGCGCACTGGTACGAGGAAGGCGTGCCGGTGCACCTGGCAGTCGACCTGACCACGGGCAGCCATGTGTCGATCACCGCCTACCGCGCCTCCGCCATGTGGCCGGGAACGTTCTGGTCGTTCTTCGAACCCGGCCGCGTCCCCTCCGACGACCCGGTGCGGGCCTGGCTGGCGACCCCGGCGGCCGCCCCCGGGCCGCGCCCGAGCGTCGCCGTGGCGTGGCCGGACCAACTCGAACGGTTCTGCGCTGCGGAGCTGGTCCGCACCGACCAACCCGAGCTGCTCGCACAGGCCGAGCTGGTCGCGGACCCGGAACTTCCCGAGGACCAGACCACACTGGTACGACGGCACTCCGCGGCGGCACTGCCGTACGCCGTGCTGTTCCGCCACGAGGACGCGCTGAGCGTCGTCAACAAGCTGATCGGCAGCGGCCGGGGCTGTCCGCTCCCCGATCTCTGAGCCAGCGTTTATCGTCGCAGGTCGAGTGACCTGCGACGATAAACGCCAAGCTCAGAGCGGGAGCGTCACCCAGGGTCTACCAGTCGGTGCCGATGTTGGTGCGGTTACCGAAGGTGCTCTGGCCGGTGCCGGGGTAGAAGTACATGTCGCCGGTGGATCCTTGAGGGGCCTGGACGGCGGCGACGTCCGACTTCCCGTCGGCGTTGAAGTCGCCGCCGATGAGGTCGCGCATGATGTTCCAGCCGGTGCCGGCATTGACCGGCGCTGCGAAGGAACCAGCGCCATTGCCCGGATAGACGTACAGATTCCCGTCAGCGGTGCCGACCGCGGCGATGTCCGTCTTCCCGTCACCGTTGAAGTCACCGCTGGCGAATTTACCCACGGTGTTCCAGCCGGTGCCGGCGTTGATCGGGGCTGCGAAAGAGCCGGCGCCATTACCCGGATAGACGTACAGATTCCCGTCAGCGACGCCGACCGCCGCGATGTCCGACTTCCCGTCACCGTTGAAGTCACCGCCGATGAGGTGGTCCAGGTTGTTCCAGCCGGTGCCCGCCAACCACGGCGTTCCGAACGCACCGGCGCCATTGCCCGGGTAGACGTACAGATTCCCGTTGGCGGTGTTCACCGCGGCGAGATCGATCTTCCCATCGCCGTTGAAGTCACCCGGTGTCACATTGCTCACCGTGTTCCACCCGGTACCGATCAGGCTCCGCTCACCGAACGTACCGACACCGGTACCCGGGTACAGGTACATCTTCCCCGTCGCCGCGTCCACCGCCGCCAGATCGGTCTTCCCGTCACCATTGAAGTCAGCCGACGCAAAACCCGTCATCCCCACCGGAGTCGCCGGCGGAGGCGTGGTGTTGTCCTCAACGACCTTGTTGAGGCGGAGGGCCACGTAGCTGCTTGCCGGGTAGCTGGAGATGTTTCCGGTGTAGACGTTCCCGTTCCCATAGGTCACGTCGGTCCTCGGGTTCGACTGGTGGATGTAGGTGAAGTCCCCGGTCGCCTGGTTGTTCCACCTCACGAAGAGCACGACGTGGTCGCTGATGTTGTCCAGCGCGTCGCCGGGGCGGAGTTCGCTCTTGTTGATGCGCGTGCTCAGCGATCGGCTGTCGAGGGTGTTGGTGGTCGGCGAGCCGAGCCCGGTGGCCGACAGGTGCCAAGCCATCGAGATGAACCCTGAGCAGTCGGTGCGGTAGGTGTGGCCGTCGCCGTCCCCGTACGTCGCGCCCTGGTTGTACTGGACGTTCTGGTCGTCCCAGTACTGGGCGCGCTGCAGGATCTCGGATCGGTTGACGGGGCCTCCGAGGGAGGAGCCGGCCTGGGCGGGCGGCGCGGTCAGGCCCACGGCGGCCATGGCGGCGATTAACGGAACGAGAACGGACGCGCGGCGGAATCGGCTGTTCTTGGGCATGGCTGTCTACCTCGATCTGGTAAATGGTGTGTGTCGACTACTGAGTTGGGGGGCGGGCTACCAGCCGGTGCCGATGCTGGTGCGGTTGCCGAAGGTGTTCTGGCCGGTGCCGGGATAGAAGTACATGTCACCGGTGGATCCTTGCGGAGCCTGGACGGCGGCGATGTCCGACTTCCCGTCGGCGTTGAAGTCGCCGCCGATGAGGTCGCGCATGATGTTCCAGCCGGTACCGGCGTTGACCGGCGCTGCGAAGGAACCGGCGCCGTTGCCCGGATAGACGTACAGATTCCCGTCAGCAGTACCGACCGCGGCGATGTCCGACTTCCCGTCACCGTTGAAGTCACCGCTCGCGAATTTACCCAGGGTGTTCCAACCGGTACCGGCGTTGATCGGCGCTGCGAAGGAACCGGCACCGTTACCCGGATAGACGTACAGATTCCCGTCAGCAGTACCGACCGCGGCGATGTCCGACTTCCCGTCACCGTTGAAGTCACCGCCGATGAGGTGGTCCAGGTTGTTCCAGCCGGTGCCCGCCAACCACGGCGTGCCGAACGCGCCGGCGCCATTGCCCGGATAGACGTACAGATTCCCGTTGGCGGTGTTCACCGCGGCGAGATCGATCTTCCCATCGCCGTTGAAGTCACCCGGCGTCACATTGCTCACCGTGTCCCAACCGGTGCCGATCAGACTCCGCTCACCGAACGTACCGACACCGGTACCCGGGTACAGGTACATCTTCCCCGTCGCCGCATCCACCGCCGCCAGATCGGTCTTCCCGTCACCATTGAAGTCAGCCGACGCAAAACCCGTCATCCCCACCGGAATAGCGGGGCTCTGACCGATGGCGTTGACGATCTTCTGCGCGTCGGCCGCCTGACCCTGGTAGAGGCTGGGATAGGCCGACTGCTGGACACCTTGGCAGACCTCGCCGATCGACTTGCTCTGCCACGTGTTGTTCGGATACGTCGAGAGCATCGCGCTGATGAACTTGCGGGTCGTCGTCGCCGGGTCGAGCCGCTGCGCGGTGGTGCCCCACGAGGCCCGCTGCTGGAACAGGCCGACGCTGTCGTGGTCCTCCATGTTCGGGTTGTTCCGCAGGGTGGATTCCACGACCGCCGTGGTGATCGCGATGACCTCCGCCTGCTGCGGTAAGCCGTTGGCCCGCACGGTGTTGACGATGGCCCGGGCGCAGGACATCCGGTACGCGTTCATCGCGTTCCGCAGGCTGCCGGTGAGCTGTTGGTTCAGTTGGACGGCGGCGGTGGTGTCGGCGGAGGTGACCGTGCCACAGGACACATCGGGCAGCGCCGCGTGCGCGGGGCTCGTCGCAACCATCGTCCCGCCGGCCAGGACCCCACTCACCGCGAGAAGTTGCAGGGCGTTGCGCACAGTCCTCTTCATGGTGAAACGTTTCCTTCGTTCGCAGGTCGGATGTGTCGTGGCCAGAGATCTGGGCCACGACAGGTCTCAAGGGCAGTGAGGGAATTCGCCTTCGACCGTGCGCCGGACAGGGCATGGACAAGCCCGGCGCGCAACACGTGAGAGCAGAGTGAGAACGCCCCGGATCGACGACCGCCCCGGTTCGGCGACCGCCCCGGCCGCGCGGCGCCATCACGGCGACGGGCGCGGCGCCCGGGCCGGTGACGTGCGGGTGGGCCCGAAGTGGGCTGCTACCGCCGGCCCATGGTGTCGGTGCACACCAGGGGCGGCGCCGGAAGCGGGGTGGCGGTGACGAGCGGGGTGACGAGGGCGGCGACCGCGGCGGCCTTCGCGATGCGGGTGCGGATCATGGCAGGGCTCCTTCGGGACACACGCGCAACAGGGAGTGGTCCGGATCCGGTGCGTCCCGCGGTGACGCTGCCCCGGTTCCTTTCGGCTGCGTGTCGCTGCCGTTGGGTACGATCCTGCCCGCCGGCCAGTGGCCCAACTAGGGTTCTGTGCTGGCCTGAACCGGCCTTGGCCCAAGCCGTCCACCGTGGTCGGATGCGGACGCCCAGCGCCTCGGGCCGACGCATGCGGCTGCAGGGCGATCGATGTTCCGGAATGCGGTCGGTGACGGTTCGGACTGTGGCCTTGAACGAGCGATCGGCAGAATCAGCAGGCTATCTGACTGATCATCATCGCCCGGCGGATGCTCGCGGCCAAGGCCCGGTGAAGGCGTGCCAGGCCCGCGACGCGATATGCCAGTGGGGCTGTCCACGACGCCGGGCCCGGTCACCGCGACGGCGAGCACCGTGCCAGCCCGGCTGTGCGAGGCGGGGCCGGCCGAGGTGAAGGTCGAGTTGGATCGGGCAGCTGGTCGACCGGGCCCGCGTCACCGGCGCTGGAAGGCTCCGGCAGCAGATGACGCAGTAGCTCCTGGAGCCCGCCCTTGAGGGCGAGATGACGGACCACCCCGGCTACGAGAAGCACGACCATGCGGGGGCTGGCAGCGGGAAGTCACGCAACGCGGTCCGGTCGAAGACCGTGCTGACCGAGGTCGGCCCGACCGTGGCCGGGGGCCGACGCTTCGGGACCGTTCAGCGGGCGTCGGTCTCGTCGATCAAGTACTGGAGTTCGTCGAAGATCTGGAGCACGACGACGACCAGGACATGGTCGGCGACCATGAATTCCACCACGACGCCGGGCGCGGCGTAAGCCTTGCGCAGGTGCTCGTCGGGGCCGATCGGTGCCGTCGCCGTCTTGTGGTACGGGTCGCGGGCGAGAACACCCAGTGCACGCTCCAGCAGATCGCGACGTTCGGCGGGCAGGGCGTCGATCGTCGTCCTCGCCTCGACGGTGTACTGCACGCGGTACGTCATACCCGACACGATAGCCGGGACGGCGTCCGAACGGGGAACTGTCCAAGGAGAGGCCGGTGGCCAAGCTGCTGACCGCCCAGCTCTTCCAGGACCGCCCGACGGTTCGGCGCGGCAGGCCGAAGGGCTCGGGCGGGAGGGCGGTTTCTGGTGCTCCGGGCCCCGCCCGAGCCGTTCGGGGTCAACGGCCGGCGGTCTCCGGCTCCAGCACGAAGACGGGGATCACCCGGTCCGTCTTCGTCTGGTACTCGGCGTAGTCCGGCCAGACCTCGACCGCGCGGGCCCACCACAGCTCCCGCTCCGCGCCCTCGACCTCGCGCGCCGTCATGTCCTGGCGCACGGCGCCGTCCTGGAGCTCGACCCGCGGGTGGGCGACCAGGTTGTGGTACCAGGTGGGGTTCTTGGGCGCGCCGCCCTGCGAGGCCACCAGGGCGTACGTCCCCTCGTGTTCCACCCTCATCAGCGGGTTCTTGCGGATCTTGCCGCTCTTGGCCCCCAGGCTGGTGAGGACGACCACCGGCACGCCCCGCAGCGTCGTGCCCTCGGTGCCCCCGGAGCTCTCGTACAACGCGACCTGGTCGCTGACCCACTTCTCCGGGCTCGGCTGGTATTCGCCGCTAAGAGGCATGCTGTTCCCATCCCACTCGATGAGGACCACCGACGGCCGACCTTGTGTCATCCGCCCCGAGGCCCTCGCTCCGTTCGGCCGCCTCCATGATTCACCACGAGGCCGCCGCCCGATAGGAGGCGACGCAACGGCGGGGCGCGACGGCGGGGCGTGCCGCCGCGGACCGGACCAACGGCGATCGACGGTCAACGGTGCGGCTGCGGCGGCCGGTTCGGGGCACGATCGTGAACTGCCCGGCAGTGGGGGTCCGGACCAGGCCGGACCCTCAGCGGATTTCGGGTCAGGGGCAGGTGACGTTGAAGGTGGCCTCGTGGGTGGCGGCCACGTTGCTGCCCCAGTTGCCGAGGATGTCCTTCATCTGGACGCCGTAGTAGGACCACAGCTTCCAGGTGCCGTTCTGGCAGGGGTAGGTGCTGCCGTTGCTCGCGGCACTGTTCTTGCCGGAGGCACCGGGGAAGAGCGCGTCCTTGGTCTTGGTGCCGTCCGGGAAGGTGATCTCGTAGGAGCTGGGCTCCCAGATGCGGCAGCCGTTCGGCGGGTCCGCCCAGCCGATGATCTTCCACCAGCCGCACTCGGTCCACAGCGTCGGGTAGATCCCCCCGTCTCCGCTGTCGTAGAGGCACAGCCAGCTCTTCATCCGGCGGTCCTGGTTGCCGTTGTAGTCGACCCATTCGCCGCAGTGCGGCTCGGCGACCGTACGCGTGGACGGGGCGGCCTGGCGTGGCGCGGGGGCGGCGGCGGCAGTTGTGGCGGTGAGGGCGAACGCGCCGAGGGCGGCGAGGGCGGCAGCACCCGCACGCAGCCGTCGGGCGGGCCGAGGACGGGGCCGAGGAAGCGAAGTGATCATGGAGGCATGATGTCGCCGTCCGGGCCCTCCGATGCCGGCGGCCGCGGAGGTTTCACCCGAACGAGGTGGGGTGGGACGGGTTTTCAAGGTGCCGCCCTGACCGTTCAGGTGCCGTCACCTGCCGCCGCCGCCGTCGTCGAGGAGGGCCAGGCGGGCGATGACGTCGTCGGCCAGCTTCGCAAGCAGGCGGCCCAGGTCCCCGCGGTCCTGGTCCGGCCAGTGCGCTATCGCGTCCGTGAACCAGCCGATCATGGACGTCGCGTAGGCGTTCGCGGCCCTCGTTCCTTCAGTGGTCGCCTCGATGAGGCTGGCACGCCGGTCGTGCGGGTCGCCGACGCGGTGGACGAGGCCGCGCCGCTCCAGCGCCTGGACCTGTCGCGTGACGTGCGGGCCGACCACCTGCATCCGTTCGGCGATCTCACCGATGCGCAGCGGCCGGTCCGCCATGTGCAGGGTCATGAGCGCGCTCAGTGCGGGGCGCTCCAGGGCGAGTCCCGCTGCGTCGGCCGCCCGTTCGGCCAGGCGTCCGCGGGTCATGGCGTTGCTCAGCTGGGCCAGCCGGGGCAGGGCCGCCCAGACGGCTGCCGCCTGCTCGTCCGCGCCGGGGTTGCCCGGCGAGTCCGCGGTCATCGGACCATCACCTCCACTTGAATACCTAACTTAGGTATCTATATCCTGGGGCTGCGCCCGCTCTCCGCGGGTGCACTGTGCCGTCCATAAAGATACCTAAGGTACGCATCTTCGGTGTGACCGCCAGGAGGCGACCGCCGGGCTGCGCCGCCAGGAGGAGAGCACACCGTGAACAACCACTCCGCGAACCGCAAGGTCCTCATCTCGGGCGCGAGCATCGCCGGCCCCGCCCTCGCCTACTGGCTCGACCGCTACGGCTTCGACGTCACCGTCGTCGAACGGGCGTCAGCCGTACGGGGCGGCGGGTACGCCATCGACATCCGCGGGGCCGCCCGCGAGGTCGTCGACCGCATGGGGCTGCTCCCGCAACTGCGCGCAGCCCACGTGGACACGCGCAAGCTCTCGTTCGTGGACGCGGACGGGGCGCTCATCGGCTCCGTCGCCCCCGAGGCCGTCACCGGAGGCGCCACAGGCCTGGACCTGGAAGTACGGCGCGGCGACCTGGCGGGCGCCCTCTACGCCCCGCTCCGCGACCGGGTCGAGTTCCTCTTCGGCGACTCCATCGCCACCCTGGACGACCGGGCGGACGGCGTCGACGTCACCTTCGACAGCGGCGCCCACCGCACCTTCGACCTGGTGATCGGCACCGACGGGCTGCACTCCAACACCCGCGGGCTGGTCTTCGGCCCCGAGGACGCGTTCCACCGCTACCTCGGCCACGTCTTCGCCGGTTTCACCCTCGCGAACGACCTGGGCCTCGCCCACGAAGGGATCATCTGGAACACGCCAGGCCGCTCGGCCGTCCTCTACGCCCACGAACCCGCCGACCACATACACGGGTTCCTCCTCCTCAAGCGGGAGGACGCCCCCGTCGACGCCATCCGGGACCCACAGGCGCAGCGCGAACTCATCGCCGCCGCCTTCCCCGAGCGCAGCTGGCACCTCCCGCGCCTGGTGGACGCGCTGCGCGAGGCCGACGACCTGTTCTTCGACGTCGTCAGCCAGATCCACATGCCCACCTGGTCCCGTGGCCGCGTCGCCCTCGCCGGTGACGCGGCCCACGCGACCTCGTTCCTGTCCGGCCAGGGCTCCAGCGTCTCGCTCGTCGGCGCCTACCTCCTGGCCGGAGAACTGGCCTCCCACGCCGACCACGCGGCCGCCTTCGCGGCCTACGAGCGCAAGGCGCGCCCCTTCGTCGAGCGGAACCAGGCGCTGGCCGCCTCCGGCGGCACCAGCCTCATCCCCGGCACCCAGGACATGCTCGACACCCGCAACGCGGCCCTGCGCAACCCCACCACCTCGGCGGGCGCCGGGGGACGCGCCGCCCACAGCGACGTGATCCTGCCGGACTACGACCACGCCGGATGACGGCGTGCCCGCGTGCCGGGCTCAGCGAGTCGGACGGTTCCGCGCTGCCCAGCGGCCACACCTGCTGAGGGATGCGACAGGTTGCTGGTCCCGGCTTCGCGCACGTAGTGGTGGTCCAACGCGGTGCTGACGCGGCGCTAGAGAGTCACCCCTTGCAGGGACAGCACGATGCCCGCGCCGATGCCGCCCATCCCCAGAGCGACGGCCGCACTCCACCACCCGCCCTGGCCCCACCGGAACGGGCGGTCCAGTGCCAGGCGTCCGGGGCCGATGGCGGAGACCGCGATCGCGATCAGCGCCAGGCACAGCGGGTACTCCATGCCGCCCTTGTCGGCCCACAGGCCTCTGCCCGAGGTGACGGACATCGCGTTGATCATCACCCCGATCACGGCGGCGGCGGCCAGCGGGGTGAACAGCCCGAGGGCGAGGCCCAGGCCGCCGCACAGCTCGGAGGCTCCTCCCAGCGTGGCGAAGAGGACGCCGGGCCGGTAGCCCAGGGCCTCGAAGCCCTTACTGGTGGCATGCAGACCGGCGCCACCGAACAGGCCGAAGAGTTTCTGGGCACCGTGGCCGGCCAGCAGCAGGCCGGCCAGCCGGAGCACCAGCAGGCCGACGTCGGCGGCGGACACCGGCGGCGGATGCGTGGAGGTCGGAGCGGCACTGCGGACGGAGGTCCGCAGCCGCTCGGCGGTCAGTTTCATGGCGAAGGTCTCCTCCCGCGCGCCGCAACCGCCGCGAGCAGGATCGCCTCTCCCGAGACGAGGCGTCGACGCGCAGATCAGATCGGCCGGGCGCGACTCGCGCCGCCGTCGACCAAGTCCAGGAACAGCCGGACCGACACCGCCTCGCCGGAGGCATCCGCGTGTCTCACCGATAACCCTCCGAGAAGGGAAGCCGTGATCCAGCACTCTCCGTATCCACTCTACGCGGCAGCAACCGGCGGCAGGATTCCTCGTAGCGGCCGATACGGGGCTCAGCGGAGATCGGCGGAGCTCAGTGGAGCACAGCGACTGCCGCGCGGAGTTCGTCGAACGCGGCGCGCGTGTGGGGCGCCAGCCCGCCGGGGTCCTCGTCGTGGCTGGGGTCGGTCCACCGGGCGTAGCCGAGCCTGAACGCGAGGACGCCGAGTTCGGCGGCCACCTGCGCCACGGGTTCCGCGACGTTCCGTCGCTTCAGCGCGTCGACCATCGCCGTGGCCATGCCGATGCACTTCAGCACGTTGCGCGCCTGCAACTCCGCGTTCGCCTCGATCGCCGCGTGCAGCAGCGGGCTGAGCTCGCGGTTGAACGACGTCATCTCGCCCGATGCGCGCTCGAGTCCGGCCGCGACGGCCGTCATCGGCGTCGCATCCGCGGGGGCGCCGTCGATGCCCTCGGCCAGCAGGCGGCTGAGCGCCGTCTGTCCCATGGTGAGGATCTCGCGCTTGTCGGTGAAGTGGCGGAAGAAGGTGCTCCGCGTGAGCCCTGCCCGCTCGGTGATCTGAGCGACGGTCGTTTCGTCGTAGCCCTGCTCGGCGAACAGGCCTAGCGCAGCCACGACCAGGCGCTGTCGGGCATCGGGTTTCCATCGCGGCATGTTGCCAGTCTAGATGACGGGACAAGTGTCGCATCGCGTCGTACAGTGATGGGACAACAGTCGCATCACTCCTCGGAGCTCACCATGCGCGTCTTCATCACCGGCGGCACAGGCCTGATCGGCTCTGCCGTCGTCGCCGAACTGCTCACCGCAGGCCACCTGGTCACCGCCCTCGCCCGATCCGACGCCTCCGCGGCCGGCGCGAAAACCGCCGGCGCCGACGTGCTCCGCGGCGGGCTCGCCGACCTCGACGTGCTGCGGACCGGCGCGGAACAGGCGGACGGCGTCATCCACCTCGCCTTCAGCAACGACTTCAGCTCGCCCGACGCACTCGCGCGAGGGATCGCCGAGGAGAGCGCCGCACTCGCGGCCCTCGGCGACACCCTCGTCGGCACGAACAGGCCTCTCGTCACCGCGTCCGGCACGCCCCTCGTGGCGGGACGCGCCTCGACCGAGGAGGACCCGCTGCCGCTGGACGGCCCCGTCAGCGGACGCAGCCTGTCGGTGAACCGCACACTCGCACTCGCCTCACGCGGCGTGCGCAGCTCGGCGGTACGGCTGCCGCGCACGGTCCACAACCAGGGCCAGGGCGGGTTCGCCGGGCTGCTCACCAACATCGCCCGCGACACCGGCGCCGTCGGCTACCCCGGAGACGGCGCGCAGCGCTGGCCCGCCGTCCACGCGCTCGACGCCGCCGCCCTGTTCCGGCTCGCCCTGGAGAAGGCCCCGGCCGGATCCGCGTGGCACGCCGTCGCCGACGAAGGCGACGCGGTACGCGACATCGCCGCGGTCATCGGACGGCGGCTCGGCCTTCCGGCCGAGCCGGTGCCGCAGGAGAATTTCGGCCCCCTCGGCCCGGTCTTCGCGGCCGACCAGCCCGCCTCCAGCGCTCACACCCGCGCCGCCCTCGGCTGGAAGCCGACGCGCCCGGGCCTGCTCGCGGACCTGGAGAACATCGAAGCCTGAGCCGCCTGCCCGCCTGCCGGACGGACCGGCAGCCGCCAGGGAACCCGGCCCCGCTCGCCCGCCGAGCGGGGCCGGGGCCTGCGGCGAACGGTGCTCTGCGACAGGCGGCGCTCAGCCGCGCAGCTCGGGCCAGCCGTCGGCGTTCGAGCAGGACTCGTAGTCGTAGCGGGTGAGGCGGTCCCACTCCGCCCCGGTCACCTGCTCGAACGCCTCCTCGTGCACGTAGAGCAGCGGTTCGCACTGTCGCGCGGTGAACGGAGCGAACCGTTCGGGATCGTGGAACATGCTCTCGTACACGTCGCGGCCCGCAGCCACGACCGCAGCTCGCGCGTACAGGAAGTGGTCGCTCGACTGAGGGAACGGCGAGCCGTCGGGCAACACCGCCCCGGTGATCGGCAGCGTCCCGAACTGCTCCTGGTCCAGGCGGTGCAGCGCCTCGGCGAGACGCTCGCCGAAGCCGATGATCTGGCCCAGCGGCTCGCATGCGAGAACTTCGACCAGACAGGCGCAGGCGGTTTCGAGGTGCTCGCACGTCTCGGTACCGGCCCCGCCCCCGAGGACCTCGATCAGCTGCCAGAACCGCTCCCACGTCATCACCGGCAGGTCGAGGCCGAGGTTGCCGTCGACGTCACTTCCCGCGGACGGTCCGGCGCTGCCCGCCTCACCTCCGCCCTGCCCGTCCGCGTCCTCGAACGGCTCGTCATTCCACCGGAACCAGGCCCTGTCGCCCTGGATGTGCAGCAGGAACTCGGCGACCGGGCCCGAGGGCGAGAGCATCGACACGGTGCTCGTGATCTCGTCGTACGCGTCGTCGAAGGCCTCCCAGTCCTCCGCCTCGGACAACGCGAGCGAACGGGCGAAGAGCGGCTGGACGGCGGGGAACGCCGTTCCCGGCACGAAGCGCCCGTGGAGCCACGGGAAGTCCGTCTCCTCGACCACGATCTCGCCCACCAGCTCTTCCCCGCGCACCAGACGCCAGACCCCGCCCTCAAAACCCATCGCACACAGCCCTTGCCACCCGTTGCCGTCCTCTTCTGCCCGGCAGCATGCCAGCTGGTACTGACAGGCGACGGGGCGAGGCACATCCCCCCCGTGGTGTGGGTCGGCGATGGCCGGGTGAGGTGGGTACGCGGGCCGTTACGCGGGGCGGGCGGCCGCTGAGATCTGGCCGACCAGGACGGCGAAGGGCATGTCGAGGGCGGCGTAGAGGTCGCCGGCCTCGGGGGCGGCGTTGTCGGCCAGGGCCTCGACCATGAGGGTGGCGTAGTCGGAGACGGTGACGCCCGCCTGCTGCATGCGCAGCAGTCCCGCCTCGCGCTTGGCCTGGCTGAAGGTGCCGGAGGCGTCCACGGCGACGTACGCGTGGTGCCCGGCGGCCGTCGCGGCGATCGCGGGCAGCGCCGCGCACACCTCCAGGGACACTCCGGCGAAGATCAGCTTCTGCCGCCCGGTGGCTTCGATGGCTTCGCGGACCCGGCCGTCGTGCCAGGCGTTGACCGTGCTGCGGTCGATGATCCGCTGTCCGGCCGGCAGGGCCTGGACCAGTTCCGGGGTGGTCGGCCCCCACATGCTGTCGGCCGCGGTGGTGGTGACGACCAGCGGGATGCCGAGCACGGTCGCCGCGCGTGCCAGCGCCACCACGTTGTGCTTCAGCTCGCCGAGCGGGATGTCCCGGACGCCGGACAGCAGGCCCACCTGGTGGTCGACCAGGACCACGGCGGCGTTCTCCCGGGTGACCGGCTCCAGGAACTTGCTGTGCTCGCTCATCGTGCGCTCCTTCGGGTTGAACCACAGCTCCGTTGGCGGCCAGTAGTCACTAATCTTGATAGTCAAGATTAGTGACTACTTCGACGCTATACCCCTGCCCCCCGGGGCGCAAGCACTGGTCAGAGCGGGGCGCCGGAACGCCTGGGGTGCCGCCCGAGCCCACCGGGCGGGCGACTAAAGTTGCTGGTCACAGGGCGGAACGCGGGGCGGGCCCAAAGACGGCGGAAGCGGGAGAGGCGTTGAGCGGACACCAGGCGGCGGAACCGGACCTCGGCGTGCTCGCCGCCCGGGTGCTCTTCTCCGTCCAGCGCGAGCTGTTCACCGTGCTCGCCGAACAGGGTTTCGACGACATCCAGCCCCGCGCCGGCGCCGTGCTCGCCTACCTGCGTACCGACGGCATCCGCGCCAGCGAACTCGCCCGCGCCTCCGGACAGCACAAGCAGGTCATCGGGACCCTCGTCGACGACCTCGAACGCCTGGGTTACGTCGAACGCAGACCCGACCCCGCGGACCGCCGCGCCAAACTGATCCACCCCACCGAACGAGGCCTGCTCCAGATGGCGGCGGCCGCCGCCATCATGCGCTCGATCGAGGAGCGCCACGCGAAGGCCCTGGGCGCGCGGGAGTACGCCGCCTTCAAGGCCGCCCTCCACCGTGTGGCCGATCTCCAACGCGAGACCCGGCGCGAAACCTAGGCAGTGCCGCACCCTGCCGGTCGGCGCGACCTGACGCCTCCAAGGCCACGAACATCCGCGCCAGGAAAGGGATTCACGGAGCAGCCTGTCAGGACGTGAGGACGGAGATCCCGTCTCCGAGCAGCTTCAACCCGAGCACGAAGAACAGGACCGCCATCACGGCGACGTTGTGCTGGGCTGCCCAGTTCTTCCAGTTACCGAGCGTGATCTGGGCTCGCTCTCCCCCGAGCAGGAAGACTCCCAGTGGGGCCAACAGGCCGAGGGTGGCGATCACGACGAAGATCGCCAGTGAGGCGATCTGCTGCCCCACCGGCAGTCCGGCCGAGCCGATCGCGGCGCCCGCGGCGAGGGTCAATGGGGCGTTCTTGGCGTTGAGCGCGGACAGGGCCAGTCCGAGTGCGAGGACCTTGACCGGCGTGAGGCGGTCGATCGCGCTCATCCACTTCGGCAGCTGGGCCTGCGACGGATCCTTCGGGCGCCGGTGCCATTGCCGGGCGCCGAAGAGGACGAGGAACAGGCCCAGGGCGAGCTTGAGGACTCCCACCCAGGTGGCCGGGTGATGGTGGGCAGAGGCGCCTGCGGGGGAAGCGATCGCCAGCATCACCGCGCCCAGCGCCGAGAGTCCCAGGATCCAGCCGACGGTGAAGAGGACTCCGTTGAGGCGTCCCCGAGGCGTGGCGAGGATGAGGATGATGGCGATGATCGGGAGTGGGCTGATCGCGACGCCGGCGGCGAGACCCAGGACGTCACCGAGAACTTTGCCCATGATTGCCTCCAGAGGGGAGTCAGAGCGCGTGACGACGACGAACCCGGCAGGCCCGTCTTCCATGATCCTCCGCTCCGACGACGCTGTCCTCGTGAGCTTCTCGGAACTCCGAGGGCCTCGGCCTGTCCGTTGCCCGGTGGTGCCCCCATCGCGCTCGGGTCAGGATGAAGAGGTGAGGGCGATGGCGCCTCATGTTCGGGCGGTCGGCGTCCCTCGCACCGACCACGGCAGGAGGACGTCACCATGACCGCGACGACAGGCGCGACCCAGTCGGCTCACCCCGAGCGCCCGGGCAGGTCGGATGGGGTCTGCAGTGAGTTCACCGTCTTCACCAGGATCAAGCCGGGCCATGCGGATGCGCTGCGCAAGGACCTCGCGACGCTCGCCGACGCGGCGCACGACGAGAGCGCCCATGCGGCGGTGCGCCAGATCGGCACCCTGCACGACGCACGGCACGTGATCTTCGACGACGACACCCGGTTCATGTTCGCCAGCGTTTTCGACGGCTCCTGGGACACCTACATCGACGACTTCGCCCAGACGGTGGTCGGGTCCCGCTTCGACAAGGTCTTCTCGCACAGCGAAGGGTTCCCCGGCGTCGCCGATCCGGGAGTGAAGGACTGGTTCGTCGCCCACCAGGAGCCCGCGAGGGTCTTCGTCAGCGCCTACCCCGACCTCACCGTCCAGCAGATCTACAAGGACCACCGCGTGGACGACGCGTTCCAGGAGGTGCTGGACACCCCCCAGTTCCGGGCCGCCCTGGACAACCCGGCCAACGCGGAGCTGGTGGCCACGCCGGCCTTCCAGAAGCTGCTGGAGGAAGCCTCGGCCTAGGGCGTGTCTTCAAACTCCCGCCTGCGCGCCGGCGTTGGGGCACGCACCTCGCCGCGTTGTCGTCAGTCGCCGATGCTCCGCATGGACTCCCTCCTCCGCCTTGCGATGCACGCACCCCAACGCCGCCACGCCCGCCCTCCGGGCGGACGACGGGAGTTTGAAGACACGCCCTAGCACCCGGACACGGCCAACCGTCGGAGCCCGCCCACCACCGGCGGACCGACTCGGCCGGTGCGAGCCGGCCGTCGCCGGGGTGTCCAGGCAGCGACAGACGCAGAGACAAGAGACAGATGTGGAGAGGCACAAGCAACCATGAACACAGCGGACAGCGGCAGCGCGGCGGGCGTGCGCGTCGAGATCGACGACGTCCAGAGCGGGGCCCTGCGTCCGCGGCCCGTGCCCTACGAGGGACGGTTCGTCTTCCTGCGCGTGGATGACCGCCACGCCGGGCGCGCCCTGCTGCGCCGACTGCTCCCGTTGGCCTCGGGCGGTCTGCCCGGCGTGGACCCGAGCCGGGATGCCTGGGTGACCGTGGCGTTCACCCACCAGGGGCTGAGGGCCCTGGGGGTGCCCCAGGAGTCGCTGGACAGCTTTCCGCGGGCGTTCCGTGAGGGCATGGCCGCTCGGGCGGAGCTGATCGGCGACGTGGGCGAGAGTGCACCGGCCCACTGGGAGGCCCCGTTCGGAACCGGTGAGGTCCACATCGCGTTGAGCGCCCTCTCCTCCGATGCGGCGCAGCTGGAGAGGGAGCTGGGGCGGGCCCGTGTCGCCTACGAGGACACGCCCGGTGTCCGGGTGATCTGGCAGCAGGAGGTCCACCAGCTCCCGACCGGGCGTACCACCTTCGGGTTCCGTGACGGCATCAGCCATCCGAACATCGAGGGCGTCGGGCTGCCCGGCTCCAACCCGCAGGAAGCCCCGATCAAGGCCGGCGAGTTCATCCTCGGCTACCCCGACGAGACCGGAAGCCTGCCGCCCGTGCCCAGCCCCGACGTGCTGGGACGCAACGGGACCTACGTGGCCGTTCGCAAGATCCACACCAACGTGGCGGCCTGGCGCCGGTACCTGCGTGCGAACAGCTCCAGCGCCGAGGAGGAGGCACTGCTGGCGGCGAAGATGGTCGGGCGCTGGCCGAGCGGGGCGCCGTTGACGCTGGCGCCGGAGCACGATGATCCGGAGCTGGCGGCCGATCCGCGCCGCGTCAACGACTTCCTGTACCGGGAGAACGACGATCGCGGCTTCCGGTGCCCGGCCGGTGCGCACATCCGGCGCACCAACCCCCGTGATGCCACCATCATCGGCGACGCACGGATGCACCGGCTCATCCGTCGCGGCACCACCTACGGCCCGCCGCTGCCGGAGGGCGTGCTGGAGGACGACGGCGCCGAGCGGGGCCTGGTCGGCGTGTTCATGGGGGCCCATCTGGAACGGCAGTTCGAGTTCATCAAGGCCGAATGGGTCAACGACGGCAACTTCATCGGCTACCCCGGCGAGAAGGACCCGGTGGCCGGACACCACGGCGGAACCGGCAGCGTCACCATCCCGGAGAAGCCGGTCCGGCGCCGCCTGAAGAACCTGCCCAGCTTCGTGGTCACCCGCGGCGGCGAGTACTGCTTCCTGCCGGGTCTGCGTGCCCTGCGCTGGCTCGCCGAGCTGGAGGACTGAGGGCGGTTCCCACCCCCTGAGGTCCGATCACGCTCTCCGAGGAGAGGTCGGAGTCATGACAGCACAGTTCGTCCGCTACACGCCCGACGTCGAAGACGACGACCCGCACTTCGACCGCGACGTGCAGACGGTGATCGAGAAGACCGAGAGCTACATCGCCGAGTCGGTCGAGGCCGGTGGCACCGGACGGGCCCTGCGCGACGCCCACGCCAAGGGCTACGGGCTGGTCCGAGGGGAAGTGGAGATCCTGGCCGGGCTGCCCCCCGAGTACGCCCAGGGAATCTACGCGACTGCGGGAACCCACGATGCGCTGATCCGCTTCTCCAACGGCTCGCCCCACGCCGGCGCCGACGCGCGACTGGGTGCCGCCACCGGACTGGCGCTGAAGATGTTCGACGTCCCCGGCCCGACCCTGCTGGAGGACGAACCGGACACGGGCACGTTCGACTACGCCAACATCAACGGACCGGTCTTCTTCTGCAACACGGTCGAGCACTACCTGTTCATCCAGGAACTGTTCCTGAACGCGCCGGCGTACTTCTCCCAGGGCCGACCCGGCGCGCATCGGTTCTTCACCGAGTTCGTGACCGGGAAAGGAACCCTGGACCAGGAGGACTGGGCCTGGGACGAGTTCCTGGCCTTCCTGCGCCTGTCGAAGACGCCTCCGGCGAACCTGCTGCTGTCCAGCTACTGGACGATGGGCGCGGTCCGGCACGGGGACTACATCGCCAAGGTGCGCATCACCCCCGACCCGTCCTTCGCCGCGGCGGTGGTGCGGCGCACCATCGACCCGGCCTCGGGGGCGGAGTTCTTCCGGCCGGCCCTGCAAGCCGAGTTGCAGGAGCGGCCCTACGCCTTCGACATCCAGGTCCAGCTCTGCACCGACCTGGAGCGCATGCCGGTGGAGGACACCACCGTGGAGTGGCCCGAGCAGCTCTCGCCGTCCGTCACCGTGGCGAAGCTGCGGCTGCCGCAGCAGGACATCTCCGGCCCCGAGAACCTGGAGAAGATGGACTCGCTGTCCTTCACGCCCTGGCGGGTCACCGCCGAGCACGCGCCCCTGGGCAACATCATGCGGGCCCGCAAGGAGGTCTACCGGCGGTCCTCCATCGCGCGCCACAAGCTCAACCGGCAGCCGCGCACGGAACCCCGCAGCGCCGACGACGTACTCGGCGCCTGACCCGGCCCACCACCGCGACGGTGCGCCGACCGGGGCGGCCGGCCCTGACAGCCCGCTGCCGCCGGCGTGCCAGGGCCCGGCCGGTCACTTCAGGGTGACGATCTTGCGCATGCCCAGGCCGGCGTTCGGGACGCCCGTCCGCTCGTCGGGAATCATGCAGAGCAGGACGTACCGTCCGGGCTGCAGGCCGTGGGCCTGCACGGAGGCGGTGCGGTCGCCGGACATGGCGCCGAGGCCGGTGGCCGGCCCGGTGAACGGGGACCGGGCCGGCAGGCCGCCCAGCGCGACGTCCCTCAGGTACTCCCCGATCTGCTCGTCGGTGGTGTCCGCACCGATCGGCCGCAGCTGCATCTCGTGGATCTGCTTCGACTCGTCGTGCACCAGGTAGGCCAGGTGCGCGTGGTCGACGTCCTCGGTCTGGAAACGTGGGCCCTCTGCCGTGTCCTTCTCGATCACGATGCCGTCGTCGAAGCGGACCTGGTTGTCGTTCTGGCCGTTCGTACCGACCAGGTTCAGTTTCCTGGAGACCGGGTGGGCCGGGTCCGCCCGGAACGCGGTGAGGTCCAGCAGGTAGACCGGCCCGGGGCTGACCTCCTCGGTGAACTGCTCGTGCACCTGCGAGGTGACCAGCGCCCCGCCCAGCAGGTCCGCCTCGCCGTTCACCGCCCGGATCCCGGCGCCCGCGGTGGCCGGCGACGGGCTGACCGCGTCGGCGAGGTCCCGGAGGACCTGGTCGATGGTCACTCCCTCGTGCGGACGCAGCAGCTGCAGCTGCCGGCCGTTCGGGTCGTCCGTCTTGACCCGGAAGCTGACCAGGCCGCCCTTCGCGGTGTCCGGTGCCTGCAGGCCGGAGGCTCCGATGCTCACCTCGACGGGGTGCTCCTCCGGCGAGGCGGCGCCGGCCGTACCACTCGCACCGACGCTCGTCGCCAGGGCGAGGGCCGAGACGGTCACCGTCCGTACCATGCGCGCGAACACGTGCTCCACCATGAAGAATCCTTTCTGTGGGTGGCCTCCGGCGCGGAACATCCCCCACCGCGTGCGGCAGACCACGCCCCGCACCGGAAGGCGACCGGTTCGGACCATCGGGCAGCGGGGCCCGGTCACCGATGGCAACGGTGCCGGCGGGCGCGAAGGGACGCCCGGAGGCCTGGCCGGCCTCGGTTCGGCGGGCGCCGGGCGGATCGTTGCGGTCCTGTTGCGCGGGCAGTGGCGCAGCTCATAGGCGTTGCGGGTGGTTCGTGATCGCATCGGCTGATGCATCAGTTCGAGAACGCCGGGAATCACCTGACGGCCCGCCGGCCCGCTGCCGCTGTCGTGGTGGTCGCGGCCTGCGCGGCCCTGCTCGTGGGCTGCGGAGAGCGGGCGACCGGGGTTTCGGCGGCCTCCGGCGGTGCCGGGCCGTGCGGGGCGCCGTTGCCGTCGGCGTCCCGCAATGGGCAGGCGTCGCCCGGGCTCGCGCAGGGCGGGGTGCGGATCACGGCCGCCAGTGCGGCCTGCGCGGAGTACGAGGTGACCAATCCGGGGGACGAGACCTCTGATGTCACAGCGGTGTTCAGCCGCCTCTCGGCGGCCGGAGGTGCGCTGGACAACGTGACGCAGGTCGTCACCTCGCTCGCTCCGGGGGCCACCGCGAAGGGGCGGATCGAGCTGGACGGGCACGGGCAGGCGCGGCCGGGCGCCGGACCGCTGGTGAAGATCGTCCAGGTCCGCAGTGTGCCCAGCGCCGAGGCCTCGCAGCCGGGCGGCCCCTGCCCGGCCTCGGGCCTGCGGCTGTACGCGGACGACGGCGACGCCGCGATGGGCCTGCGCGTGGTCGGCCTGCACCTGCGCAACTGCGGGACGTCCGCAGTGTCCGTCAACGGCTACCCGAAGCTGCAACTGCTCGACGTGGAGCACCGGCCGGTCGACGGGGTGCGTTTCCTGTCCGGCGGCGCCGGGATCGCCGGCGGCACCGGCGCGGACGACCCGCCGCAGGAGATCGTGCTGCGCCCGGGAGAGGGCGCCCGGTCCACCCTGGTGTGGCGCAACACCGTGGAGGCCGGCAACCCGGTGAACGCCCCTTACGTGCGGGTCCGGGCCACCCCTGACGCGGCCCCGGTGATGGTCGTCCCGGAGATCGACCTGGGTACCACGGGGCGGCTCGGCGTCGGCGCCTGGACCAGGGAGGACAGCCGGCCGTGAGCGGGGCGCCGGCGGTCCTCCCCCAGCGTGCTCTCGTGCTGGGAGAATTTTCCACGGAAAATTCTGGTCCCCGACCGCCCCGCCCGGGGGCGGTCCGTCAGGTCCGTCAGCCTGGCCGGTCCGTCAGGTGCCGGGCCAGGTCGTTCACCAGGGCGTCGAGCCAGGAGCGCACGGTGTCCGGGTCGAACAGGTCGGCGTCGTACTCGGCCAGGCCCGCGTAGCCGTCCGCGTCCGGGGTGAGGACCAGCAGGAGGTCGGAGCGGGCCGAGGGGCCCGGCACGTCCTCGACCTCGGCGGTCAGGCCGGGGAGGTCGAGGACGGCGGGCGGGGTGCTCTGCACGGTGAGCAGGACCTGCGGGTACGCGTCGGGCAGCCGGACGCCGCGTTCGCGCAGCGGTTCGACCAGCAGGCCGAAGGGGACGGTGGCGTGGTCGAGGGCGGTGGCGATCGCCGTCGCGGCCGTGTCGACCGATTCCCCGAACCCGCCCGGGGAGCGGGTGGGCAGCCGGATCGGGAGGCCGAAGGTGAGCAGGCCGACGACCCGTTCGTCGGCCGGCCGGGTGCGGTTGGCGTGGGAGAGCACCACCAGGGTCTCGGACGCCCCGCTCAGCTCGCCCAGCAGCCGCGCGAAGGCGGCGAGCAGGACGGCCGAGGCGGTGGTGGAGCGGGCGGCGGCGTAGCGGCCCACCGCCTCGGCCAGTGCCGCGGGGAGGCGGAAGGCGGCCGTGGCACCCCGCCCGGAGCGCTGTGCGGGGCGGGGCCGGGCGGTGGGCAGCTCCGCCGCCGACGCGACGCCGTCCAGGGTCTTGGCCCAGTGGTCGGCGGCCGCGGCGACGGCGGCGCGGGTGACCACGGTCCGCTCCCAGCAGGCGTGGTCGGTCATCCGGCCCGGGTCCTCCGGCAGCCGCCCGTCCGGGCCGTACAGCGCGCCCAGGTCGGCCAGCAGGGTGGCCAACGACCATCCGTCGACCGCGATGTGATGGAGCGTCAGCAGCAGCACCCACGCGTCGTCGGCGGGCCGCAGCAGCCGGGCGCGCAGCAGCGGGGCCGTGGCCAGGTCGAAGGGGCGGTCGCTCTCGGCCCGGGCGGCCTCGGCGAGCGCCACATCCCGCGCCCCGGGCGTGAGCGCGCGCAGGTCGGCGACCGGGAGCTGTACCGGGGCGTTCGGCAGCACCTGTTGGAGCAGGCCCAGGTCGGTGTCCCGGTAGCTGGTGCGCAGGCTCTCGTGGCGCCCGGTCAGCGCCGTCAGCGCGGCGGCCAGCCGCTCGGGCTCCAGCGGCCCGCGCAGGGCGATCCGCTGGGTGATGTTCCACACCGCCGGGTCCGCCGCCCGGGCGTGCGCCCGGTGCATCCGGCGCTGCGCCACCCCGGCGGGTGCGGCGGCGAGGGCCGTGCCGGAGCCGGTCAGGGTGGCCAGCAGCTGTTCCCGGTGGGCCCGGACGAGCCCGGTGGCCTCCTCGTCGAGCGCGCCGGGCGGGGCCAGGTAGCCGAGCCGGTCGCCGGTGGTGCGCAGGACGATCTCGCGCTCGTCGAGCAGCCGGACGAGCCGGTGCCAGCCATCGTCGATAGCGGTCACAGCGTGCCCTCCTCGTAGGCCGGGGCCTGGCGGTCCTCGGTCTGCGGCTGCTGGGCGGCCATCGCGCGGATGGTCGGGCGGCGGAAGAAGTCCAGGACGCCGGTCCGGATCCCGGTGGCCTCGCGGACCCGGTTCAGCAGCCGGGTGGCGGCCAGCGAGTGCCCGCCGAGGTCGAAGAAGGAGGTCTCCACGCCTGCGGGGCGGCCGAGTTCCTCCTCCCACAGCCGTTGCACGGTGCGTTCCAGTTCGGTGGCCGGGGCGACGGCGGCCCGGCCCGCGCCCAGCGGCAGCGGCTCCGGCAGAGCAGCCACGTCGAGCTTGCCGTGCGCGGTGAAGGGCAGCGCCGCCACTGCGGCCCAGAGCCCCGGCACCATATGCTCGGGGAGCAGGTCGGCCAGGTGGTCGCGGACCCTGGGCAGTTCGGCGGCGGCGCACTGCACGTACCCGGCCAGCATGGTGCCCGTCCCGGTGCGGCGGGCCGTCACGGCCGCGCCGCGCACGCCCGGGACGGAGCGCAGCACGGTCTCGACCTCGCCCGGCTCGATCCGGTAGCCGCGCACCTTGACCTGGCGGTCGGCGCGGCCGAGGTACTCCAGGGTGCCGTCCGGCCGCCAGCGGCCGAGGTCGCCGGTGCGGTAGCGGCGACCCTCCGGGGTGTCGGTGAAGGCGGCGGCGCTCTCCTGCTCCCGGCCGGGGTAGCCGAGCCCGACCTGGACGCCGAGCGCGTGGATCTCGCCGACCGCCCCGGGCGGGACGGGGCGCCCGGCGGCGTCCAGCAGCAGGATGCGGGTGCCCGGCACCGGGCGGCCGATCGGCACGTGGTCCGGCCCGTCCGGGGCGACCTCGCCGGCCGTGACGGCGTGGGTCTCGGTGGGGCCGTAGTGGTTGATCAGCCGGCAGCCGGGGTTGCGGGCGAGGAATGCCCGCAGCCCGGGGGTGAGCAGCAACTGCTCGCCGCCCGTGATCAGTTCGCGCAGGTGGGGCACCGGTTCGTCGCCGAGGGCGTCGACCAGTGCAGCCAGCGGGGTGTACGGCAGGTGCAGCCGCTCGGCCCGGGTGGCGCGGACCACGGCGGCCAGCGCCGTCACGTCGTAGCGGGTCTCCTCCTCGATCAGCAGCAGGGTGCCGCCGCCGGCCAGCGTGGTCAGCACCTCCTGGACGCTGACGTCGAACCCGCAGGAGGCGTACTGCAGGGTGCGGGCGGCCGGGTGCTCGGCGACGTTCCAGGCCAGCAGCGCGGACAGGCCGAGGGTGTGCATCAGCACGCCCTTGGGGCGGCCGGTGGAGCCGGAGGTGTACAGCAGGTACGCGGGGGCCTGCGCGGAGGGGGTGGGCAGCGGCGGCAGTTCCGCGGCGGCCACAGCGTCGGCCTCGGCATCGGTGTCCGTCAGGACCGTCGGCAGGGACAGGCCCATCAGGTCCGTGTCCGAGGCGGTGAGCAGCACGGCCGGCGCACTGTCCGCGGCGATCAGCCGGCAGCGCTCCGGGCCCTGCAACGGGTCGATCGGCACGTGGACGGCGCCGAGGCGCAGCACGGCCAGCAGCGCGGCCACCTGGTCCAGCGAGCGCGGCAGCAGCACGCCCACCCGGCTGCCCTCCCGCACCCCGGCGGCCAGCAGCCGGCCGGCCAGTTCGCCGGCCCGGGCGTGCAGCGTCCGGTAGTCGGTCCCGGTGCCGTCGGCGGCGACCACCGCGAGGGCGTCCGGACGGGCGGCCGCGACGGCGGCCACCGCCGCCAGCGGGTGCGCGGGCGCCGGCTGCGCCTCGGGCCCGCATTCCAGGGCGGGGTCGGCAGGGGCGGCCGTCAGCTCGGCGAGCGGGCGGGCCGGGTCGGCGACGGCGGCGGTGAGCAGCCGCTCGAAGGCGTCGAACAGCCGGTCCACCGTGGCCCGGTCGAACAGGGCCTCGGCGTACTCGACGTGGCAGCGGATGCCGTCCGGCAGGTTGGTGAGGAAGAGCGACAGGTCGAAGGCGGAGCGGTCCACCACGTGGTCCAGCGGGCGGGCCGTCACCCCGGGCAGGTCCAGTTCGAAGACGGCGTGGTTCTCGAACTCGACGAGGACCTGGAAGAGCGGGTTGCGGCTGGTGTCCCGCTGCGGGTTCAGCTCCTGGACCAGGACCTCGAAGGGCAGCTGCTGGTGCTCGTAGGCGTCCAGTGCGCTGGAGCGGACCCGGTCCAGCGCCTCGGCGAAGTCCGGCTCCCCGGACAGGTCCAGCCGCAGCGCCAGCGTGTTGACGAAGAAGCCGACCAGGTCCTCGGTGCCCTCGGTCCGGTTGGCCACCGGGGTGCCCAGCACGACTTCGTCCTGGCCGCCGTAGCGCTGCAGCACCCCGGCGAAGGCGGTGAGCAGCACCATGAACAGGGTCGAGCGGCGGCTGCGGGCCAAGTCCCGCAGGCCGTCGGAGAGTTCGGCGGGCAGTTGACGGACGTGGGAGCGGCCCCGGCCGTCCGGCACCGCCGGGCGCGGCCGGTCGGTCGGCAGGGCCAGCACCGGCAGGTCGCCGCCGAGCACCTTGCGCCAGTACGCGAGGCTCTCGTCGTACGCCCCGGCGGCCACCGCGGCCCGCTCCCGGACGGCTTCGGCGGCCGGGGTGGTGGTGAGCACCGGCAGCCGGGCGGGGCGCTGCTCCCGGGCGGCCCGGTACAGCTCGCCCAGTTCCCGGGTGATCACCACGGTGGACAGGGTGTCGATCACGATGTGGTGCATCGACAGCACCAGGACCTGCCGGTCGGGCCCCGTCTCCAGCAGCCGGGCCCGGAACAGCGGGCCCTCGGTCAGGTCGAAGCGGCGGGTGCCCTCGGCGGCGACCAGCGCGGCCACCGCCTCGTGCTCGGGCCCGTCGGCCGCGACCCGCTCCAGCAGCGGGCCCTCGGGCACCGGGAGCACCTGCTGGAACGGTTCGCCGTCCTGCTCGCGGAAGGCGGTGCGCAGCCCGACGTGCCGTTCGACCAGCGCGCGCAGCGCGGTGTCGAGTGCGGCCGGGTCGAGCGGGCCGTCCAGCTCGATGGCCTTGACCTCGTTGTACTGCCCGGTGTCGGGCAGCATCCGGTGCAGGAACCACATCCGCTGCTGCGCGTAGGACAGCGGGGCGCCGCGCTGGGCGGAGCGGCGCAGGGCGTCGATGTGCGGCATGCCGGAGGCCACCTGGTCGGGGGCGAGCCCGAAGTCCACGAAGCAGGCGATCTCGTCCGCGCCGGCCGCCCGCAGCTCGGCCAGCACCGACTGCACGCTCTCCGGCGTGCCGATCAGCGCGCGGGAGGCGCAGTACCGCTCGTAGGCGCGCTCCAGCACGAACTCCAGGTCCTCCTCGCGGGTGTTCTCGAAGTCCAGGGTCAGGCCGAGGCTGTTGGCCATCTGCCCGAACAGCGAGAGCGAGGAGCGCAGGTAGTGGCAGAACGGGCGGTACGCCTGCTCGCGGGCGGTGGCGAGGTCGGCGCCCAGGTAGGTGTGGACGAGCACGACCACCCGGCCGGCCTCCGGGTCGAGGCCGTGCTCGGCCCGGGTGCGCCGGTAGAGCGCGACGTTCTCGGCGAGCTGGGCGACGTCCTGGGTCATCAGGTTGGTGATGATGCCCAGGTCGTGCCGGGCGGCCTCGCGGAAGCTGTCCGGGTTGCCGACGATCGCGGTGAACATGGGCGGCTGCTCCTGCAGCGGGCGCGGGTGCAGGGTCACCTCGATCGGCTCCCCCTTGCCGTTGCGGCCCCGGTAGGGCTCGCCGCGCCACAGCGCCCGGACGGTGTCGATCTGCTGGTGCATCAGCTCCTTGTGGCCGCCGTAGTTCTCGGGGAAGAACAGGAAGTCGTTGGGGTGCCAGCCGCTGGCGCAGCCCAGGCCGACCCGGCCGCCGGACAGGTTGTCGACCACCGACCACTCCTCGGCCACCCGGACGGGGTGGTGCAGCGGCAGGACCGCGCAGCCCGCGTTGAGCCGGATCCGGGTGGTCTCCCGGGCCAGCGCGGCGGCCAGCACCGAGGGGTTGGGGAAGATCCCGCCGAAGGAGTGGAAGTGGCGCTCCGGCAGCCAGACGGCGTGGAAGTCGTGCCGGTCGGCGAAGCGGGCGCTCTCCAGGACGATGCGGTACTTCTCGTCCTCCGGGGAGTCCAGGGGGTAGTCGCCGAAGAAGTAGAGGCTGAAGTCGACGGGGCGCTGCGGGTCGCTGACCGGGTGGTAGGGCGTCCCGGCGGGCTCGGTGTGGCCGGTACCGGTCTGGCCGGTGCCGGTGCCGGTGGTGCCCGTGGTGCCGGTGCCTGTACGGTCGTCCGCCGCGGGCTCCGGCAGTGCGGCCGCCGGGCGCGGGGCCGGGAGCCGTACCCCGGGCGAGGCCGGGAAGAAGCCGCCGCGCCGCAGGTCGCGCAGCGAGTCGCGGACCGCGTCGGCCACGAACTCCAGGTCGCCGTCGGTGTGCGCGGTGGAGAGGAAGAAGTTGCGCCACTCCCACACGTAGACCCCGCGGGTCAGCAGTTGCGGGAAGAGCAGTTCCATGTCCGCCCGCGGCTCGAACCGGAACAGCGAGCCGAAGTGGGCCAGCCGCAGCGGGAACTCCTCCTCCTCGAAGAACCCGTTGAGGGTCGCGGCCAGCTCGTCGGTGCGGGCGTTCAGCCGCTCCTGCAAGCCGGGGCCGGACGCCTTGAGGTGGCGCAGCACGGCGCCCGCGGCGGTCATCGCCAGCGGGTGCTGGATGTAGGTGCCGCCGAAGAAGGTGGTGTCCTTGGGCGGGTAGCTGTCGTCCCCGTAGTCCCAGTGGCCGCCGTCGATCCCGTCCAGGATGTCGGCGCGCCCGGCGATCGCGCCGATCGGGTAGCCGCCGCCGAGCACCTTGCCGTAGGTGGAGACGTCCGGGGTCACGCCCCAGAAGCCCTCGGCGCCGCGCAGGTGCGGCCGGAAGCCGGTGAGCATCTGGTCGAAGACCAGCACGATGCCGCGGCGGGCGGTCAGTTCGCGCAGCGCGCGGACGAACTCGACCGGCTGGCGCCCCGGGTGGCGGCTCTGGACGGGTTCGACCAGCACGGCGGCGATCCGGTCGCCGAGTTCCTCGATCACCTGGAGGCTCTCCGGATCGCCGTACCGCAGCACCACGAGGTCGGCGACCGCGCTGCCGGGGATGCCGATCGACACCGGGACGGTCTCCCGGTCGGCGCCGCGGCCCACGGTCCGGCCCAGGGTGTGGTCGAAGTGGCCGTGGTAGGAGCCCTCGAACATGACGATCTTGTCCCGGCCGGTGTACGCGCGGGCCAGCCGGATCGCCCCGGCGTTCGCCTCGGTGCCGGAGTTGGCGAACGCGACCCGCTCGGTGCCGGTCAGCTCCGCCAGCAGTTCGGCGGCCTCGCCGGTCTCCGGGCCGCGCGGGCCCAGCCGCAGTCCGCCGGCCAGGTGCTCGCGGACGGCGTCGGAGACGAACTCCGGGTCGTGGCCGAACAGCAGGACGCCGAAGCCCATGGTGATGTCGACGTACGTGTTGCCGTCGAGGTCCTCCAGGCGGGAGCCCCGGGCCCGGCGGGCGGCGAGCGGGTAGAGCATCTCCTTGGTCGCGGAGCGGAAGCCGACCACGGCGCGGCTGTCCGCGAGGGTGCGCCGGTGGCGGCGGGTGACCGCCTTGGAGGCGGCGGTCCGGGCCGTGAAGCGGGCGACCAGCTCGTCCACGTGGGCGCGCTGCTGCTCGGTCAGGCCGCCGGAGGCCATGCCGGACTCCCGGGAGACGGTCACCCGGGGGCCGTGTACCTGCGGGGCGGGCGGGGTGGCCGGCGCGGGGGCGGGTGCGGCGGCGACCGGGGTGACGGCGGCTGGGGTGACGGCGGGTGCGGCGGCCGGTGGCAGGGCTACGGGGGCGGCAGCCCCGGGGAGCGCGGGCGGCGCCACCCCGGTCCCGGCCAGCAGGCCGAGCTGGTCGCGCATCAGGTCGGAGAACTGACCGAGCAGGGCGAGCTGGCGCTCGATCAGGCCGGTGCCGTCGGCCACCGGGGCGAGCGCGGACGGCGACGCGGGCACGGACGGGACGGGCGGAGCGGGCGGGACGGGCGGGACGGGCGGAGCGAGGTGGACGGGCGGCGCGATCGCCTGGGGCGAGGGTGCGGGAGCCGGTATCGGTGCCGCTTCCGGGGCGGAAGCAGGGGCGGCGGCAGGGACCGGTGCCGGAGCCGCCGCCGGCTCGGGTGCGGCGGCCGGCAGCAGCGCGTCCCGGACGGCGGGCTCCAGCCGGCCGGCGATCAGCCCGGCCAGCCGGGCCGGGGTGTCCGCCACCTCGAACAGTTCGCGCATCGAGACCCGTACCCGGAAGGTCCGCTCCAGGTCCCGGATCATGTTGATCATCGAGAGCGAGTCGGCGCCGAGGTCGAAGAAGGGCTCGTCGGCTCCGACCGACCCCTCGTCGTGGCCGAGCTGGCGGGCCGTCTGCTCCAGCACCTGGCGCAGCACGGCCTCCTCGGCCAGTTGCTCGGGGCTCGCTGCGGGCACCGATACGGGCGTCACTGCGACGGGCGCCGGGCCGGGCGCCGACGCGGCCTCGGGTATGGCCGACGGCGGAACGGGCTGCTGGGGCGGCGGTGCCTGGTGCATGGCGGAGTCCTCGGTGGTCGGCCGGTCGGGGGCGGTGAACCAGTGGCGGCGGCGCTGGAAGACGGTGGTCGGCAGGGGCACGCGGCGGGCCGGGCCGTCCGGCCAGTCGCGGGCGGCGGCGAAGCGCGCCCAGTCGAGCGGGACGCCGTGGGACCACAACGCGGCGGCCGCGACGCCGAACTGCCGCTCCGGCGGTGCGCCGCGCCGGGCGCCGGCCACGAAGTCGCGGTGCGGCAGCTCCCGGCGGCCCATGCCGGTGAGCGTCGGGTGCGGGCCGAGCTCAAGGAAGAGCTCGTGGCCCTGCCCGTCCAGGGCGGCCAGGACCAGGTCGAAGCGCGCGGTCTCCCGGGTCTGCCGGACGAAGTAGTCGGGCGTGGGCACGGTGCCGGGGGCCAGCACCTCGCCGCCCAGGTTGCTCACCAGCGGTACGGTCAGCGGCCGCAGGCGCAGCCGGGCGAGCTGCTCACGGAACGGGTCGAGCACCGGGTCGAGCAGGCGGGAGTGGAAGGCCCGGTCGGTGGCGAGCCGTTCGGTGGTCACGCCGTCGGCGGCCAGCACGGCCTCGGCTGCCGCGATCTCGCGCGGCGCTCCGGCCAGCACGCACTGGCCGGCGCCGTTGACCACGGCCAGCTCCACCCCGGGCAGCCAGTCGCCGAGTGCGGCGAGCCGCTGCGGGCCGGCCATCACCGCCGTCATGGCGCCGGGCTCGGTCGCCCGGTGCATCAGCCGTCCGCGCACCGCGGTGAGGAACATCCCGTCGGCGAGGTCGAGCGCGCCCGCCGCGTGGAAGGCCGCGTACTCGCCGGCGCTGTGCCCGGCGACCGCGGCCGGACGGAGCCCGAGCTCCTGCCAGAGCCGCAGGTAGGCCGCTTGCAGGGCGAACAGCGCGGGCTGCGCCGCCTCGGTGGTCCAGGCGTCGTCGGCGCCCTCGGGCACGGCGTCGAGCAGCAGCGGCAGCAGCGGCTCGCCCCAGGCGTCGCGGTGCAGCCGGTCGCACTCGTCCAGCACGGCCCGGAAGACCGGGAAGGCGCGGTGGAGTTCGGCGGCCATGCCCCGGTACTGGGCGCCCTGGCCGGTGAACAGCAGCACCGGCTGCACGTCGCCGCGCCGGGCCTCGCGGTGGACGGGTACAGCGCCGGAGGTGCGACCCGCAACGGGTGCGGCGCCGGAGGCGCGGCCCGCAACCGGTACGGCGCCGGAGGCGCGGCCCGCCAAGTGGGCCTCCAGGCCCCGGCGCAGCTCGTCGGGGTCGGCGCCGGTGACGGCGAGGCGGTGGCGCAGCGCGCGGCGGCCGCCGCCGAGGGTGAGCGGCAGGTCGCCGGGGGCGGGGGCGGGCCCGGTGGCCAGCCGGTCGCGGAGCAGGCCGGCCAGGGCGGTCAGGCCCTGCTCGGTGCGGGCGGACAGCGGCAGCACGGTCGGGGCGGGGCGCGGGTCGGCGATGCCGGGCACGGCTGGCGCCTCCTCCAGCACCAGGTGGGCGTTGGTGCCGCCGACGCCCAGCGCGCTGACCCCGGCCCGGCGCGGGGTGGGGCCGGCCGGCCAGTCCCGGCGCTCGGCGGAGAGCCGGAACGGGCTTCCGTCCAGTTCCAGCGCAGGGTTGGGGCGGCTGAAGTTGACCAGCGGCGGGATCGTGCCGTGCCGCAGCACCAGCAGGGCCTTGATCAGCCCCGCCATTCCCGCGCAGGTGTCCAGGTGGCCGATGTTGGGCTTCACCGAGCCGAGCGAGCAGAAGTCGGCGGCCTCGGTGCGGGCGCGGAACGCCTGGGCCAGCGCCCGGAACTCGATCGGGTCGCCGAGCGGAGTGCCGGTGCCGTGCGCCTCGATGTAGCCGACGCTCTCGGCCGGCACCCCGGCCAGGTCCAGGGCCCGGCCGACCACGGCCGCCTGCCCGTCCACGCTGGGCGCGGTGTAGCCGACCTTGAGCCCGCCGTCGTTGTTGACGGCCGAGCCGAGGATCACGCCGTGCACGGTGTCGCCGTCCGCCAGCGCCCGGTCCAGGCGCTTGAGCAGGACGGCCGCGACGCCGTTGCCGCCGACCGTGCCGCCGGCCGCCGCGTCGAAGGCCCGGCAGGCACCGTCCGGGGAGAGGATCGACCCCTCCTCGTAGCGGTATCCGGCGGCCTGCGGGGTGTGCAGGGCGGCGGCCCCGGCCAGCGCCAGGTCGCAGTCGCCCGCCAGCAGCGACTGCACCGCGAGGTGGACCGCGACCAGCGAGGTGGAGCAGGCGGTCTGCACGCCGATCGCCGGCCCGGTCAGGCCCAGCCGGTAGGCGACCCTGGTGGCGGCGAAGTCGGCCTGGTTGCCGATCGCGGTCTGCAGCGCGGCCACCGGCTCGGCCGGGTCGGCGGTGGCGGCCAGGGTGTGCTGGTAGTAGTTGCGCAGCGCGTACAGGGTCATGCCGGTGCCGGCGAAGACCCCGACCCGGCGGCGCGGGTCCGGGGCGTCGTAGCCGCCGTCCTCCAGGGCCTGCCGGCAGATCTCCAGCAGCAGGCGCTGCTGGGGGTCCATCAGCGCCGCCTCGGTGCCGCTGATGCCGAAGGCCTCGGCGTCGAAGTGGTCGGTGTCGGGCAGCGCGCCGGTCACCGGGACGAAGTCGGGGTGGCGGTACTCCGCCGGGCGCAGGCCGGCCGCCGCCAGTTCGTCCTCGGTGAAGCGGGTGGTGCTGCGGACGCCGTCGACGATGTTGCGCCAGTACTGCTCGGGGGTGTCGGCGCCGGGGAACCGCAGGGCCAGGCCGACGATGGCCACCCGGCGGTCGCCGCCGTCCGGGCCGCCGTCCCGGCCGTCGGGCGCGGCGGTGGCGGCCGTGGCTGCGGTGGACGCGGTGGGCGCTTCGGTCAGGTGCGCGATCAGGGCGTCCACGGTGGGGTGCCGGAACAGCTCGGTGGGTGCCGGGGGCACCGGCAGGACGGCACCGAGCGCGCCGTGCACCCGCATCAACTGGAGCGATCCGATGCCGAGTTCGGCGAGCGGGCGGCCAGGGTCGAGCGGGGTGTCGAGGACGGCCTCGAAGGCGTCCAGGACGGCCCGGCGCAGCTCGGCGGTGGCAGGGGTGGCGGGGCTGGCGGGCCCGGTGGCGGCGGACGGTACGGCTGCGGGCGGCTCGGTGGCCCGCTGCGGGGCCCGCTCGTCGGCCGGCCGTGCGGCAGGCGCTTCGCGGACCGGTCGCGGTGCGGTGGCCAGCAGGCGGCGGCGCGCGGCGGGGGCGCTCGGGTCGGGCCCGGCGTACCAGCGTCCCGGGGCGGCGGCCAGCAGCAGCGAGGCGAGTCGGCGGCCGTGCGCGGCGCTCAGCACGGCGATGCCCCGGTCGGCGGCGGCCTGCTCGTGGTCGGTGGCGCGGTTCATGCCGACCCCGCTCCACAGGCCCCAGGAGATCGTCCAGGCCGGGGCCCCGGTCTCCCGGTGCAGCCGTTCGACGGCGCTCTCCAGGTAGCGGTTGGCGGCGGCGTACGCCGTGGAGCCGACGGCCTCCTGGAAGCCGACCATCGAGGAGAAGCCGACGAACTGGGCACCGGGCCGCTTCCGGACCAGCTCGACGAGGTGGTCCGTGCCGGTCGTCTTGGCGCGCACCGCCTCGCGCCAGCCGTCGGGGCCGGTGTCGGCGAGCAGTGCGAGCCGGTAGCTGCCGGCCAGGTGGAGCACGCCGTCCAGCGGCGCCTGCCAGTCCCGTTCGGCCTCGGCGACCACCGCCGCCAGCTGCTCGGGGTCCGTCACGTCGGCGCGGCGGTAGTCGACCCGGCCGCCGTAGGAGGACAGCCGGTGCAGCGCGGCGCGGCGCTCGGCCGCCTCGGCGGTCGGCGCGTCCAGGTCGGTGCGGCCGATCACGAGCAGCCGGGAGCCGTGGTCGCGCAACAGGCCGGGCAGCAGTTCGGCAGCGATCCCGCCGAGGCCGCCGGTGACCAGGTAGTGGGCGCCCGGGGTGAGCAGTGAGCAGCCCTCGGTTGCGGTCCCGGCGTCGAGGTCGGGGTCGGCGTCGGGCCCGCTTACGGTCTCGGCCGGTCCCAGCCGGGGCACCCACGGGCGGCCCTCGCGCCAGGCGCACTCCGGCTCCGGCCGGGGCTCGGCCAGCAGGGCGAGCAGCGCGGCGGCCTGCTCGGCGGCCGGTGCGCCCGCCGGCAGGTCGATGTGCCGGGCGGCCGGCACCAGTTGCTCGGCCCGGGCTCCGGCGGTCAGCGCGGCCTTCAACTCCGAGCTCGGGTCCGGGAGTTCACCGGGCAGCACGGCATGCAGCCCGGCGCTGACGGTGACCAGCTCGCCGATCGGCGGCCGGCCGGCCAGGGCCCGCAGCAGGGCGAGCAGCGCTTCGTCCCGCGCCGCCGCGTCCGAGGGCCGCGGCGCGTCCTCGGGCCGCGCGCCCCACAGGTGCACCACCCGCGCGGGGCGCTCCTCGCCGAGCGCCCGCAGCCACTCCCCCGGGTCGGTGGTCGGCGGCCGGTCCACCACCACGGCCTGCGGCAGGGCGGCGCGCAGCGCCTCGGCGAGGGTGCCGGGGCCGGCGGGGCCGAGCAGCAGGGTCGGCCCCTGCGGAGCCCCGTCGACCGGGACCGTTCCGGCCGCCGGGGCCTCCGGCACCGGGCGGGGTTCCCAGGCGAGTCGGCGCACGCAGTCCGGCAGGGTCCGGGAGTTGGCCTCCGCCAGGTCCAGGGCCACGATGTGCTCGTCGAGTTCGCCGTCGAGCAGCCGTCGGCGCAGCGCGGTGCGCTGGATCTTGCCGCTGGTGGTGCGCGGGAACTCCGACGGCGGCACCGGCAGCACCAGGGCGGGGGCGGGCTGCCTGCGGGCGGCCAGCAGTCGCCGGACCTCGGCGGCCACGGGCGGTGCGGGGGCGTCCTGGTCGTTCGGCACGTAGACGACCACCAGTTGCTCGGTGCCGGTGCGGTCGTCCGGGACCCCGAAGGCGGCGACGTGCCCGGAGCGCACCCCCGCCACCGAGGCCACCACGTCCTCCAGCTCGTGGCAGAAGTAGTGCACCCCGTTGACGATGATGATCTCCTTGCGACGGCCGGTGAGCACCACCTCCCCGTCGGCCAGGAAGGCCAGGTCTCCGGTGTCGAACCAGCCGTCGCCGACGAAGGACTCCCGGTCGGCGGCCGGGTTGTTCAGGTAACCGGGGGTCACCCGGCCGGAATTGACCTGGAGCCGGCCGACCCAGTGCTCGGGCAGGGCCCGGCCGTCCTCGCCCGCCACCCGCATCCGGGTGCCGGGCGCGGGACGCCCCATGCTGAGGAAGCCGGTGCCGCGCTCGTGCGAGGCCGGGTCGGCGGGCTCCAGCCGGCCGGTCAGCGAGTCGGTGCGCACCAGGCGGCGGGCGCCGTCCTCGTGGTAGCGCTTGTAGGTGATCACTGTGCAGGTCTCGGCCATGCCCCAGCCGAGCAGGACGTGGTCCGCGCGAACGCCGAACGGCCCGGTGGCGGCCAGGAATTCGTCCAGCACTGCTTCGGTGCACTGCTCCCCGGCGTTGATCAGCGACTTGAGCGCGGAGAGGTCCCAGTGCCGGCCGGGACCGGCGGCCCGGACCGCCTCGGCGACCAGCCGGAAGCCGAAGTTGGGCGACCAGGAGTGCGCGCCCCGGTAGCGCTCCAGCGTGTCCAGCCAGACCAGCGGGTCGGCGAGCACCAGTTCGGTGGGCACCTGCACCTGGTCGGCGGCCAGCGCCACGTCCCGCAGGTGGAACATCAGCAGCCCGGCGACGTGGTCCAGCGGCAGCCAGTTGACGGTGACGTCCTCGGGCGAGCTGCCCTGGGAGGCGGCGCCGGCCACGTACTCCAGGATGCCGCAGTGGGTGATCTGCACCGCCTTGGACCGGCCGGTGCTGCCGGAGGACAGCTGGAGGATCGCGACGTCGCCGGGGTCCGGGGCGTGCTCGGCGCCTGGCGCGCCGATGGTGCCGGTGTCGGGCACGCCGATGGTGTCGGGCGCGGCGCCGGTGTCGGTGGCGGCACCGGTATCGGCGGGCCGGTGGTCGACCGCGATGACCCGCAGGCCGGGCGCCGGGTAGAACTCCCCGAGCCGCGCCAGGCCCGCCACCGCCGGGCCGCAGGCGAGCACCGGCGGCTCCTCCAGGGTCTGCCAGGCGTGCCAGAGCTTCTCCAGTACGGGGTTGCGCTCGTCGTAGGCCGGCGGGCGGGCCACCGTGACCGGCTGCACACCGCCCAGCAGGCAGGCCCACAGGGTGGGGAAGTAGCGCTCCGGGTCGGGGACTTGGAGGATCACCCGGTCGCCCGCCCGCAGTCCGGCGGAGGTCAGCAGGGCGAGGGTCTCCCGGGCCTGCTCCAGCAGTCGGCGGTAGGTGAGCCGGGTCGCCCCGCCGTCGGCCCGGACCAGGTGCAGGCCGCGCCCGGGGTGCCGCTCGGCGGCGCGCAGCAGCGCCTCGGGCAGCGTCCGGGGCGCGTCCGGCACCGGGTCGGGCAGCGGGGCGCCGACCGCCTCCGCCCCGGTGCCCTCGGGGGCGGCCGTCGGGCCGTCCGGGGCGGGGCCCGCCGCCGTCCCGGCGTCTCCGAACGGCCGCCAGTGCGCGGTGAGTTCGCGCAGGTGGCGCAGGGCGGGCCCGGGCTCGGCGGGCGGCCGGGCGGCGGCGGCCGCCAGTGCGGCGCGGTCGGGCTCGCCCTGCGGGGTGCGGACGATGCCGTCCAGGAGGTGCAGCTCGGCGCTCGGGTCGGCGTCCAGCAGGGCCGCGGCGGCCCGGCGGCGCAGCGCGGCGGTGTCGGTGTCGGCAGCGGGCACCAGGTAGGCCAGCAGCCCGCGGCGGCCGTCGGCGCGCTCGACCGGCAGCAGCGCGCAGTCGGCGACCTCGGGACGCAGCAGCAGCCGGGCCTCCAGGGCACGCAGCCGGGCGCGGTCGGGACCGGTGGAGCTCATCAGGTACGGCACCTTTCGGATCGGTGCCGGGGCGCGCGGGTACGGACCGCCCCGGGGCACGGAGGGTGAGCGGATCGGGCTGGTGCCTGCGGCGCGGTGGCGCCGGCGGATCCGGTGGCGCGGTGCTTGTGATGGGGTGCTTGTGAGGGGGTGCGTTGGGGTGACTGCGGCGGGGTGGAGGGTTCAGCGTTTGCGGGACCGGGCGACCACGACCAGGAAGCCGAGCGCCAGCACGATCGGGACGGCGTGCGAGACGCCGACCACGGTCAGCGGGCTGAGCAGCGCCAGCAGCGATCCGCTCAGCAGCATCCCGGTGCCCATGCCGACGTTCTCGGCGGAGGCCAGCAACCCGAAGGCCTGGCCGCGCCGTTCGTCGGCGAGGGCCTGGATCCGGGTGGTGTACGAGATCTCGGTGAAGCCGTCGCCGAGCCCGGCACCGATCGCCGCCAGCAGGAACAGCGGGGTCGGCAGCCCGGTGAAGACCAGGATGAAACAGCCGGACATCAGACAGGTGCCCAGGGCGAAGGCGCGCTCGCCCGGTTCGATGCCCCGGCGCAGCAGGAGCCGGGAGACCAGTTGCTGGGCGCCGAGGTTGCCGACCGCCCAGGTGGCCCAGAACATGCCCAGCAGCGCGGCCGGGTTGCCGGGAGAGTGCTGGTTGGCGAAGACCGGCAGGCTGATGTTGTGCGCGGCCGAGCCGAAGGCGTCCAGCAGCCGGATCGCCGCCATCGCGCCGACCACCGGGGCGGCCCGCAGGACGATCAGCGCCTGCCACCGGCTCCCGCGCCGCTTCGTCCCTGCGGCGTCAGCGGGATCAGCCGAATCCGTGGCAGGCTGCTCGGCGGGCTCGGCCCGGGTGCGCAGCGGCAGCCGGAACACCACCACCGCGAACACCAGGAAGCTGGACGCGTCGATGAGCAGCGCCGCGCGGAACCCGGCCCAGGCCACCACCACGCCGGCGGAGGCGAAGCCGAGCACCATGGCGGCCGAACGGCAGCTGGCCATCAGGCTGTTGGCACGAGCCCTGCGCTCGGAGCCGACCATCTCCGGGATGCTGGTCCGCAGCGCGACGGCGCACACCGCGGCCGCGCCGCCGAAGACCAGCGCGAGCGAGTAGAGCACCGGGATACGTGCCGGGACCGGCGCGAAGGCCACCACGACCAGGGCCAGCGCCTGGGCCAGCGCGCAGCCCGTCATCAGCCGCCGCCGGTCGGTCCGGGCCACCAGGCGCCCGGAGACCAGCCCGCCGACGAGGCCGCCGGCCAGTCGGATGATCAGGTACCCGGCCGTGCCGAGCGCGTTCCCGGCCGCCTCGTAGGCGAACAGGCTGAGCGCCACCAGGTCGAGCTGGCTCCCGTACGTGGACAGGGCGTCGCCCAGTGCCAGCCGGTAGAACACCCGGGGCAGCTTGTCGGTGGTCTGGTGCGGTACTTGCTGTGCAGTGTCCGGCACCGGTCCCCCAGGCACGCCGTGTCGGTCGGTTCAGTGTGACATTGCACTGCAATCTAAGGGCGACCCCGCAGCAGATCAAGACCTTGATCGCCTGCTTGTCCGAAAGATCGCAAGTTCGGCCGACCCGGAACCATCTTTCCAGCCAGACTGGCGAGTTGGCGCCGGTACGCCCTACCGCCCGACGGCCGGGCGGGGGGTGCCGGGCGGGAGACCCGCCGGTGGACGACGGAGGACAGGGAGGCGAGCCGGGCCCGGACCGCCCGAGGCGCGACCCTGCGCCGGGAGGCACCGGCCGCGGCTCCCGCCGATACTGGCTGGGGCGCCCGGGCCACGTACGGCCTGCGGGACGCAGCATGGACCACGGTCGCGGCGTCCGGCTCGACCGCCCCTTCCGGCAGGCGGTCGAAACGGTCGCCGCCGCCCTCGACCCACTGCGGGCCTGACCGGCCCGGACCCGACCGCTGGGAGGTCACCGTGAACGGTCCCGTCACCGTGAACGGTCCCGTCGCCGTGGACGGTCCCGTCGTCGCGGGCTTCGACGGTTCGCCGGAGAGCCTCGCCGCCACCGCGTGGGCCGCCCGGGAGGCGCTGCGCCGCGGGCTCGCCCTCGAACTCCTCCAGGCCTGGCCCTGGCCCAAGCGGGACTCGGTCGGCACCAACGAGGTGTACAACCGCAGCCGGGACGCCCTGGCCGCCCGCGAGGCGGAGCTGCGCGCCACGCACGCCGGCCTCCAGGTCTCCTCCCGCCAGGTCCCCGACGACCCGGCCAAGGCACTGGAGACCGCCGGCCGGACCTCCGCCGTACTCGTGCTCGGCTCCCGGGGGCTGGGGCCCGTGCGCGGCTTCCTGGTCGGCTCGGTGAGCCAGGAGGTGCTGCGCCGGGCCACCTGCCCGGTGGTGCTGGTCCGGGCCGGTGAGGGCGAGCAGGGCGCCGCCACCGACCCCGTCCTGGTGGGCGTCGACCTCGTACATCCGCCGGACGACGTCCTGGCGTTCGCCTTCGAGGCGGCCGCCCACCGCTCGGCCCCCCTGCGGATCGTCCACGTCTGGGCGCCACCGGCCGGCAGCGAGTACATGGCGTTCGACGCCATCGGAGGGCTGGAGAAGGAGCTGTCCGCCTCCGAGCGGAAGCAGTTCGCCGACGTCCTGGCCCTCTGGCTGGCCCGCTACCCCCAAGTGACCGTGACGTCCGAACTCGTCCGGGGCAACGCCGCCATCGTCCTGGTGGAAGCGTCGGAGACGGCACGGCTGGTCGTCCTCGGCCGCCACGTCCGGCGGATGCCTCTCGGCGCGCACCTCGGCCCGGTGGCACACGCCGCGATCCACCACGTCCGCTGCCCGGTCGCCGTCGTCCCGGACACCTGACCGGCCGCGGGGGTCCCCCTCACGGCCCCCGATCCGTCCAGGTGAGCGGGACCGCCGTGGAGGCGGCCTTCACGCCGGTCACAGCCCGCTGGCACCGTCGATGACGAGGAGCACCCCGATCACGGCGAGGACCACAGCGGTGACGGTGCTGTTATGGGTCTCCAACCAGGTCCTGGCCCTGCCCAGCGGAGTGAGGACACGCTCCCCCCGCGCGATGTGGAGCAGCACGGGAAGCACGACGGTGGAGACGGCGAGCGCGGTGAACACCGCCACGGCGATGACCGTACGGGGCGGACCCAGTTCGGCGGAGCCGATGGTCAGCCCTGCCGCCGCGGACAGCAGGATGGTCTTCGGGTTGGCCCCCGACAGCAGGAGACCCAGCCGCAGGGCCTTGGCCGGCGTGGCATCCGTGAGGCTCCGCATCCAGGCCGGGGTCCCTTTCTTGCCGCCGGAGAGCCACTGCCGCCCGGCGAGCAGGACGAGGACCGCGCCGAGGACGACTTTGGTCCAGGACGCCCAGGTGGGGGTCTCCTCGCGGGTCTCGATGACGGCCGCGAGTGCCGTGAACGCGGACGCCGCCACGAGGATTCCGGCCGCCCACCCGGCCAGGAAGGCTCCGGCCGTGGCCCTGGGCCGGGGAGTGAACAGCAGGAGGAGCGCCGGCACGATCGGCAACGGCGACAACGCGATGGCCAGGGCCAGCGGCGCCACCTCGCTCAGCACGACGTTCACGGACCACCTTCCTCCCGCCGCTGCACAGGGCCCGGGCGGCCTGGTCGACCTCAATTCTCCCGCCGGACGGGCTCCGCCGCCCGCAGTCCCGGGCGGGAACGGTCACCTGGCCGCACCCCGGGGCCGGCCCCGGCCGACGGATCCGCACGGAGCCGCGCGGAGCCGCGCGGAGCCGCGCGGAGCGGGCGGTCAGGCCGCCGGCCAGTTGCGCAGCAGTGCGTCGAGGGCGTCGAGGATGCGCGCCCAGGTGTCCTCGGTGCCGCGCGGGGTGTGCTGGAAGCTCCCGGCCCGTTCCAGGGCCACGTAGCCGTGGAAGGTGCTGCCGAGCAGCCGGACGGCGTCGGTCTCGTCGGGTTCCGCGAGGTCGTAGCCGCGCAGGATCGCGCGCGTCATCTGGGAGTGCCGGACGCCGGCGCTGGCGCGCGCGGTCTCGGGGTCGAGTTCGAGCTGCGCGGCGGCGTAGCGACCGGGGTGTTCGCGGGCGTAGTCGCGGTAGGCGTTGGCGAAGGCGGCCAGGGCGTCTTTGCCGGCGCGTCCGGCCAGGGCGGCGGCGACCCGGTCGGCGAGTTCCTCGAGTGCGAGCAGGGCGATCCTGGTCTTGAGGTCCTGGGAGTTCTTGACGTGCGAGTACAGGCTCGCGTCCTTGACGCCGAAGTGTCGTGCCAGCGCCGAGACCGTGACCTTGTCGAAGCCGACCTCGTCGGCCAGTTCCGCTCCCGCCCGGGCGAGTCGTTCCGCGTTCAGTCCTACGCGCGCCATGGCCTTCCCTCCGATCGACTGAGGCCATTATACATTTGCCTAATAGTCCTAGGTAATTTACGTTGACTCCTATGAAGCCGTTGACCGAGCAAGAGATCCGTGCCGCCTTCGTGAACTGCACCAAGGGCGAGGCGAAGCGACTGCACATCCCCCGCGACCTGGCCGAACAGCCCTGGGACGACCTGGACTTCCTCGGGTGGCGCGATCCGCAGGCGCCCGATCGCGCCTATCTCGCCGCCGAGTCGGACGGCCGCGTGGTGGCGGTCGCGCTGCGCTCCTCCGGTGCCGCCTCCTGGCAGGCCCGGCGCAGCATCTGTTCGCTGTGCGTGACCACCCACACCGGGGGCGTCTCGCTGCTGGTCGCGCCCCTGGCCGGGAAGGCCGGCAAGCAGGGCAACTCCGTCGGCGCCTACATGTGCAGCGACCTCGCCTGCTCGCTCTACGTGCGCGGCAAACGGGAGACCGGCACCCGGCTGCACGAGTCGCTCACCGTCGAGGAGAAGATCCGCCGCACCGCGGCCAACCTCGCTGCCTTCGTCGCCAAGGTCACCGCGTGAGCCGCGGCGGGGCCTCACCCCGGGACGTCGTCCTCGCCCCGTGCCGGCTCCTCGCATCACCGGACACCGGGCCCGCTGCGGCGGGCCCGGTGTCCGTCTGAGCCGCACCTCACCCACGCTCCGGGATCAGGACTTCCGGCAGCCGTTGCGAGCCGTCAGCGCCCCACTGCCCACGGGCCGGTGCCGGTACTACATGCAGGCACCGGGGTAGGGGTTGGGCTGGTGTCCGGTGGTGAGGGGGGTTGCGGTGGTGGCGGCCGTGTCAAGGGTGTGGAAGAGGGCGCGTGCGGCGGCGCCGGTCACGGACATCTGGGTGGCGGCGGTGAGTTCGCTGCCGGTCATGGGGTTGTGGCCGGCCTGGACGAGGGCGCTCACGCCGTCGGCGCCGAAGGCCTTGACGGTGCCTTCGAGGTCGAACACCGGGATGGTGGTGGCACCGAGGCCGGTGAGCATTCTGATGTCGTTGACGACGGTGGTGAGGTTGTCGTACGGCGGGATCCCGGCATTGCCGATGGTGACCTGTCCCGCGGTGCCGAAGTAGCGCTGGATGTCGGTGAAGTAGGACGCCACGTAGCCGGATCCCAGGTCGATCCCGAAGGCGCGGTAGGCCTGAAGGAAGTACTGGTCGTAGCCGGTCGGCGGGAACGCCGTGATGCCGAGCGCGGCCTGCAGGGCGATGCTGCCGTTGTCGAGGTCGTCCAGCGCGTAGGGCACGGGCGAGCCCGAGATCCGCATCCCGTTCTGGTGCGCCCAGGCGATGGTGTCGGCGTAGGTGTGGATCGCGCGGCACTGTGCGGCGGGGTCGAGGCTATTGGCGTTCAGCAGGGCGTTGAAGCCGGTCAGGTCCTTCTGGGTGAGGGCCTGGGCCACGGCCTGGTCGCCGGTGGGGGATTCCAGGTCGAGTACGGCCTGGGAGAACTGGAGGTCGTGGGCGAGCGACCAGACGTGGAAGTCCTCGACGGCGCTCTGGACGAGGGCGGCGTTCTGCTCGGTGTCGAAGGTGCCGTCCGACAGCGGCACGGTGATCCAGGCGCTGACCGGCACGCCGCGGGTGTTCGCCTGCTCGACCAGGGCCAGAGCGTCGGTGCGCTGGTTCTCGCCCGGCAGCGCGGGGCCGAAGTCCGAGCCGTACACGAGGTCGAGGTAGAGCGGGCTGTGGCCGGCGGCCAGGGTGTTCCACACGGTGTCGGTGAACGCGCTGAGGTCCCGCGGACAGGTCAGCGGGTCCTCCGCCAGACACGGCTGGACCTCCTGCCCCGCCCAGAACGCCACCTGCGCGGCGAGGGCCCGGCCGGCGGGTACGGCGGCGGCCCCGGCCGGCGCTGCGCCGGCGCTTGTGAACACCGAGCAGACGAGCGCACTCGCGGCAACAAAAGCGGACGCCCTGGCGGACAGTGGATTTCTCATGGGTCTTCCTGTTCGCGGTCGTTGTCGGCGACGTGCGCCGTCACCGTCGGGCAGCGACGTCGAGAGAGGCGGGGCTGGTCCGAGCGGGGCGGGCCCCTTCGCGACGGAGTCGGGGAGGGCGTCGCGAAGGACCGCTCCGGCCCCGGTGGAGGCGACCTCGGACGGGTCGGATCCCCGCGTGGCCGAAGAGGCGTCCACCGTTTTCACGTCCGGGCCGGGAGGCCCGGCCTGCCGGTGGGCGGGGCTCAGACCTCGATGAGGCCGAACCGCCCTCCGCTGCCATCGGCCAGGCAGACCAGCAGGTAGAACGGCTGGCGGTAGTGCCCGGTAGGGCCACCACACGATTCCTATCCCGACCTGGCCGCTCCCGCCCTCGCCAGGCACCTAACGGGTGACTACTCTCCGCAACATTGGATTGAACTGCCCCACGCTTCACGGAGTTCGCCATCGTGCCATCCTGAAGCCCACGGAAACCGTCCCGGCTGCGCGAACCGGCCCGACGGCTTCTCGCTCTGCGGGACACGGCGGCCGCCACGGGACGGTTGCCTGGTGTACGGGGAGGAGGAGCACGCCCGGGCCGAAGGGGTGTGGTCAGCCGGCGATGTGCTCCGGATGGGCGGCGGGGGCCGGGTCGTGGGGCAGTTCGCGGTCTCGGGTCTCGGGGAGGCAGGTGGCGGCGATGGCGGCCAGGACGTAGGCGAGCCCCGCGAAGAGGGCGATGCTCGCCGCGAGTCCGAAGCGTCCGGAGAGGTAGCCGACGAGGGCGGGGAACGCGGCGCTGACGATGCGGCCCAGATTGTAGCAGAAGCCCTGCCCGGCACCCCGGACGCGGGTGGGGTACAACTCCGCGAACAGGGCGCCCAGTCCGCCGGGGATGCCGGCCGAGAAGAACCCGAGCGGCGCGCCCGCGATGAGGGTGCCGAGATCGCCGAGTGGCAGCAGCAGGTAGGGAATGAGGGTCACGAGGCAGCACACGGCGAAGAGGACGACGTTGCGGCGGCGGCCGATCCGGTCGGAGAGCCACCCGGATGCGAGGTAGCCGAGGAACGAGCCGGCGATGAAGACGGCGAGGTGCCCGCTGCTGCTCATCACCGACAGGTGCCGGGTGGTGTGGAGGTAGGTGGGCAGGAAAGTGGTGAGGGCGTAGTAGCCGCCGTGGCTGCCGAGCCCGAGCAGGGCGCCGAACACGGTGATCCTCAGCAGGCCGGGGCGGAAGATCTCCGTCGGCGACGCCTTCTCCCGCCGCCGCTGGTCGGCCGTGGGGTCGGCGATCCCACGGCGGAGGGCGAGCACCAGCAGGGCGGGCAGCACGCCGAGCCAGAACATCGCCCGCCACGCCCAGGCCTGCGGCAGGACGGTGACCAGCACCGAGTAGGCGGCGAGGGTGAGGGCCCAGCCGACGGCCCACCCGCTCTGCACCGCCCCGAGGGCCCTGCCCCGGTACCGCGTGGTCACGTACTCGCTGATCAGCACCGCGCCCGCGGCCCACTCACCGCCGAAGCCGATGCCCTGCAGGCAGCGGAAGGCCAGCAGGGACTCGAAGCCGTTGGCGAAGCCGACGAGCGCGGTCGCCACCGCGTACCAGGCGATGGTGAAGCGCAGGACGGCCACCCGGTCCCACCGGTCGGAGGCCGCCCCGGCCAGCCAGCCGCCGAGCGCGGTGCAGACCAGGGTGACCGAGGAGGCCAACCCGCCCTGGCCGCTGGTGAGATGCCACAGCGCGGTGAGGGTCGGCAGCACCAGGCCGTAGATCTGCGCGTCGGCCCCTTCCAGCGCCCAGCCGCCGAAGGTGGCCCAGAACGCCCGTCGGCCCGCGGGCGTTGCCGAGCGGTACCACTGGCGCATGCTCGCTCCTTACCTGAGGTCCGTGCGGTGCCGGAGGGAACCAACGACCGGCGCGGCGCAGCGGCAGCGCCCCCGCGGCGCCGACCGACCTGAACGTGAGCACGTCAGTACGTCGTCGAACATGCAGGCCAATATGACAGTCAGTCAGGTGAAGGTCCAGGGGCCCCCGGACCAGAGGCCCCCGGCCTACCATCCGCGGGTGATCTGCGAATCGGCCGAGTCGGTGCAGCCGGTGGAGTCGGTGGACACCCACGCCCACGTGTTCCACCGCGGCCTGCCCAGGGCCGACCGCCCCCGCTACGTGCCGGAATACGACGCCCTCCCGGCAACGTACCTGGCACTGCTCGACCGGCACGGCATCGGCGGCGCGGTCCTCGTCCAGCCGAGCTTCCTGGGATCGCGCAACGACTTCCTGCTCGACCGCCTGGCCCGGCACCCCGCCAGGTTCCGCGCCGTCATCGCGCTGGACCACGACCGGCCCTGTCGGCCGGACGCGCTCGCCCCGCTCGCCCTCGACGGCGTCGCGGGCATCCGCCTCAACCTGATCGGCCGGCGGGTGCCCGACCTGGCCGGGCCGCACTGGCGACAGGTGGCCGCGTTGCTGGCCGAGCGCGGGCAGCACCTGGAGGTGCACGCGGCGGGCGAACAGTGGGCGGCGATCGCACCCGCCCTCCGCAGCTGGCCGTCCCCCGTGGTGATCGACCACCTCGGCCTGCCGGGCGCATCCGAGGGCACCGACCGCGCGGTACTGGATCTGGCCACGCGCGACCACGTGTGGATCAAGGCCTCCGCGCCCTACCGCTGCGCCCCCGACGCGCCCGGCCGCATGCTGCAACGCGTGCTGGAGGAAGCGGGCCACCAGCGCCTGCTGTGGGGCAGCGACTGGCCCTGGACCCGCCACGAACACAACAGGACGTTCGCCGACTGCCTCGCCTGGCCGGCCGCGCACGTCGACCCGTCGGTCCTGCACGCCGCCGTCACCGTGAACCCGGCCCGGCTGCTGAACTGGTCCCCCCGGCGAGGAGGGCCTGGAGGCCGGCAGGCAGGCGGCCGGTGAGGGCGCGGGGCGTCAGGGAGTGGCGATGCGCTGGGTGAGGAAGAGGGCGGCGCGGTCGAGTGCCTGGTCGGCTTCGTCCAGGGTGCCGCCGGCGAAGGCCTGGAAGACGTGGGGGGCGTCGGCGGTGATGTCGAGGATGACGTCGACTCCGGCGTCGCGTGCGCGGGTGGCGAGGCGGGTGGAGTCGTCGAGGAGGATCTCGTTGGCGCCCACCTGGATGAGGAGCGGGGGGAAGCCGGTCAGGTCGGCGAAGAGGGCCGGGCTGAGGAGGGGCTGCTCGGGGTCCTGGCCGGCGAGGTACATGGCCCCGGTGTGCGTGACGGCCTCGCGGGTGAAGATCGGGTCGATGCCCTCCTTGGTCGTCATGCTCTCCCCGCTCCGGGTGGCGTCCAGGCCCGGGGAGAAGACCACGATCGCGGCGGGCAGCGGCAGGCCCGCGTCGCGGGCGGCGAGGGCGGTGGTGACCGCGAAACCGCCGCCGGCGGAGTCCCCGGCGAACGCGATGGCGGACGGGTCCAGGCCGCTGTCGAGGAGGGCGCGGTAGGCGCTCAGGTTGTCTTCCAGGCCAGCCGGGAACGGGTGCTCGGGGGCCAGCCGGTAGTCCACCGAGTACGCGTCGAGCCCGGTCTTCGAGACGAGCTGCGCGGTCAGCGACAGCGCGGTCTCGGGAGAGCCGAAGACGAAGCCGCCACCGTGGAAGTACAGGATCGTGCCCGGGCGCGCGCCGTTGTCCGGTGTGACGTGCAGGGCGGGCCGGGCGGCGAGCGCGGTCTGATCGGTGCGGACGTCGTCCGGCACGATCATCGTGTCCATGAGCGCCCTGAACCCGGCGCGCAGCTCCTCGACGGAGCGTTGGCCCTCCGGTCGGGGCCGGCGGAGCATCGCGTCGATCTTGGCGAGCTGTTCCTTGCTCATCTGCGTTCCTCCTATGAAATGGCTTCCTCTACACTATATGCCGTGGAATATACATCGGATGGCGCCGCCGACCTCCAGGGATTCTTCGCGGATCTCGTCCGCTGCGAGACACGCCTGTACAACGCGCTGAACGACCGCCTGCGCGAGCGGCACGGCATCGTGACGTCGCAGTTCGAATTCCTGCGGTTCCTGCGCGAGCACCCGGGGGCCCGGGTGGCCGACCTCGCCGCGGAGTTCGCCATCGGAGCCGGCGCGACCAGCAAGGGCGTCGACCGCCTGGAGAAGCAGGGCTGGATCGTCCGCCAGGCCAACCCGGCGGACCGCCGGTCCTCACTCCTGGCCCTGACCGACGACGGCTCCCAGCTCCTCGCCGCCGCCGAGGCGACCTTCACCGCGGGCCTGAGCGAACTGGTCGAAGGCACCCTCGACCAGTCCACGACGGCAGCCGCCGCCCTGGCCCTCCGCCGGCTGCGCTCCGCGCTCGAACGCGACCAGATCGGCACCCCCACCGGCTGAAAGCCCAAGCCCGGTCAACTGTTCGCCTACGCGCGGCCCGGCGGCGCCGCGCCCTTCCGCCGTCACCTTCGGCGAAGGCCCTGCTGGGGTTGCCTCCGCGGCCGGCAAGGCGCAGGCTGGAACTGTCCCCTGGAAGCCGTGTAGGGCGAGAGCCCCACGGAAAGCAGGGAGCTCGGGAGCATCACCGCCCCATCCGGAGGAGCGGCCCCACCCCGAGCAAACCCGGGTGAAACGAACCGTCCGATCCGACTGCGCACGGACGGAGGCCCCAGCGGGGGTCGCTCTCGGAACAACATCACGCCGCGTCGTACGCGACGCTCCGTCCGGCCAGTGAGCACGGACGGCACCAACGCAAGCATTGCAGGCGTCAAGAACGAGAGTGTAAGTCGCAGGAGCAGTAGAGGCCCCCTCCTGGTAGAGGGGGCCGACGCCTGCGCCGGGCAGGCCTCGACGCACCGCGCGAACAGCGGCACTCGCGGCTGCTTCAAGCCGTCCCCTGTCGGCCTCGGTGTCCGTTCGGGGCAGGGCTCAGCCGTCCAGTGAGAGTGCGTTCTTGGCGTGCGCGACGGATTCGTCCGAGGCGGGCCCGCCGGGGTTCTCAGTGGCCAGGGCCTGGTTGAGGGTGACCAAGGGGCGCATCCGCCGCTCGTAGCGGGCATATGCGGCGCGGTGGTCGCCGCCGGCCCGGGCAAGGCAGTCGGCCAGCACGTGGGCGCCCACGAGGGCCAGGCTGGTGCCCTGCCCCGAGAGAGGGGAAGGGCAGTAGCCGGCGTCTCCGAGCAGGGTCACCCGGCCCCGCGACCACGGGTCCATGCGGATCTGGGCCATGGCGTCGCAGTAGAAGTCGGGGGCCTTCCGGGCGGCCTCGGCCAAGCGGGTCCCTTCCCATCGCATCGACGCGAGCTTGTCCACGACGAGCTGCCGGAGGGCGCCGCCGCCGCGGAGGTCGTGGGTGAGGGGGGCGGACTCGAAGCCGAAGGCGATCCTGAGTTCGGTGTTGTCGCGTACGGGCATGATGCCGAAGCCCGCGTCGCCGTCCCGCAGCCACACCTGCCAGTTGTCCAGGGCGAGGAAGTTGTCCGCGCTGAACACCGAGAGGCAGCTGCCCAGGTGGTGGGCGAAACGCTTCTCCGGCCCGAAGGCCAGGCGCCGTACGGTGGAGTGCAGGCCGTCAGCCCCGACCACGAGGTCGAAGCTGCGGGACGGTCCGTGCGCGAAGTCGACACGCACGCCGGTGTCGTCCTCGTCGAGCGCGGCGATGCTGTCGCCGAAGAGGTACTCGACGCCTGCGCGCGTGTGCTCGTACACCATCCTCACCAGGTCCTCGCGCAGCACCTCGATGTCTTCGCTGTCGAGCCGTCCGCTGCTGAAGGTCGCCTCGGTGGAGCGGTCGACCTCGCGGCCGTCGGGGCCGAGGATCGACATGCCGCGCATCCGGGTCCGTACGCGGCTCGCCTGGTCCAGCAGGCCCATCCGCTCCACGACTTCCAGCGCGACACCGCGGATGTCCACGGCCTGTCCGCCGGGGCGTTGGCCTGGAGCGCGTTCGACGACAGTGGGCGCGAAGCCGTGGCGGCGCAACCAGTAGGCGAGGAGTCCTACCCCGCGGACGCCCCCGAGGATTGGCGTACCCGCATCGAACTGGGCGCCCGGACCCTGTGGAGCCTGTACCGGCAGCACCCGTGGCTGGCCCAGCTCGGTTCCCTCACGCGCCCACTGCTCGTGCCCAATCTGATGGTCCACGGCGAGTGGGTGCTGAGCGCCCTCGACGGCCACGGACTCGACCCCACGACGCTGTTCGACATCCACGTCCTGCTCTACAGCCATGTCCAGGGCCTGGCGGTGCACCTGGAGATGGAGGCGCACGCCGAAGCCGCCACGGGCCAGTCGGAAGACCAGTGGATGGACAGCCGCGCGCCCGCCCTCCAGGAACTGGTGGAATCCGGCCGCTTCCCGGCCTTCACCAAGGTGGTCGGAGCCTTCGAGGACGGCTACGACCTGCGCCTCGACGCGCTCTTCGAATTCGGCCTCAAGACACTCCTCGACGGCCTGACGTCCATCGTCGAAGGCCAGGAGGCTGTCACGGACGGTACCGCCGCGATCGGGGGACCTCACCGTCCGGCGGAACCGCGGCTGCCTGCGGCTGACCGTTGACCGTCATGCCGCCGAAGTCCTTTGCGCGCGCTGCTGCCCGGATGATGAGGTGGCACGGTGACCAACGATGACGAAGCGTCAGCCGTCCGACCGTTGACGCTGGCTTGGGTGCGCCGGCACCTGGAGGTCGGCGAACGGATCGTCGGAATCGAGGCGCTGCACGGCGGCATCACCGCCGAAATGCGGAGGCTGACCATCGGCACGCGGGACGGAGGCACCCGCGACCTGGTGCTGCGGAGTTTCGTCGACCCGTCCTCCGTGGAGCGCGCCGAGGACTGGCTGGGCAGGGAGGCCGGCGCCCTGACCCTACTGGCGGGGACCGGCGTGCCGGCTCCCGCGCTGGTCGCGGTTGATCCGAGCGCCGCGCAGTGCGAGTATCCGTCGCTCCTCATGACACATCTGGCGGGCCGGACGGTCCTCGACGACGAGGGGGTGGAGGCGCGTCTCCCCCTCCTGGCCCGTCAGCTCGTGGCGATCCACGCGCTGCGACCGGCCGAACGGCCCCGGGATTATGTGACGTTGACGACCGCCGACACCGTCGTGGTGCCGAAGGACGCCGACGCGGCGGCATGGGCCGCGGCGATCGACGTGATCCGCAGGCCAGTGCCGCCCGGTGAAGGGCGGTTCCTGCACCGGGACTTCCAACCCGGCAACGTGCTGTTCGACGTACCGCCCCCGGGGCCGGCTGGTGCGCGAATCACCGGCGTCGTCGACTGGGCGGCGGCCTCCTGGGGCCCGGCGGATCTCGACGTGGCGCACTGCTCCACCAATCTCGCGCTGCTGCACGGCCCGGCGTGGGGTCAGCGGTTCGCCGAGGCGTACGAGGAGGCCGGCGGGGTGCTGGCCGCGACCGCGAGCGAGCGGCTGTACTGGCGGGTGCGGGACGGACTGGCGTGCTCGGAGGAGGTGCGGTCGGTGGCGCAGCCCTGGCGGGAGGCAGGGAGGACGGAGCTGACGACACGAGCCGTGGAGCAGCGGCTGGACACCTACGTCACCGCCCTGGTGGATGCCCTGGGCTGAGCCGAGGCGGGCCGGAGCGCGGCCCGGGGTGGCGGGGCCAACCTCGCCCTCAATAGCCATATAAAATTATTTCTATTGAGAATACCTCAATCCTCATATGCCCCTTTCGTCACTGCACACCCAATCACCCTGCACAGGTAGCGGAATTTCGTCGAAGCACTCGACACCGTTCTGCAGTTATGGGACAGTCAATTTGAACCACCTGGTTTTGAGGAGCACAAGTTGCCCGTTTCCAGGAGAATGATCTCGCCCGACGGGCGCATCTGGGAGACCGACGAAATCGTGGCCCGCGTATTCGCCGCCACCGAACTTCTTGCACGCCGTGGCGTCGAACCCGGTTCGCGGGTGATGATGAGCGGGGCCAATTCCCCGGAATGGGTCGTCGCGCTGCTCGCGCTCATTCACCTCGACGCTTCGGTGGTCCTGGCCGATCATCGCGCCACCCCGTCACAGCGGTCGAAGATCCGCGCCCAGGCGCGCGTGGTGCTCGAAATCGGCGACGGTACGGGCCGCACCGCCGCGCCGCGCCCCGCTTCGGACACCGCGGCCGTGCCCGATGTCGCGAGCTGGGCACGGCGCCAGGACGCCGCGATCTCCTGGTCGTCGGGTACGACCGGCAGCCCCAAAGGCATCGTTCGCTCCGGCCGTTCGATTCTGGACAACCTCGCGCTCAGTGCGGAACGCATGGGGTACCGGCCTGACGACGTCTTCCTGCCCATCCTGCCGTACTCCCACCAGTACGGTCTGTCACTGGTCCTCTGCTGGTGGCTGGGCGGAGGCACGCTCGTGGTCTACGGGCCGACCACGCGCCTGGACCATGCGCTCGCGGTCGGCGTCGACCACGGCCTCTCCGTCGTCGACGGGGCCCCGTCGACCTACTACAGCCTGCTCAACCTGCTCGACCGTCGCCCGGCCCTCGTGAACGCGCTGGAGACGGTACGGGCCTGGTGCGTGGGCGGCGCGCCGCTGGGGAGCAGCCTGGCGGCCCGGTTCCACGCCCGCACGGGCCGGCACCTGCTCGACGGCTACGGAGCGACCGAGGCCGGAAACATCGCGCTGGCGCCCCCGACCGATCCGGTCGGGTGCGGCACGCCGCTGCCCGGTGTGGTCGTCGAAGTCCACGACGACCACGGCAGGCCGCTCCCCCACGGCCGGCTCGGCGAGCTCGTCGTCCGCAGTGACGGCCTGATGACCGGCCACCTCGGCGCCGACGGTGAGATCGTTCCGGTTTCGAGCCCCGTTCACCGCACCGGCGACATCGGCCTGGTCGACGACGCCGGCCGCGTCTTCCCGGTCGGGCGCAAGCACGCCGCACACCGTGACGGTCACACGCTCTATCCCGACCACCTTGCCAAGCTGGCCGAGTCGGCCGGCGCGCAGACGGAGGTCGTCGCGGTCCCCGACGCGCGTCTGGGCTGTCGCCTGGTGTTCGTGATCGCGGACCCGGACGCTCACGAGCCCGCGCACTGGAAACGGCTGCTGCGCCCTGTGCTCGCCCGCTACGAGCAGCCCGACCACATCGTCGTGCTTCCCTCGCTGCCCCTCACGAACACGGGAAAGCCCGACCGGGCCGTTCTGGAGAAGATCGCCATGAGCTCGCTGTCCGCATCGCCCAGGACGACCACCGACGGCACCGCGTCCGACCCGACCACCGACCCGACCACCGGTGCGGCCGCCGGTGCGAGCGGCTACCGCATCCCCTTCGCCGACCGGGTCGACGCGCTGCGCGCAGTGCGCCGGTACGTGGCCGACAACGAGGACGCGGTGATGGGAATCCTCACCGAGATCTCGCCCCACCACACCGCCGGCGCGGAGATCCGCTCGTTCCTCGCCACCCTGGACGGAGCTGAGGAGGAGATCCGTCGCGTCCGGCCCGGCTGCGTGCCTCGGGTCGCGGTCTTCATGCCCTCCAACATGCCGCTCCATTCCTACGCGCTCTACATGCTCATAGCATCCCTTTACAGCGAAAGAATCACCTTTCGGCCGTCCTCCGAGATCAAAAGCCAGGTGCAGCGCCTGCACGACCTGCTGGCACCGGTTCACGGCCTGCCCATCAGCCTTTCCGAGCTCAGTCAGCGCAAATTCGTGACAGGGCCGGTACGCGAGGCGGACCTTGTCGTCTTCACCGGCAATTACGTCAATGCCGAGACCATCCGCGAGGGGCTGGCGGAAGACCAACTCCTCCTCTTCTTCGGTAACGGCATCAACCCCTTCGTGATCGCACCCGACGCCGATCTCACCCGCGCCGTGCACGACCTCACGAGGATCCGGCTCTACAACTCGGGCCAGGACTGTTTCGGTCCCGACGTCGTGTTCACGCCGAAGGGCCGCACCGAGGACTTCGTCGACCTGCTGTCCGCCGAACTGGCTTCGCTGCGATTCGGACGGAACGGCGACCCCGCCGCCGACTACGGCCCGATCTTCTACGACTCGGCGCTGGTGAACTGCTCGGGCTACCTGGTGCACCACGCACGTCGCATCCGGCACGGCGGGCGCATCGACCTGCCGTCCCGCAAGATCGAGCCGACCGTGCTGCTCTGGGGCTTCGACGACAAGATCCCCCTCGAAGAGATGTTCGCCCCGGTGTTCAACGTCGTGGCCTATCCCAGCGCGAGGCTGTTGCGTGAGCGGCTGTCGAACCCCTACTTCAGCGAGCGTGCGCTGGGAGCGATGGTCTACGGGAACGATCCGCAGACGGTGGATGTCCTGGCCAGGCGTCACCAGACCTGTGTCGACCACACGCTGCTCGACGCCGAGGACGGCAACCGCCCGTTCGGCGGATTCGGGATGCGGGCGAACTACATCTCCTACGGCGGCGAGCGGCACGCCGAACCGCTGCTCATGTCGCAGGCCGTGGCACAGACCCTCCCGACGGCTGCCCCCGTCACGGTGAGCGGGAAGTGAGCCAGGTGAGCCAGGTGAGCCAGGTGAGCAAACGGTACGCCGACGCGTGGTCCGCGATCGTCGACCTGCTGGTGGCCAACGGGGTGGACACCTGCTTCGGGTTGCCCGGCGACGATCTGGAGCTGCTCCGCGCCCTCGACGCCGCCGGACTGGACCTCGTGCCGTGCCGTGACCAGCGCAACGCGATGTACATGGCGACCGGTTACGCACTGCAGTCGGGCCGGCTCGCCGTGTGCGCACTGGGCAAGGGGCCGGCTGTCACACACGCGGCCACGGGACTGCTCGAAGCGCGGGAGTCCGGTGCACCCGTCCTCGTGCTCGCCGCCGGCGTGCCGGAACGCCGCCGGGGCAGCGGCGGATTCCAGGAACTCGACCAGGTCGCCGTGACAGCGCCGCTCGTGCGGTGGGCACACCGGGTGGGGCATCCGGACCGGGTCGTCCCCGCGACGGTGACGGCGCTGACCCGGGCGTTGGGGCCGCCACCCGGACCCGTGTACCTGGAGGTACCCGATGACGTCCGCACGGCGGAGGTCCTCGTCACCGGAGCGTGGCCGACGCTGCCCGAACCACTGGTCCTCGAATCCGTTCCCGTGACGCCCGGGCCGGCCCTGGCGGCGATCCGCGAGAGCCGGCGTCCGGTGGTGCTGGTGGGCGGCGGAATGCGGCACCGCAACGGCGGCGGCGTGGTCGAGCGCTTCGCCGAACGCCTCGGCGCGGCGCTCTTCACCACCGCGTCCGGCCGCGGTGCCGTCGACGAGCACCACCCGCTGTTCTGCGGCGTGGCGGGCCTCTACGCCGCGGCCCCCGCCCGCGAACTGTGGTCGTCCTGCGACCTGGTGGTATCGCTCGCCGGGCGGCTGGAGGAGACGGTCGTCCAAGGCGGGACACCCTGGCCCCCGGTCGCGGTGGTGCAGGTCAACGTGGATCCGGGCGGCCTGTCGGCCGAGTTCGCGGGCCCGCGGGTGCTCGGGGACGCCCGGCACGCCGTGCTCGGCTGGTCGCGGGCGCTGGAGGAAGGCGGCGAGGCCGAGCGCGCGGCCGCGACCGAGGTGTGGGCGAACAGGATCGCCGACGCCCGCAAGGCCATGTCGCTTGAGGTGGAGGCGGAACTGGCCCGCGCGGCGACGCTGCCGGGGATCCGCATCGCCGAGCTGCTCGCCGAGCTCGACGCCACCGCCGGCGAGCCCCGCGTGCTGGTCCAGGAGAACGGGCTGCAGGACATGTGGTCCTACGGCTTCCCCTTCCACGTCGGTGGCGGGTCCGTCGTACCGTCGGAGCAGACCCCCCTGGGCTTCGGCGCGGCCGCGGCCATCGGGGTCAAGCGGGCCGCCCCGGACCACGAGGTCACCGCGTTCATCGGGGACGGCGCGTTCCTCGCGGCCCGCGCGGACATCGCCGTCACCGCTCCGGCCCACGGCGGCGTGCTGTACGTGGTGCTGTGCAACGGCGGCTACGGCTGGCTGGACGCCCAACGCGCCCGCCTCGGCCTCGACGCCGAACGCCACCCCTTCGCCCGCCCGGGCGCGCCGCCGCCCGTGGTGGACGGTCCGGACGTCCACTGTCGAGTGCTGCGCGACAAGGCCGCGCTGACCGCTGAGATCCTTGCCGCGCGGCGATTCTGCTCCCGGGGAGGCACGGCCGTGCTCATGGTGCCGGTCGCGCCCGACGACATCCTCCCCTGCATCCGCGACGCCGAGGTGGTTCCCCAGTGACGAACGCAGCCGAGGTGGTTCCCCAGTGACGAACGCAGGAGAGCGGGGCGACGCCGGGCGCAGCCGGCCCCGGCGCCAGGTGGTAGTCACCGGGTACGGGGCGGTGACGCCGCTCGGCCACAGTGTCGGCGAGACCTGGACGGCGATGCTCGCCGGCCGCAGCGGCATCGCCACCGTGGACGCGATCGACGTGACCGGTCTCGGAGTCCGGATCGGCGGCCAGGTGCGCGGCTTCACACCCGGCCGCTACATGCCGCCGACGGTCAGCCGCCGCGCCGACCCGTACGCGCAGTACGCCCTCGCCGCGGCGCTGGAGGCGTGCGAGCACGCCGGACTCGTCGTCGACGACCGCCTGGCGCCGCGGGTCGCCGTGATCATCGGCAGTGGCTACGGCCCGGTCGGGTCGATCTACCGCGCCGCGAACATCCTGCGCGACAAAGGGCCGCGGGGCATCAGCCCGTTCACCCAGGTCACCACCGCCATGGACAGCGCTGCCTGCGAGATCAGCATGCGTCTCGGCACCCAGGGGCCCAGCCGGGCCCAGAGCACGGCGTGCGCCAGCGGCGCGGACGCGGTGGGCGCGGGGATGCGCATGATCGGCAACGGGGAGGCGGACGTCGTCCTGGTCGGCGGCGCCGACGCCTGCGTCACCACCGTCGACCTCGCGGGCAGCGGCAACGCCCGCGCGCTGTCCAGGCGCAACGACGACCCGACTGCGGCGTGCCGGCCGTTCGACGCGCACCGCGACGGGTTCGTGATGAGCGAGGGAGCCGCCGTGGTGGTGCTGGAGGCCGCCGAGGTGGCCGACCGGCGAGGGGCGACGGCTCTGGCCGAACTCGCGGGTTACGGAGCGAGTTCCGACGCTCATCACTGGACCGCCCCGCACCCGCAGGGGCGGGGCGCGTGCCTCGCCGTCGAGGCGGCGCTGCGCGACGCGGGGATCACGGGGGCGGACGTGGACTACGTCAACGCGCACGGCACCGGAACGGTGCTGAACGACGCCACCGAGACGGCCGTCCTGCGCAAGGTGCTGGGTGATCGTGTCACCCGGATCCCGGTCAGCTCCACCAAGTCGATGACGGGGCACATGATCGGTGCCGCCGGAGCGGTCGAGCTCGTGGCCTCGATCCAGGTCCTGCGCACGGGTGACGTCCCGCCGACCATCAACTGCGACGAGCCGATCGACCCGGACATCAACTTCGTGCCGCACCGGGCGCAGCACCACGAGCGGATGCGGATCGCTCTCAGCAACTCGTTCGGCTTCGGCGGCCACAATGCCGCTCTCGTGGTCCGAGCGGTGTGAGGGCCCGGCCGTGGACCGCCTCCCGGAGCCGACCCCGAGCGCCGCCGCCGTCACCCGCAGCGGGCCGCTGACCTGGGTCCAGCAGTGGCACTGGTTCGAACGCACCATTCCCGCAGCACGGCGGGTGAACCCGACGCCGCTCGCCGACCACTGCCACGTCCCGCCCCCGGCAACCCTCGCCGACGTCCACGTGGCACTCGCCTCCCTCACCGCCCGTCACGAGGCGCTGCGCACCACGGTCGACCCGCTCCGCCCGATCCAGCACGTCCACCACGCGGACTGGGCCCCGCTGCCGGTCGACCACCTCGACGTCCCCGCCGTCGATGCCGGCACCCTGGAGGCCGCCACCGCGGCGCTGGCCGCCCGCCCGATCGATCCCGAGCGGAATCCGCCCTGGCTCGCCAGGGTGCTGCTCGTGGCGGGAAGGCCGCGTGCGGTCCTGCTGGCCGCCCACCACGTGCTGATCGACGGCTGGGGGCTGGCGGTACTGATCAACCAGTTGCACGACCAACTGCACGATCAACTGCGCGGCGTCGGCGCGCCGGCGGAGGCGCCCGTGCACCCGCTCGACACGGTCGCCGCCCAGCCCCTGGAACGCGCCCGCGCGGCGGAGCGCGAGTGGCTCGCGCGTCGCGCGAGCAATCCGACCGGCGTGCTGGCCCCGTTCGGCGGGGCCGACGACGGCGCCGGGCGCCACCGCCTCCAGCACCGCTCGGTGGGTGCGTACGACGATCTCCACCGCGTCGCCCGGCGCCATCGGGTCAGCCCGGAGGTCGTCGTGCTCGCGGCGCTGGCCCACGACGTCGCCGGCCGCACCGGTGAACACCGGTTCCTCGCGTCCGTGGTCGTCTCCAACCGGGCCCGGGCCGCTCTGCGCAACAGCGTCGGCGTCCGGGCCCTGACGGTTCCGGTGCAGATCGACCTCCGCCCGGGCGCGGCGTTCGGCGAGGTGGCCGCCTCGGTGGCCGCCGCCTCCGCCGCCGCCTACCGGCACGGTCAGTGGCGCCCCGCGGAACTGGTCGCCGCCGAGGCGCGGATGCACCGTCGCCTCGGTGTCGTGACCGTACCGACCATCGAGTACAACTGCTACTCGTGGCCGCGCGACTACCTGGTCCCCGGGTACCTGGTCCCCGCGCACGACACTTTGCCGGACGCGTCCGCCACCTGGATCCGCAGCGCGCCCGACGAGCCCTGCGACACGCTCTACGTCGACCTCAGCCTCGACGCGGGGTTCGTCACCCTCGATGTCACCGTCGGGGACCACCTGCTCGACGCCGGGCAGGCCGTGGCGTTGCCCGTCCGTCTGTGCGCCTTCCTGCGCGCGCTCGCCGGCGGTGCCGAGTGCCCGGTTCCGGCGCGCCCGCTGACACCGGCCGCCTCCGGATGGTGGCGCGCCCCGCAGGGGTGGGTGTGCCCGGCCAAGGTCGAGGACGTGCTGCGCGGCCATCCCGGAGTGCTCGACGTGACGGTGGCGCCCAGCGGGGACGCCGCGGGGCAAGGCGAACCGCACCTCGTCGCACACGCTCGCACCGCCCCCGGTGTCACCCCCGACGACTTGCACCGCCACGTCCTGGACCACCTCGACGAAGTGCCCGGCATCGCGGCCCCGGGCCGCTACGTCCTGTCCCCGGCCGGCCCCGGATCCGGCCGGTCCTCCACCCCCACCACCGACACGGGAACGCTGCGTATCCCGTCTCGCCCGCCCACGACAGACGCCGAACGGGCGCTGGCCGCCGCCGTGGCCGCTGTCACACCCGGCGGCCTGCCGGGCAGCCCCTCCGACAGCCCTGACGCCGTGGACATGAACCGTTGCCTGGCCGACCACGGAGTCACCCTGGTCGCCGTCCCCCGTCTGCTGGCGCTGCTCCACCGGTTCGGCTTCACCGGTATCGCGTCGGACGAACTGGCCGGAACGGCCTCGCTCGGCCACCTTGCCACCGCCCTGGAGCCCTCACCGCCCCGCGCCCATCGTGGAGGAGAGACATCGCCTTGACATCCTCCCCGCCCTGAAGGACGGGGATTCCCCTCAGCCTCGCGGCTGAGCCGCTGCGCGTGAGCGCGGCGGTGGGACCACTTCCTGCTTCATCGACGACCGCCCGCCCGGAGTGCTCCGTTGAGGTCTTACACCGTCTCCACAGGCTGCAACCGCCAGTCCGGCGGCCAGAATGTTGATCGCCGCGTTGACGTCCCGGTCATGGGTCGTCCCGCAGTCACACGTCCACTCGCGGACATCGAGCGGCATCCTGCCCCGCAAGGTGCCGCACGCCGAGCACAGCTTGGACGAGGGGAACCAGCGGTCCACGACCACCAGATCCCGCCCGTACCAGTCGGCCTTGTACTCCAGCATGGACCGCATCTCACTCCAGCCCGCGTCACTGATGACGCGGGCGAGCGTCCGGTTCTTGAGCATGTTCCGGACGGCCAGATCCTCGATCACGATCGTTTGGTTCTCACGAACGAGTCGGGTGGTGAGCTTGTGCAGGAAGTCCCTGCGCCGGTCGGCGATCCGGGCATAAGCCTTGCCGACCTTCAACCGGGCCTTGGCCCGGTTCGCCCCGTCGCCCCTGGCCTTGCGGGCAAGGTCGCGCTGGGCCCTGGCGAGGCGTTCGCGGTCCTTGCGCTCGTGCCTCGGGTTGGTGATCCTCTCTCCGGTGGAGAGCGTCACCAGCGCGGTGATACCGGCGTCGATGCCCACGGCCCTGTTGACCGGCTCGGGCATGGCGGGCCGGTCGACGCACAGCAAGGAGACGAACCAGCGCCCCGCCGCGTCCAGCGACACGGTGACCGTGGTCGGCACCACCCCGTCCGGCAGAGGACGGGACCACACGATGTCAAGCGGCTGACGCATCTTCGCCAGCGTGAGCCGACCGTCCCGGTACCGGAACGCCGAGCTGGTGTACTCGGCGCACTTACGGGACTTCTTCCGCGACTTGAACGTCGGGTACCCGGCCCGCTTCTGCCAGAAGTTGGCGAACGCCCCCTGCAAGTGCCTGAGCGCCTGCTGCAACGGGACGCTGGACACCTCGCAGAGGTAGGCCAGCCCCTCGACCTTCTTCCACGCCGTCAGCATCGCAGAGGTGGCGTTGTAGCCGACCCGCTCCTGACGCAGCGTCCACGCCTCCGTGCGGGCCTGCAACGCCATGTTGTAGACCTTCCGCACGCACCCGAACGTGCGCGACAGCTCAGCCGCCTGCGAATCGGTGGGATAGAAACGGTACTTGAACGCCCGCTTCACATGGGTGGCCGCCACAGATCACACACTATCGCCACCGCGTGCGACCACATGACGGGTCATCACCTACCAGGACCGCACACCGCCTCGACGGCGCCCCGCCCACCCCTGGCCCTCCCCCAGCCCTCGACAGGCGGTACCCCCATGACGGGCGATCCATTTCCTCCCCCGGCCAACGCCAGGGGTATCCACGGAGGTATCCGATGACCGCGTCCCGCACCGCCGGCCCGTCCGCGGACCGCCTGGCCCCGTGGGCCTTCGCCGCCTTCGTCGAGGCGAACACCCACGACACGGCATACCGCCCGCCGGTGGTGGACGGTCCGGTCGGGCCGACCATCGTCCGCAACGGCCGCGAGCTGGTGAACTTCGCCAGCATCAGCTTCCTCGATCTGGAGCGCCACGTCCCGGTACGGCGTCATTTCGCGGAGGGGGCGCTCGCCCACGGCCTGAGCACCAGCGGGTCCAGGATGACCCAGGGGATCTGCCGCCCGCACCAGGTGCTGGAGGCGACGATCGCCCGTCACACCGGCAAGGAACGAGCCATCAGCTTCGCCACGGGGCTCCTGGCCAACATCGGGTTCGTCCACGCCATGAGCAGTTCCGCGCACTTCGACGCCGGGATCGAGGTGCGCAACCACGACACCGTGTTCGTCGTCGACCGCGACGTCCACTGGAGCATCTGGAAGGGCCTCCAGGGACTTGACTACGGCCGCAACGTCCACGCGTTCCGGCACAACGACGTCTCCGACCTGGCACGCGTCCTGGACCGGGCCCGCACCCGCAAGACCGTGGTGATCGCCGAGAGCATCTATTCGGCCGACGGCACCATGGGGCCGATCGTGGAGATCCTCGACGAGTGCGACCGGCACGGCGCCGTCAGCATGATCGACGATGCGAACGGCTTCATGGTCTACGGACCCGAGAACCGTCCCTACGCCCGGGAGGCGGCCGCGATCCGGGAGCGGGCCGACTTCGTCATGGTGTCGCTGTCGAAGGCCATCGGTCTGGAAGGCGGCGCGATCGCCGGGCCGGCGGCGGCCATCGACGCCTTCGAACTGCTCTCCGGCACCTCGATGTTCACGGCCGCCATCCAGCCGCCGACCGCCTACGCCGCCGACCGCACGATCGACGTCCTCGCCCGCACTCCGGGGATCGTCGACGACTACCTGGCGCATGCCGCCCGCCTTCGCCAACAGATGCACGAGGCCGGCACGGCGACGACGCCGACCGAGTCGTACATGCTCTCGGTGCCGATCGGAAGCGACGCCGCCGCCCTGCAGATGCGGGAGTGGTTCGTCGAGGACGGCTACCTCGTCCCCGTCTTCTCCTACCCGGCCGTCTCACGCAACCAGGCGCTCCTGCGCCTGTTCCCGCACGCGGGCCACACCGAGGAGCAGCTGGACGGCTTCCTGCGCACCCTCCTCGCCTACCGGCGACGCCTCGGGCTCTGACGTCCCCGCCGAGGCCAGCCGCACCGAGGCCCGCCCCACCGGGGCTCGCCGCACCGGGGCTCCTCACCGACCGATGATCGACGCCGACCCCATCCCCATCCCCAGAGAGAGGAACCCGTGGTGGACTACATCGACATCCTCAACGCCATTGCCGAGATCGTCGAGGAGGTCCTCGGCATCGACTCCGCCGAGGTGAGCGCCGAGACGTCGTTCACCGACGACCTCGACGTCGACTCCCTGGCCATGATGGAGATCGCCGTGGCGGTCGAGGACAGGTTCGAGGTGAAGATCCCGGACGACCGGGTCACGGGGTTGAGGACCGTCGGCGACGCGGTGAACTACGTCGCCGAGCACCGGTGACCGCCGCCGGGACGGCTCTTCGATGGGGGCACCCACGTCGCATAGTGACACCCGGCGCCGGACCCGCCGGCGTTGCCGGTGGGCCGCCGCCACGCCATGGCTGATGCCCTGTACCCGAGCCCCGGAGAGCCACCGATGACAACGGAGCCGACTGCCCCGCCCCTTCCGCGCGAACCGCTCGGCGATTCGCACCTGCGCCGCCTGATCGTGGGTCAAGGGCTGGCGGCCGTGGTCGATGCTCTGTTCATCGTCTGGCTCACGCTCTTCGTGCTCGACCTGTCGGAACCCGGAATCGCCACGGGGTTGGTTCTGGTGGCCGTGGCGCTGCCGCGAGCGGTGCTCCTGCCTCCTGCGGGAGTACTGGTCGACCGCCTCGGTCCCGCCCGTGTCGTGGCCGGCGCCGCCTGGCTCCGGGCCGCCGTCCTGCTCGCCCTCGGCGCCCTGGTCACCTTCACCTCACCGTCGTTGACGACGGTCGCGCTGCTCGGCGGCCTGCTCGGCGCCGCCGACGCCGCGTACTTCCCGGCGGCCCTGGCGTTGCTACCCGCCGTCGTGCCGACCGACAAGCTCTCCCGGGTCAACGGGCTGGTGCAGGGCGCGGAGTCGGGGGGCGACCTGGTCGGCCCGGCGGTGGCCGCCGGATGCATCGCCGCAGTCGGCTTCGCCGCGACGCTCGGTGGGATCGTGGCGATGGCCGTGTTGGCCGCCGTCGTCCTCAGCACGCTGATCCGGGTGGTACGACGTGGCGAAGGTGCCGGGGTCGACGCCGGTCCGGCCGCCGTCGACGGCGAGCAGTTCAGCAGTGCGCGTGCCCTCGGCGTGGGCTTGGGATACGCCTGGCACGAACCACTGGTGCGAGGGATGCTGGCCGCCATCGCCCTGATCAACATCGCGGTCGTGGGCCCCGTGCTGGTGGGCGGCGCGGTGCTCGCCGATCAACGCCTCGGCGGCGCGGGATCCCTGGGCATCCTGCTCTCCGGTTTCGGTGCCGGCTCACTGGCCGGCTCGCTGATGGCCGGGTGGCGGCCGCCCGCCCGGCGCGGCCGGACCGTGGTCGGCGGTGTCGCGGCGATCGGCGCAGGCATGGCCGCACTCGCCGCCGTCACCCACGTCGTCGCCGCAACCGCCGTCGTCTCGCTGATCGGCCTCGGGTCCGGGTTCCTCGGAGTGGTCGTCGTGGCCACTCTGCAGGAGCGGGTGCCCGAGCAACTGCTGGGCCGAGTGCTCAGTCTCGTCGTGCTGGCCACGGTGGCGTTCGACCCGTTCTCCTACGTGATCGCCGGCGCCCTGCTCCCCTACGGCACGACGGCCCTGTTCCTGGTCTGTGGCAGCGCCGTCCTGGCGTGCGCCGGTCTGGTCGCCACGAGCCCGGCGATCCGCTCCCTGCGTTGACCGTGTCGATCGCCGGTCACCGGGCCCGGCAGAGGCCCCCGTCGGCGAAGATCTGCGCGCGGTCTCGGCACGTGGGTCGAGGCGAGTCTCTTCGAGTGAAAAACCGAGGCAAGGCCGCCTGAGCGGCGCTTCGCCGACTATTGAACTGTCTTCCGACCATATGTTTAACTCCGGCGCTCACAGCGGCGGTGCTCGTGCCCGGAGTGCAATCCCACGTGCCACAGACCACGAAGCCAAGAGGACCAGTCATGCGCTCCACCCGCCGCGCTCTCGCCGCTTCAATCGTGGCGGCCTCCGCCTCAGCCTTCAGCCTGGCCCTCTTCTTCACGGGCGGGACGGCCCAGAGTTCCGATACCACCCAGGTCCGCACGGTCAACGCCCTCGGCACCTCGCAGAGCGAAGCCGAATCATCCTGGTCACCCTCCACCGATCCGGACTCGGACGACTCGGTGCCCCGTTGCTTCAGCTACGGCGGCCCCTACTGCGGCTGGGTGAGAGCCTACTGGGGCGGCTGCGACAGGGACTGGGGCCTGAGCTACGGGTTCAAAGACCCCGACGTGCTCTGCCCCCACGACCCCCGCCCGAGCCCCTCGGCCTCGGCCAGTCCCTCGGCAACGTCGAGCGCCTCCGCCAAGCCCAGCCCCTCCGCCAAGCCCAGTTCCTCCGCCAAGCCCAGTTCCTCAGCCTCACCCAGCCCGTCCGCCACGCCCACCGGCGCTCGGCCACAGCCGGCCCCTCAGCCGTACCCGAGCCGCTCGGACGAGTTCAGCCCCTCGGCCACGCCCAACCGCTCGGACGCGCTCAGCCCCTCGGCCACGCCCGCTTCCTCGGCCGCACCCAGCCCCTCGGCCACGCCCAACCGCTCGGACGAGCTCAGCCCCTCGGCCACACCCAGTCTCCCGGCCACGCCCGGTTCCCCGGCCGCGCCCAGCGCTCCGGGCGAGCTCAGCCCCTCGGCGGAGCCCAGCCCCTTCGCCGGAAGCAGCAGCTCCTTCTGATGAGCCCCGTCAGGCCGTGGGAGAGAGTCGGCGATTCGCCGACCTGATGACGGACCTGGAACTGGACACCTCCTACGGCCACCACCTCCCCGTCGCACCCGCCGACGTGCTCGCCGGCCCGGTCGAGGTCGAGGTGCCCCGAGACCGTGAGGGCAGCTTCGAGCCGCAGATCGTCAAGAAACGCCGGCGAAGGCTGACCGGCGTCGACGAGATGGTGCTGGTCGCAGGTGGGCTGAGCGAGGCCGAGGCGAGGATGAAGGCCGACGTCCGGATTCCCGGGCAGGCCGCGATCAAGAAGCACCTCGACGCGATCGAAGGCGACTCCCGGACCGACGATCCGGCAGACGGGTTCCACGGTCCGCCGGCGCCGTGTCCGCGGTGGCATGAGGTATCCACCTACGCGTTCCAGTCCGCGTTCATCGATGCGGACACGGCGTTCGGGAACTGGTTCGACTCGCCGGCCGGGCCGTCGTGTCGGCCGGGCCGGCGGCTACTCGCGGTTCAAGAAGAAGGGCCGGGCCCGGGCGGAGAAGGTGGGCATGGGGAAGGTCCTTTCCACGTCAGCTGAAGAGGGCTTCGAGCAGTTCCAGGGAGAGCGGGACGTCCGCCAGCCGGTAGCCGGCCGGCGGCTCGCGGTGCATGAGGTGGCGCACCAGGTAGTCCCAACGGCGGCGGGCGACGTAGCCGCTGCGGCCGAGGAAACTGTGCTCGACGCCGGGGACTATCAGCAGGTCGAAGTCCTTGTTCGCGTCGATCAGCGCGTCGACCAGCCGCATGGTCAGATGCGGTGTCACGTTGTCGTCCATGTCGCCGTGGACGAGCAGTAGTTTGCCGACCAGGTTCCCGGCCAGCTCGGTGTTGGACAGCCGGGCCCCGGCGTCCGGGTCGAACGGTCCGTCGTAGGACTCGGCCCACAGCGCGTGGTAGTGGCGGTTGTCGTGGTTGCCGGCCTCGGCCACGCCGACCTTGTAGAAGTCGGGGAACGCCAGGAGGGCGCGGGCGGTGGTGAATCCCCCGCCGGAGACGCCGAAGATGCCGACCCGGTCCAGGTCCAGCCACGGACGCGCCTCCGCGAGTTGGCGCAGCGCCGCGACATGGTCTTCGAGCGCACCCGCGCTGCCCATGTTGCGGTGGGCGTGGTCGTGGAAGGCCTTGTCCCGGCCGGGCGTTCCGCGGCCGTCGACGGCCAGCACCGCGAAGCCCAGCGCCGCCACCGCCTCGGCGTCGTAGCCGTAGGCGCCCGGGTCGAAGGAGGCCGCCACCCGGTGGATCTGCGGGCCCGGGTAGGGGTGGTCGATCACCGGGTAGCGCTGCGCGGCGTCGAAGCCGTGGGGCTTGTAGAGGACGCCGTAGATCTCGGTGACGCCGTCGGCGGCCAGGGTCCTGACCCGCTCCGGCGGCGTCCAGCCGGCGGCCAGCAGCGGTGTGATGTCGGCCTGTTCCAGCTCGACCAGCACGGCTCCGCCCCGGTCACGCACGGTGATCGTCGGCGGGGTGTCGACGGTCGACGCGGAGTCGACGAACCAGCGGCCGTGTTCCGGCGCGGTGATCACGTGGTCCAGATCGTCGTCGGTGAGCTTGGCGATCCCGCCGCCGTCCAGGCCGACCCGGACCAGCGACCGTCGGTACGGGTCGGCCTGGACCAGTCCTGAGACGACGGCGTACGCGACCCGTTCCGCCTCGTCGACGTGCACGATCTGCTGCACCGCGAACGGCCCTCGGGTGAGCTGTTCGACCAGTTCCCCGTCCTCGTAGCGGTACAGGTGCCCCCAGCCGTCGCGCTGGGAGTACCACAGCGTCTCGCGGCCGCCGGCGAGCACGTGCACGATCGGCTTCTGGGTGATCTCCTGCGCGGCCTCCACCCGCGTGTCGCCGTGCTCCTCGACCAGGGTGCGCACCTCGCCGGTCGCCGGGTCGAGTGCGTGCAGCCGCAGCGTCCGGAGGTCACGGGGCTGATCCAGGTAGTAGACGGCCGTGCTGTCCTTGGCCCACCACGCCTTCTTCAGCGTGACAGGTGACATGTAGGGCAGCAGGAACGGGTCGGTCTTGGCGGGTGTCACGGTCCGGGACGCGACGTCGAAGACGATCCACTCGCCGCAGGTCATCGGCTCGCCGGGGACCGGGTAGTGGTAGCTGCGCAGGCGCGGCCGGCCGCCATCCGGCGGGACGGCTTCGACCAGGTGCATCAGGGCGACATCGCTCTGGTCGGTGCGGTGGGTGAGGATGCGCGCCGAGTCCGGCGACCACAGCAGCGCCGGCGGCATGTCCGCAAGACCGAGCTTGCCGAGCAGGTGCGTGGGGACCGCCGCGTCGGGGTGGGCCGCGTAGCTGCGATCCGCGGTGCCGTCGGCGGTGAGCGCGAACTCCTCGCCCGTCTCGGCCGAACGCACCCACAGGTCGTGGTCGCGGCGGAACGCCGCCCACTTCTTGTCCGGCGAGGCGACTTCCAGCGGTGAGGGTTCGGCGTGCTTCTCGTCCCGCGCGCACCGGTAGTCGGCCAGCCGGCAGGTCCAGCGCGCGCCGAACGCGTCGAACGCGACCGTCCCGTCCGCGAACTCGACCGCCCGGAACGGCAGTGCGTACGGCTGGACCGGCTGGCCGGCGGCGGACGCCAGCGCGGCGGCGAGCCGTTCGGGGTCGAACGCCGGCCCCCGGGTCCCGGCGGCGGGGTCGACCAGCACGAACTCGCCGCCCCGCTCGGTCTCGACCCGGTACCAGAACCTCTCGCCGCCGCCGATCCAGACGGGCTTCGCCTTGGCCCGCAGGGCGAGCCGGGATCGGTTGTGCAGCAGCATCCGCTCAGCTCGGTCGTAGGCAATGGCGGGGAGTGCGTTCGTGGACATCCGGCCTCCTGGAATCAGTCTCGATCCAGGAACAGTACAGCGTACGGTACGCTAATGGAACTGCGGTCCCGAACGAATCAGGAACCCCAATGTCATCGCCCAGGCACAAGACAGCGCCCGCTCGCGCACCCCGCGGCACCCTCAGCCCCGAGGCCATCGTCCACGCGGCGATCGAACTGATCGACCGCGACGGACTGGACGCGGTGACCATCCGTCGGCTCGCCGACCACCTCGGCGTCCGCCCGATGTCGCTCTACACGCACTTCCGCGACAAGGACGCGATCCTCCTCGCCGTCACCGCGGAACTGCTGAGCCGATTCCAGTGGCCCGACCCCGACCTCGACGACGTCGCATGGCTCCGGCAGGTGATGCACGCCTACTTCGAGCTGTTCATCACGCACCCGGCCCTCCTGCAGATCAACGCCCCCTCCGACGGAGTCGGCGACGTCGAGGCCCGCATGTCCGAACAGATCTACGCCCGCCTGGCGCGACTGCAGGTCGACCACCGGACGGCGATCGGCCTGCTCGCCACGCTGATCCGCTTCGTCCTCGGCTGCGCCACGCTCTACCCCGTCCGCCGGGTCTGGGACGAGGACCCGCAGCACTGGGAACGGGTCCGCCAACAGTGGGCCCGCCTCCCGGCCGAGGTGTACCCGGCGATGCACGCCACCACCGTCGACTTCCCGACCTTCACCCAGCGGGACGTCTTCGAGTTCGGCCTCGACGCCATCCTCGCCTCGCTCCCACGATCGCCCTGACGCCCTGACGCCGGCGGCGCTCATGAGCTGCTCTTCCGTGATTGGGAGACACACCGGTCACCGGGCGCTGCCCCGTAATCCCGAAAACACCACACTCACAAGCTCGTTGACATCTCGCATGAGCCGTCAGCGACGCCCGTCACGCTTCGTTACCACTGATGATGGGACAGGGCCTCTTCAGGGCCGGGCCGTTTCACCGTCGGTCTGGTTGGGGGGTCAGCTGGCGGGGGTGCCGACGATGTTGGTGAGGTCGACCGCGGCCCACTGACCGTTCGGTTGGAGGGCGGTGAGGTTGATGTGGCCGCCGTTGAGGGAGCTGCGGGAGTAGATGGCGAGGGTGCCGTCGGGGTCGGTGGTGGCGCTGACGGCACCGTCGGTGGCGGGTGTGCCGACCTGGTTGGTGAGGTCGCTGGTGGCCCACTGGCCGGAGGTGTTCTTGTAGGTGATCTGCAGATGACCGTTGGCGGCATTGGCACTGACCACACCGACGGTGCCGTTCTTCTGAACGAACGCGCTGGGCGCTCCGCCCGCAGAGACCGGCGTGCCGACGACGTTGGTGAGATCGGCGGTAGCCCAACTGCCGTTCGGCTGGAGGGCGGTGAGACTCAGATGACCGCCGTCGGCCGAACCGCGGGAGTAGATGGCGAGAGTGCCGTCAGGGTCGGTGGTGGCGCTGACAGCGCCGTCCGTCGCCGGGGTGCCGACCTGGTTGGTGAGATCGCTGGTGGCCCACTGGTCGGAGGTGTTCTTGTAGGTGATCTGCAGATGGCCGTTGGCAGCATTGGCACTGACCACACCGACGGTGCCGTTCTTCTGAACGAACGCGCTGGGCGCTCCGCCCGCGGAGACCGGCGTGCCGACGACGTTGGTCAGATCGGCCGTAGCCCAGTTGCCGGCCGCAAACTTGGCGGTCACCTGAACATGGCCGGCGGCGGTACGGGTGAAGGTGTAGGCCGTGCCGTCAGCACCACTCACCGAACCACCGTCACCCAACGCCGGAACCCACGCCGAACCCGGCGCCGGGTCGTTGACGACGTTCTTGTAGCGCAGCGCCTTGTAGTCGCCGTTCGGGTGCGAGTCGAGGGACGCGGCGTTGATCGAGACGCCGGTCCGGTGCTTCACCGGTGTGCTGCCGAAGGAGTAGTACGAGAAGGTGGTGTGGGCGGCGTCGTCCCACTTCTCGAAGAGGATGACGTGGTCGTAGTACGAGTTCAGGATGTCGCCCGGCATCAGGTCGCTGCGGCTGATCTGGTAGGTGAAGCTGTCCGCGAGGCCCTGCGTGTTGGCGCTGGTGCCGAGGTGCCAGGCCATCGAGACGTAGCCCGAGCAGTCCGTGCGGTAGCCGCGGCCGGAGGAGTCCGGGTACGAGCCGCCCTGGTCGTAGCCGATGTTCTTGCCGTACCAGAACTGGGCGCGGGCGAGGATCTCCGAGCGGGTGATCTGGCCGCCGACCGAGGAGGTCGTCGCCGCGTACGAACTCCCGGCGGTGACGGCCGTGACGACCACGGCACCGGAGGCGGCGATGGCGGCGGCGAGCGTGACGCGCAGCAGCTTGGACGTCTTCGAAGGCATGACGGTGCTCCAGCGGGGAGAGAGGGGTGGGATCGGCCGCGCGTGGTGCTCGGCACACACCGGGCCGTGACGGCTGCCCTCCAGGAGCAGCGGTCGGTGACACCTGGTCCGGTGCGCTGCCCCGGGCAGGTGCTCCCTGGCGGCGGTCACCAGTCTCACCACAGGTCAGGAGCCTCGAAAGGGCCTTCGGCTGGCCTGAATCGGCCCAGGCCCGTTCCGGCCAGCCCGGAGGTTCCGGCGCTCTCCCTCGCCGGACTCGACCCCGCCGGCGGCCCCACCTCGACAGCGCCGGCGGCGCCGCTGGCGCCAACGCCCAGAACGCCTCCGGAGCCCGCGGGGCGACGGCTACGTCCTGATCACCTGGTGACCAGTTCTGCACCAACGGCTCTGTCCCGTCATCGCTGGTGGCGATGCGGGACAGGTACCGCTGGCAGGTCATGCGCCCCTGCCCCGGCCTTGCCCCTGCGGCTGCGGGGGGTTGCCGAGGTTGCCGGGGAAGGACGTCGGGACCGTGGCTCAGCCGAGCGTCAACGACTTGGAGTGGGTCCGCCAGGCCTCGTCCACCGAGACGGTCTCACCCTTGTAGCTGGGGCTCTCGTAGCCGGTGGCCTGGAATCCGGTGAACAGGTTGAACCAGCAGTTGGCGTACGGGCGCACCGAGTAGACGTGGTCCTGGAGCGGGGCGGGGATGTCGAAGGAGTAGTCGGCGGCGTTCCCGTTGTAGCACGCGTGCGGGCCGGTGAAGGTCACCGATTGGCCCCCGAAGAAGAAGTCCTGGTAGATCGTCCCCAGGACCACCAGGTCGGAGAGGCCGGCCGGGCTGTTCAGCTCCTTGGCGAACGCGCTGTCGCGGGCGGCCTCGGCGGCGGTCGGCGGAGCGTCGGCGACCCGCCCGCCGGTGGCATGGCTGATGGCCTCCCGGTAGGTGCCGAAGCACTGCGCCTGGCCGCCCTGCGCGTTCACCACGCAGTGTCGGGTCGAGTCTCCGGCCGTCGTGGGTCGAGCGACGGCCGTGGCCGCGCCGGACAGGGACAGTGCGATCGCCGTCGCCGCGAGGACGGCTCCGATGCGCTTGAGGGAGCGTGCCATGGTTGATCAACTCCTGGGTCGAAGACCGGCGCCTTTCGGCCGGTGCACGGCAACCCTCTCAATCGGCTGCACGATTCTGGCATGATCTGATCACTGCTTTATCGTGACGCGCGCTGCCGCGTACCGGCACGTGACAGCTCAGGTGACACACCCGGGCGCGGGGTGACGCTTCGTCAACACCGGCGCCTCCCAAGGGGGGTGCCTCGGTATCGCCGGTGGGGGGACATGGAGTTCAGGATCCTGGGGTCCCTGGAGGTGTGCGCCGGGGCCGCTCCCGTACGGTTGGGCGGGCGCCGTCAGCGGAGTCTGCTGGCGATGCTCGTGGCGCACTCGAACCGGACCATCCCGGTCGCCCGACTGGTCGACACGGTCTGGGACCAGGACCCTCCGGCCACGGCGGACCGCCAGATCCGCAACATGGTCGGCCTGCTGCGCCGCATGCTCGGCACGGGGGCGGCCTCCCCCATCGTGACCGACGGCGCGGGCTACCGGCTGGTGGCGGACGACGCCCGGGTGGACCACCGCCTGTTCGCCTCCCGGGTCGCGGCGGCAGCGGACCTGGACGCGGCGCAGGCCGTCCCCCGGTTGCGCGAAGCCCTGGAGCTGTGGCGCGGCCCCGCGCTGGACGGGTTGCCCGGCCTGGTCTTCGCCGCTCTCGCGGCCGGCCTGGAGGAGCAGCGGATGGCCGTGCTGGAGCGGCTCTACGAACTGGAGCTGGAGGCGGGGCGGCACCGCGAGGTCGCCGCGGAACTGACCGGTCTGGTCGCCGATTTCCCGCTCCGTGACCGCCTGGTGCGGCAGCTGCTGACTGCCCTGCACCGCTCGGGCCGACACGGCGACGGGCTGGAGGCCTACCGGCGCCATGCCTCCCGACTCTCCGAGGACCTCGGGCTGGACCCGACACCTGAGGCCCAGGCCCTCCAACGGGCCCTCCTCCTCCCCTGTCCGGCACCGACACCCTCACCGGCGCCCACCGCCCGTCCGACACCGACCGCCCGTCCGGACCGGACCGCCCCGACCACCGGCGTCGCCCCTGCGGCGGCGCCGGCGGACCCGCGACCCGAGCAACTCCCTTCCGACCTCTCCGTGTTCGTCGGCCGCGCCCCCGAACTACTCATACTGGACCGGGTGCTGGCCACCGGGGAGCCCGGCGCCCGCCCAACGGCGGCACCGTGCGCCGTGATCACGGGTGCCGCCGGAGTCGGGAAGTCCGTGCTGGCGCTGCACTGGGCCCACCTCACGCGGGAGCGGTTCCCCGACGGACGGCTCTTCGCGGACCTGCGGGGCTGGTCCGCCGCCGGCCCCCGCTCCCCGCACGGGGTGCTGGCGGCGTTCCTGCGCGCGCTGGGCGTGACGGCCGAGTCCATACCGGCCCAGCTGGACGAGGCGTCCGCGCTCTACCGGTCGCTGCTGGCCGGGCGGCGGATGCTCGTCGTCCTCGACGACGCCGCCGGCCCGGAACACGTCAGGCCACTGCTACCGGGCGGCAGCGGCTGCGCCGTCGTGATCACCAGCCGGGACCGTCTCACCGGACTCGTCGCCCGCGAGGGCGCCCACCGGGTCGCGCTCGACGGCTTCACCCCCGCCGAGGGGCAGGCGCTGCTCGCCCGCATCCTGGGCGCCGACACCGCCGGCACCGCCGAGGCGCAGCGGCAGGCCGGCGCCCGGCTGCTCGACGCCTGCGGGCACCTCCCGCTGGCGCTCGGCATCGCCGCGGCCCAGCTACGCGATCGGCCGCAGCGTGATCTCGTCGCCTTCGCCGACGAGCTGGCCTCCTCCACCGACCGCCTGGGCGCCCTGGAGGCCGACGGTGACGACCGATCCTCCCTGCGATCGGCCTTCGGCGTCTCCTACCAGGCGCTCGACCCCACCGCCCGACGCCTGTTCCGCCGGCTCGGCCTGTTCCCGGGGGTGGACATCAGCGCCCCCGTCGCCGCGGCCCTGTCCGCGTACGCCGTCGACGCGTGCGAACGGCTCCTCGGCCGCCTGACCACCGCCCACCTGCTCGCCGAGCCCTCACGGGGCCGCTACCGATTCCACGACCTGCTGAAGCTCTTCGCGGCCGAGCTGGGCGCCCGCGAGGAGAGCCCGGAGGAACAGCGGGAACTACACGAGCGCTGGCACGCGTGGTGCCTGCACCACGCGCACGCCGCTGCCCGGGTGCTGACCCCCGGGCGGCGGCGGGTCCCCCTCGGCCCGCCGCCCGGCGGCCTGCGGGTGGCCGACCTCACCGGCCCCGAACAGGCCACCCGGTGGTGCGACGACCAGCGGGCGAACCTGCTCGCCACCGTCCGCCACGCTCACGAACGCGGGGACGACGAAACGGCCTGGAAACTGCCCGCGCTGCTGTGGAGCTACCTCCACCGCGCTTCGCCGCAGACCGAAGGGGTGGCCCTGGGCCGGACGGCCGTGGCCGCCGCCCGCCGCCTGGGCGACCTGAGCGCCCAGGCGCACGGCCTCAACGACCTGGGCCACGTCTGGGGCGCCCTGGGCGAACTCACCCTGTCCCGGCGGACATTCCAGCGGGCCAGGGTCCTCGCCCACAATGCCGGCGACCGGTGCGCCGAAGGCCGGGCCCTGGCCAACCTCGGCGCTTACCACTACTTCACGGGCCGCTACGCCGACGCCGGGGAGTACTACGAGCAGGCCCTCGACCTGCTGACGGCCGACGGCCCGGAAACCGATGACTGGACGGCCGACCTCTGCCGTACCAGCCTGGCCCCGACCTACCTGCTCCTGGGCCGCTACCAGGAAGCATCGGACCACGCGAGCCGCGTGCTCGCCCGGCCCAGGGCCCAGCGGAACGGGCCGATGGACTGCTCTCTGCTCAACACCCTGGCGGCGGCGCAGCACGCCCTCGGGCGGCCGGAGGAGGCGGTCGGGCACTACGAACGGTCCCTCGCCGTGAGCAGCCGCCTGACAGGCTATCCCGCCCAGCGGGCCCACGCCTTGGCGGGACTGGCCGCCGCCCACCGGGCACTGGGGCGCGAACAGCGCTCCCGTCAGGACTGGGACGCCGCGCACGAGATCTACGCGGAGCTGCCGGCGCACCAGCTGACCTCGAACCTGCCGATCCTGGCCGCAATGGGTTTCACTCCGCCCGTCACGACCGACCGGCGACCCTGAGGCGTGTCACGTGCCGGAACGACGTCGGATCCATGCCGTGGCCAGCACTCCCAGAACCACCAGCAAACCGCCGACCGCGATGCCGACGTGGTCCGCGCTCAGCAGACGGCTGTGCCTGCCCTCGGCCGCGGCGGAGCGCGGAGGAGGGGGGATGGTGGCCCCGGAGCTGGGGGTTTCCGACGCAGACTGGCCGTCCTGAGGACGGTCCGTCGCCTGGGGTGACGGGGAGCCGGACGGGTCGCTCCCGTCGGCGGCTCCACCCCCGTACAGAAGAGCGCCGTCACCGCGGTCGCCGTCACCACGCTCACCGCCGTCGTGCTTGTCGATGCAGTGGGTGGCCGGGAAGGAGAAGACTCGTTCGTGGCGGTCGAACGCCTTCACCACGAAGAGCGGGTGCTCCCTGAAGAAGTCACGAATCTGCCACTCGTACTGGTTGCTGGTCTGGGTGGGATAGTTCACGTCCAAATACGTTGAAGGAGCGAAGTTGTCCCATGGTGCTGCCGGCGACGAGGACGGGGATGACGTGGACCCCTGGAGAACGAGAGCCTCCGGCCCGTGCCGGCCGTTCTTCAGGATGATTCGGAAGCTCTGGTCGATGAGGATGACACGGCGGGCACTGTGGCAGTCACGCGGGGGATTGTGGTCGTGGTGTCCTCCCTCCCCCACGCCGTCCCCGTCCTGAATCCACAGGGAGCCGAACGCATGCCGTGCGGACGCCTGCGCGGCGACGTCCGCCGACGGGGACGCGAGGGCGATGACCGCGCCCGCCAGCGAGGCTGCGACCCGGGGACGGCGATTCATCCAACGACCTCCATGGGTGGCGAACACGCTGGACCGCCCGCTGGGCGACGCGTCCGAATCTCAGGAGAAGTTAAGAGGAGTCGACTCGTCACATCGTGAGCCTCCCTGGGGAGCCCTCCTTTTGTCACTCAGCCGCAGCAGTCGGTTGACGACCTGGTCAAGCGCTGGGCCGGGCGGGGCTCACGGAGTGCGGGCGGGGTGGGGTGGCAGGGGGAGGCGGAGGAGGAAGCGGGCGCCGGTGGGGGAATCGGCGAGGGTGAGGGTGCCGTGGTGGCGGGTTGCCAGGTCGCGGGCGATGGCGAGGCCGAGTCCGGCGCCGCCGGTGTCGCGGGTGCGGGCCTCGTCGAGGCGGGTGAAGGGGGCGAAGACGCGTTCACGGTCGGGGGCGGGGATGCCGGGGCCGTCGTCCAGGACTTCGAGGACGGCCCAGTGGCCGTCGGGGCCGGGGTCCTCGGTGAGGGTGACGGTGACGCGGTCGGCGGCGTGGCGCAGCGCGTTCTCCAGCAGGTTGCGGAGCAGGCGGTGGAGTTGGGCGGCGTTTCCGGGGACTTCCAGCGGGCGGTCGGCGTGGACGGTGATCCGGCTGGTGCCGTGCGGGAGTTCGGCGGCGACGTCGCGGGCGAGGTCGGTGAGTTCGACCCGGGTGTGGTGGGCCGGTGCGGCGACGGGCGGGCGGGCGAGCAGGAGCAGGTCGTCGGCGAGGTGCTGGAGGCGGACGGTGTCGGCGCGGGCGGCGCGGACGACGGTGGGCCAGTCGGTGCGGTCGGGGTGGGTGAGGGCGACCTCCAGGGAGGTGCGCAGTCCGGCGAGGGGACTGCGCAGTTCGTGGGAGGCGTCGGCGACGAAGCGGCGCTGGGCGGTGACGGCGTGGTCGAGCTTCTGGAGGGTCTGGTTGGTGGTGGTGGCGAGGTGGGCGATCTCGTCGGCGGTGGGCGGGACGGGGACGCGCCGGTCGAGGTGCTGGGCGGTGATGGAGGCCATCTGGGCGCGGATCGCCTCGACCCGGCGCATCGCCCGGGCGGTGACCGCCCAGGCGATGGCGGCCACCAGCAGGACGGCGAAGGGCCCGGCGACCAGCAGCAGCCGTTGGACGGACTCCTGGACGCGTTCGGCGTCCCAGGGCGGTACGACCAGGTAGGCGGTGACGGTGCGCTCGCCCCGGTCGGGTTCGCCGAAGCCGGACTGGATGGAGTAGCCGCTGATGCCGCCGGCGCTCTGCCCGTACAGGGGGAGGGTGTGGTGGGCCAGGCGGCTGGCGGTGGCGGTGGCCGGGGCGTCGAGTGTGAGGGTGCGGGAGACCTGCTCGTCTGCGGGCAGCGGCGTGAGCTGGGCGGCGACCTGGGCGCGGAAGGGTTCGAGGTCGGGGCTGACCTCCAGGAGCCGGCCGGAGTCCAGGACGAGGGCGTAGGTGCGGTCGCCGCCGAGCAGTCCGCTCGCCGGGACGTGGCCGGTGCGCATGTCCGCGACCGCCACGTCGAGGCGGGCCTGCGCGGCAGCCTTCGCGTCGTCCAACTGGGAGTCGTAGAGGCTGTGGCTGAGCCAGAACGCGCCCGCGGTGAAGGCGGCGGCCGCGGCCAGGCCGGCCGCCGCCGCGGAACGGGCCCGCAGCGAGCGCAGTGAGTGCAGTGAGCGCAGCAGCCGGGGCAGCCGCGGCGGCCTAGCCACGGGAGTCCAGCCGGTAGCCGGTACCGCGCACGGTGAGGATGGAGTTCCGGCCGAACGGGACGTCGATCTTGCGGCGCAGGGCGCTGACGTACACCTCCACGATGTTCGGGTCGCCCTCGTAGCCGCTCTCCCAGACCTGGTCGAGGATGGTGGTCTTGGCGACGACCTCGCCGGGGCGTTCGGCCAGGCACTCCAGGACGGCGTACTCGCGGGGTGTGAGGGCGACCGGGGTGTCGGCGCGACGGCAGGAGCGGTCGGCGGGGTCGAGGACCAGGTCGCCGACGGTCAGCGCGGGCGGGCGTTCGGCGCCGCCGCGGCGGACCAGGGCACGCAACCGGGCCACCAGGACCGGGTAGGAGAAGGGCTTGGCGAGGTAGTCGTCGGCGCCGGTGTCCAGGGCCTCGATCTCGTCGTACTCGCCGTCCTTGGCGGTGAGCATCAGGATCGGGGTGGTGACGCCTTCCTGGCGCAGTTGGGCGCAGACCCGGTAGCCGTTGAGGCCGGGGAGCATGACGTCCAGCAGGATCGCCCGGTAGTCGCCGGTGCGCGCGTACCAGAGGCCGGAGCGGCCGTCGTGGACGACGTCCACGGTGTAGCCCTCCGCTTCGAGCCCGTCCCGGAGGGCGTCGGCCATCCGGGTCTCGTCCTCCACCACCAGTACGCGCATGCGTCTCAGCATGTCACGGGGGGTGCCGCGGTTCCTGAAGGTGCTTTCAGGCTCTTTCAGCGGATCTTCAGAGGGCGGGTCGGACGCTTCGGGGGTCGCCCCACGTCCGCCCTACCGCGAGGTGAGCCCCCGTGACTCTGCCCCTGACCCGCGCACCCCGCGCCACGGTCGAACCCCAGCTCCAGGCCCAGTCCCAGTTCCAGTCCCAGCCCCAGGCCCGGCCGGGCCGGACCGCCCTGCTGCCCTGGGCGCTCGCCGCCGCGCTGTTCGCCGCCTACAGCGCGCTGTCCGTCTCCCGCCACCTGCACCTGCGGACGTCCGGCTTCGACCTGGGGATCTTCGAGCAGGCCGTCCGCGGCTACGCCGAGGGCCGCGCGCCGGTCTCCGAGCTGAAGGGGCCGGGCTTCCACCTGCTCGGGGACCACTTCCACCCGATCCTGGCCACCCTCGCACCGCTCTACCGGGCGTTCCCCTCCCCGCTGACCCTGCTGGTCGCCCAGGCGGCGCTGCTCGCCGTGTCCGCCGTCCCGGTGACCAGGGTGGCGGCGCGGGCGGCCGGTCCGTGGGCGGGCGCGGGCATCGGCGTCGGGTACGGGCTGTCGGTCGGCCTGCAGCAGGCGGCGGCCTTCGACTTCCACGAAATCGCGTTCGCCGTACCGCTGTTGGCCTTCACCCTGGAGCGGCTGACGCTGCGGAGGTGGCGCGCGGCCGCGTGGTGCGCGCTGCCGTTGCTGCTCGTGAAGGAGGACCAGGCGGCGACGGTCGTGGCCGTCGGCTGCTACCTGTTCTGGCACGGCCGCCGCCGACTCGGCGTGGGCATCGTCGCGCTCGCCGCCGCCACCGTGGCGCTGGTGGTGCTGGTCGTCATCCCGGCCCTCAATCCCGACGGCGTCTACACCTACCTGTCCAACGTGGACGGTCCGTCCGGCGACCCCGTGACCAGGCTGCTCCTGCCCGCCCAGAAGTGGGGGACCGTCGCCGTGCTGCTGGCCCCCACCGCGTTCCTGGCGCTGCGTTCGCCGCTGATCCTGCTCACGCTCCCCACCCTGGCCTGGCGGTTCTGGTCCACCAACCCCGCCTACTGGGGGACGGGCTTCCACTACGGCGCCGTCCTGATGCCGATCATCTTCGTCGCCTTCGCCGACGCCCTGGCCCGGCTCCGCGCGCGGCACGGCCTGCGGCGGTGGACGGCCTGCGGCCTCGTGGCCGTCGGGCTCGCGGTGACGGTTGCCGCCCTGCCCTTCCGCCCCCTCGCCGAGCTGGCCCGGCCCGCCACCTGGCAGCGCGACGCGACGGCCGACGCCGTGCGCGGGGTGCTGCGGGTGATCCCGGACGGTGCGCAGGTGGCTGCCGCCAACGGCATCGCGCCCCAACTCACCGACCGCACCCGGGTTTTCCTCTTCCCGCACTACCCCGGAGGACCCGGCGCGAAGCCCGACTGGGTCGCGGCCCCCGACCACCCGCGGGACGGCCTCTTCCCCGCCGGCCAGGAGGCCGAAGCCCTTCGCGCCCTCCCCGCCGCCGGCTACCGTCCCGTCGCGAGCGCCGGCGGCGTCACCGTCTACCACCTCGGCGCGCGGGAATGACGGCCTCCTGCGGAAGCGTCGGCCACCGGGGTGCGGGCGAAGGACACGTGCGCTGCGGCAGGCACCAGGTAGCCGGCCCCGGCCACCCGGGCCGACTCCAGGCCGCCAGTGACGTAGTCGTTGTGCACGTGGGTCTCGGCACCGACCTGGCCGCTCAGGTCGCCGGTGCGGCGCGGTCTCCCGCCCCGGCGTCAGACGGCGAGGTGCCTGGTGCCGGGGTCGGTGGCGGCCTCGGGGGTTGCGCCGTGCTGCTCCTCGTCGGGGCGGGCCTCCCTGGGCAGGAGGAAGGTGATGGCGAGGAATGCCACCAGCAGGCACGCCTGGACGATCAGCGCGTGGTGGAAGCCGGTGGTGAAGTCGCCGGTCCTGACCTGGTCGAAGAAGACCGAGCCGAAGACGGCGACGCCGATGGAGCCGCCGACCGCCTGGACCGCGGTCAGGACTCCGGATGCGGAGCCGATCTCGTGGTCGTCGACGGCGGCGAGGATGAAGCTGAACAGGGCGGCGATCACCATGCCGGCGCCGATGCCCGCCACGACGGTGCCGGGAACGACGTCCCAGATGGAGAAGGTGGCGGTGTCGAGGCCGTCGAGTTCGAACCACAGCGCGGCCGCACCGGCGAGCTGGACCAGCGGTCCGATCTGGAGCACGCCACGGCCGATCCTGTTCACGAGGAAGGCGCCGCTGACGGCGCCGCCGATCGCGGTGCCCACCGCGAGGGGCAGGTTGCCCAGTCCCGCCTCACCTGCGGTGAAGTGCCTGCCGATCTGGAGGTAGAGGGTCAGGACGAGCTGGGTGCCGATCATCCCGCCGAAGAACAGGGCGATGCCGCCGAGCCCGACGGTGAAGGCGGGCTTGCGGAGCAGGGCGGGGGTCACCAGCGGTTCGCGGCCCGCGGCGGCCGTTCGGCGCTGCTGAAGGGCGAACAGGGCGAAGCCGATCGCGGAGGCGGCCATGCTCAGCCAGGTCCACAGCGGCCAGCCGTCCTCCTGTCCCTGGTTCAGCGGCAGCACGAGCAGGGCGCACGAGGCCACGATCAGGGCCGCGCCGGTGATGTCGACCCGTACCGTGCGGCTGCCCGCCCTGTCGGGGACGAACTTCGCGGCGACGATCAGGGCCGCGAGTCCGATGGGCAGGTTGATCAGGAACACCGATCGCCAGCCGAGGCCGAAGAAGTCGCCCTCGATGAGGAAGCCGCCCAGGACCGGGCCGATGATGCCGCCCAGACCGAGGACGGGCCCGAAGATCGCGAAGACCTTGGTGAGCTCGGGGCCGGAGAAGTTCTCCCGCAGCAGGCCCAGGCCCTGGGGCAGCAGCAGCGCCCCGGCGGTGCCCTGCAGCAGGCGGAAGGCGATCAACGACTCGATGTTCGGCGCGAGCGCGCACAGCAGCGAGCTCGCGGTGAAGGCGGCCAGGCCGATCAGGAACATCCGGCGCCGGCCGTACCGGTCGCCGAGGCGGCCGCCGAGGACCAGGCCGGCGCCCAGGGTGAGGGCGTAGCCGCCGATGACCCATTGCAGTCCGACGGGGCCGGAGCCGAGGGATTCCTCCAGGTCCGGGCCGGCGACGTTGACGATCGAAGCGTCCAGGAGGTCCATGATCTCGGCCGTGATCATGACCGCCAGGATCAGCCACCGCCATCGGTAGGGCTCGGTGGTGGTGCCGAGGGTGGGGGCAGGGGCGGACACGAGCAGATACCTCCATGGTGAAGTAATTTCACAGTGAAGGTAAAATGGTGGAGATAGGTTGTCAACCTGGAATGCCGATGTGACCGCGCGGCGGACGACAAGGGTGGAGGGTCCCGTGGAAGAGGCCAAGCGCGACAAGGCCGCGGAACAACGCGACAAGGTCGCGGAACAGCGCGAGCGGCTGACTGAAGCGCTGAGGATCTACGGCACCCACTACACGGAGCTCGGCCGCCGCTTCGCCGCCTGGCTCGGCCTGCACTCCACCGACGCCACCGCGCTGCTCCAGATCACCGCCGCCGAGGAGCGCGGAACCCCCCTGTCACCGGCACGGCTCAGCGAACGGATCTCCCTGTCCACGGGAGCGACCACCGCACTCCTGAACCGCCTCGAAGCCGCGGGACACATCACCCGCGCCCGTGAACACACCGACCGGCGCATCGTCACCCTGCGCGGCGGCGGGCACATCCGGGAACGGGCGGAGGAGTTCTTCGACCCGGTCGCCCACCGCCTCGACGCCGCGATGTCGAACTACCCGCCCCGGCTCCTGGAGCAGTTCGAAGCATTCATGGCCGACCTGAACACCGCCTTGGACACCCACCTCGGGGAACAGGACTCGAAGGCGCCGCACTCCCCCGGCGCCTCCGCCCCCGGCACGTCCGCCCCCGGTCGGGAATGATCCGGACGCTCAGCAGCAGGTGAGCGGTGCCGCGACGGCCCGGGCCGTCGGAGCCTCGGCGTCGGCGATCCGGCCGCGCAGCATCGCGTCCATGACTGCCATGTACCGCTGCGTCCGGGGGCCGCCGAGGAGGAAGGGGTTCGCGGCGCCGGGCGGCTGGTGGCGCAGTTGTTCGGCGCGTTCGAGGCCGTGGTCGTTCGGGTGGTTGGAGAGCTCGACCTCCACGTTCGCCCGGCGCATGACGGCCCGGAAGGCCTGGACGGACGCGAGGAAGGTGCGCAGTTCCTCCACCGTCGAGGGCGGGTTGAGGCCGCCCCACAGCATCGCGCTGTGGTGCCGGCGGCCGGCCCGGACGGGGATGATCGGGGAGACGGTGCCGGGGGTGTGGCCCGGGGTGTGGTGCAGCTCGATCGTCGTGCCGCCGAGCGTCAGCTGCTCGCCGTCCGCGATGTCGAGGTCCCGGGCGGGGGCGTCGGCCGGGCGGGTGCGGGCGAGGAGGTCCCAGTCGGCCGGGGACATGTGCACGCGGGCACCGTAGCGGTCGGCGAAGGTTTGCGCGCCGCCGAAGTGGTCCGAGTGGCCGTGGGTGAGGACGACGTGCTTGATCGCCGCCGGATCGGCTCCGACCGCGCGCAGCCCGGGGACGATGATGCCGTCGGCGTCGGCCGGGGAGGTGAGTGCGTCGATCAGCACGATGCCGTCGTCCGTCAGCACCGCCATCGCGGAGACCCAACCCGCGCTCAGGAGCACGAGGTTGTCGAACAGCTTGACGGGCGCAGGCGCGGGCAGTTGGGGAAGGTCGGAGCCGGGGGTCAGCGCCGTCACCAGGGCGCGCAGCACGGGGTCGTCGCCGGCGAGGCGGCGGGCGCGGTCGTAGTGCGGGCGGGAGGCGGACGGCGTACTCGCGTCGGTGGACGCCGGGGCCGGGGCGGAGGCCGGGGCCGAGGCGGAGTCCGGGGCCGAGGCGGCGATCGGCGCGGCTCCGGCGGCGATGCCCAGGGCGGCGAGCTGGGCGAAGCGGCGTCTGGTGAAGTCGGCGTCCGTGGCGGTCCGGCGGGTGGGGTGGATCACGGCGGTCGGGGCTCCTGGTGGTCGGCGCTCTTGGCGGTCAGGGCTCTTGGTGGTCGGAGGTGTTGCTGCTCGGAGGTGTTCAGCCGAGGGCGCCGACGACGGTCTTCGTCGCCTGGGCGATCAGCGCGTCGTCGGAGGTGGCGTCGGCCTTGCCGCGGTCGGACAGGACGACGATCACGACCGGGCTCCGGCCGCCGGAGGGCCATGCGACGGCGGCGTCGTTGCGAGTGCCGTAGCCGCCGTTGCCGGTCTTGTCGCCGACCTTCCAGTCGGTGGGCACGCCCGCGCGGATGTAGGGGGCGCCGGTGGTGTTGCCGACGAGCCAGTCGGTCAGCAGTCGGCGCCGGTCCTCCGCGAGGACGTCGCCGAGGGCATAGCGGCGCAGGTCGGCGGCGAAGGCGCTGGGGGTGCTGGTGTCGCGGGTGTCGCCCGGGGTCGCCTCGTTGAGGGTGGGCTCGGTGCGGTCGACGCTGGTGGTCTGGTCCCCGAGGTCGCGCAGCGACTGCTGGACGGCCGCCGGGCCGCCGAGCTCGGCCATGACGAGGTTGGCTGCGGTGTTGTCGCTGTACTGGATCGCGGCGGCGGCCAGATCACGCACCTTCATGCCGGTGGCGACGTGCTGCGAGGTGATCGGCGCCCACGACAGCACGTCCTCCTGGCGGTACGCGACCACCTTGTCCAGCTCCGCGTCGGAGGCCTTGCGCAGGAGGGCGCCGGCGGCGAGCGACTTGATCGTGGACGCGAACGCGAACCGCTCGTCGGCCCGGTAGGCGATCTCCCGGCCGCTGCCGGTGTCCACCGCGTACACGCCGAGGCGGGCGCCGAACTGCTGCTCAAGCCCCTTGAAGGAAGCGCTCGTCGTATCCGCAACCGGCATCGCGCTGGATGCCGCGGCGGGCGTGCCGGCACCCGCATGGCTACTGAGTCCCGCAGAGCCGCACCCGCTCAGCAGGGTGGCCGCGAGCAGGGCCACGGCAGGCAGCACGGTACGGGGGCGGCGGAGGGCAGTCGTCATCGGTGGTCTCCCAGGTGGTTCGTGTCGTCACCCTCAGCTAAACAGGCCGTCGGGCCATCAGTCCAAGACCACTATGGTGAAGAGATCGATATAAGAATGCCTATGATTGCTGGCCATGGACCTCTTGGGGCACCTACGCCACTTCCGCGCTGTCGCCGAGGACCGGCACTTCGGCCGCGCCGCCGAGCGCCTGCGGATCGCCCAGCCCTCGCTCTCCCAGCGGATCAAGCGTCTGGAGCGCGAGCTCGGCGTGACCCTGTTCGACCGCGGCCCGCGCGGAGTCGAGCTCACCCCGGCGGGCCTGCTGCTGCTCGCGGAGGCGAAGGAGGTGCTGGAGAGCACCGCCCGCCTCCTCGCCACCGCCGCCGACCTGCGCACCGGCCGGGCGGGCACCCTGCGCGCGGCCGTGCCGCCCGAGCTGGGGCCGGCCGTCCTGGCCGCGCTGCTCACCGGCTTCGAGAGCGCCTCCCCCGGCACCCGGCTCGAACTGCGGGAACTGCCGGTCGCGGTCATGGCGCGCGAACTCGCCCAGCACACGGTGGACGTCGCCGTCGTCCGCCACCCGTGTCCGGCCGCCGGGCTGGCGTTCGGGCCGGTCCTGCACCAGCCGCTCGGCGTCCTGCTCGCCGCCGGGAGCCCGGACGCCGACCGCCCGGAGCTGGCCGTGGCCGAACTGACCGGCCGGCGCCTGGTGTTCTTCCCCCGCGCCACCGCCCCCGCGCTGTACGACGAGATGCTCACCACCCTGACCCGGCACGGCTGCACTCCCGAGGCCGTCGTCGACCCGCCCGGCCCGGACGTCGCGGGCGCACTCGTGCTCACCGGCAGCGCCGTCGCCCTGGTGCCACGCACCGCACCGCCACCGGGTACAGTCTGGCGTCCGCTGACCGGCACCCCGCTGGCCTGGCGCACCTCCACGGCCTGGCCGACCGGAAGCGGCGGGCCCGCCGTCCGGCTGTTCGCCGAAGCCGCCCACGAGGCGCTGACCGAACACGGCGGCCTCCTGCCCCAGCCGCCCAACCCCCCGCTCTTCCCCCGGCCCGCAATGGAGTTCCCGCTGTGACCAGCGACCGCGCCTTCGGCAACCGCGCATCCGGCGACCGCCCCGCCGGCGCCCGCACCGCGCGCGCCCGCATCGCCGCCGCCTTCGCCGACGCCGGCGTCAGCGGCCGGCTGCACGTCCGCGACCTCGACACCGGCACCGAGATCGCCCTCGACGCCGACACCCCGGTCAGCACCTCCAGCGTCCACAAACTCTGCCTCCTGGTCACGCTCTTCCGCGAGGCCGCCGCCGGACGGATCGACCTCACCCGGCAGGTGGACGTCCCCGCCGCCGGCCGCACCTCCGGAGGCACCGGCCTGGCCGCCATGCTCGACGCCGCCCGGCTCTCCCTGCGCGACCTCGCCTACCTGACCGTCGCCGTCAGCGACAACGCCGCCGCCGACGTCCTCTGGGACGAGATCGGCCTCGACACCGTCAACCGCACCATGGCCGACCTCGGCCTGACCCGCACCGTCGCCGTCCACAAGCTCCGCGACCTCATCGCCGCCCTCGCCGAGGACACCGGCCGCGACTCCCCCGTCGACCCCGCCGTCGTCGCCCGCCTCAGAGTCCTCGACCCCACCTTCACCAACCGCAGCACCGCCCGCGACATGACCACCCTGCTCGCCGCCCTCTGGCACGGCGACGCCTGCCCCGGCGAACACGGCGCCGCCCTCCGCCGCCTGCTCGGCCTCCAGGTCTGGCCGCACCGCCTCGCCTCCGGCTTCCCCTACGACGACGTCCGCGTCCACGGCAAGACCGGCACCCTCCCGACCCTGCGCCACGAGGTCGGCGTCGTCGAATACCCCGACGGCGGCCGCTACGCCCTCGCCATCTTCACCCGCGCCGCCGCCACCACCATCACCCTCCCCGCCGCCGACGCCGCCATCGGCACCACCGCCCGCCTCGCCGTCGACGCCCTACGGGCGATGGCGACCGGGAGGGGCGGCGGCCCGCAGGCCTCGTAGTGCTTCGTTCCTCGGCATCTCGAAGCATGAAGGGCCGCCACCGACCGCTTCGGCGCCGTCCAGGGCTACCCGGGCAACCGCCGCCCCGCCCCGGAGGTCCCCGGCACCCTCCTCAAGCCCCGCGGCCGCACCCGCTGACCCGCGCGTTCGACGGGAACGGAGTCGCTGCGTGCCCTGGCTGCGGGACAACCCTCAGCGAGTTCGGCCACCTCACCGCCCGGCCGGTTCATCCTCACGCCCCCGGCGGTCGGCCGGGGGCGTGAGGACGCCACCCCGCCCTCACCCGGCAACACCCGACACGTCATGCGCGAACTCGCCAGCCCCACCCCCCTCTCCCAGCCAGGTGCCCCCAACATCTGTCGCACGCGGTCGGCGGTCGGACCATCACCCCACGTCAGAGCAGCCGGTAGGCGATCTCGGTCGACGGCTCGTCCGCCCGGCCTCGGAACCACTCGCGACACACCAGAACAACACACCCCACGCCTCGCCGAAAGTCCGGATGGAAATGACCGAGAACAAGTAAGGCCGAGGTTTGTTCGATTGACCCTCACAAAGGCGGTCTGGATACTGATCGAGCACGACGCAACCGAAACTCGTTGCGAAGCGGACTCCGATTCGAAATTTCATCCGGCTGAGGAGAATCCATGATCTCGAAAGCGAAGAAGGTCGTGAGCTCGATGGCGATGGCCTTCGCCGCGGCGGCCACGCTCACCGTGGCCGTGCCGTCCGGCAACGCCTTCGCCATCGACCACGTCCAGTGTGACGGGAGCCGCAATGACTTCCTGAAGATCTGGTCGCACCTCGACGGCCGTGACAGCGTCGACTGCTACGCGAACGGGGGGACGATCGGCTTCGGCGGGTGGTGGATCGACCGGATCTCCACGGGGAACAACGACCTGGTCTACTCCGACGCCAACGGCGACTCGGTGAGGGTCAACCGCTGGACCGACATCACGTACCCGAACCGCCCGCCGAGGGTCAACTCCATCCAAATCCTCTGACGAACCGGCGGAGCGGGACCCGAACGGAAATTCGCCCGGCCGCATCACCGCAAGTCCCCGCAGCGATTTGATCGCCGTCGAATTTTCTGTGACGTGAATTCGCTCAATTCCGGTCCACCGGCGCCGGCCATGCCCTCCAGGGGCTGGCCGGCGCCGGCATGTGGTGTCACGGCTGCCCGCCGAACCCCAACGGTCGCCGGAGTGTGCTCGCCCGCCCCGGCCGGGCACCACCGTCGGCCGCTGCCCCGGCGGGGCGGTCGCGGTGGGGGTCAGCGGGTGCTGAAGTCCGCGTTCCAGGAGGCGTTGCCGGTGCGGGCCAGGCCGACCTCGTTGTAGTCGCCGAGCATGATCCCCAGGTGGCCGGGCGACTTGATCCAGCCGTCGACGGCGGCGTCGATGTCGGTGGGGCCGTAGAAGGCGATCTCGCCGAATCCCCTCCCGGTGTAGCCGAGGCCCCGCGCGATGCTGCCCGAGTCGCAGAAGTGGCCGGAGACGCGGCGCTGGTCCATCTGGTCGGCGTTGCACTTGGCGGCCTGGGAGAGCGTCTGGTTGAGGCGCACCGCCGGCTTGCCGTTCTGGGCGCGCACGGTGTTGAGCCGGTCCAGGAAGCGCTGCTCGACGGAGGTGCCCGGGCCCGGGCCCGGGCCGGTGCCCGACCCGATCAGGTCGAACCGCTGGGACATGCTGCCGTCGCAGTTCTCGACGGTGACCTCCCGGTCGAGGCCGTGGTAGGTCAGACAGCGGTTGTCGCGGGCGTTGTGGAGGTAGGTGCCGCCGCCGGCGGCGGGCTCCAGGGTCCACTGCTGGTTGTCGCCCGCCCACCAGTGGATGAACTGGGTGGACCGGCCGTCGTTGGTGTCCATCTCCAGCACCCGCTCGGTGCCGTTGACGTTGCGGGCGAAGTCGACCCGGTCGCCGGGCTTGTTGGAGATCCAGAACGAGGTGGAGGCGTTCTGGTAGTTGCGGGCGACGATCCGGGAGCCCTCGCCGTCGGAGCTGGCCAGCGAGTTGTGGTTCTGGTGGTCCTGGATCGTGATCATCTGCTCGACCACGGCGGCGTTCGCCGGCGCGGCGAGCAGCGTGATGCTGCTCGCGGATATCGCGGAGACGGCGAGCGCCAGGCCTGCCAGCCGGGTGCGGCGGCGGGTGCCGGTGCTCGGACGGAGGCGGAGGGTCCGGGCGGTGGACGGGTGGGACACGGGAATCTCCTGTTGTCGATGGACCGCGTGCGGATGAGACTGCGGAACGCGGTCAGGACACCAGGACTGGATTGACGATTGATCAGCAGCGTGTTGACGAACTGCCGTTCGCGGCCTCGGCGGGGAGCCGAGGCCGCGCGCAGGGTTCAGTTGGCCAGGCTGAAGTCGCCGCCGAGGGATGCGGCGATCTTGTCGACGCCGGTCAGCGCGGTGAGCGAGGTGACGGGGGTGCGGCTGTCGGTGGTGGTGCCGTTGCCGAGTTGGCCGGAGCCGTTGTTGCCCCAGGAGCGGACGGTGTTGTCGCCGAGCAGGGCGATGCTGTGTTCGCGGCCGCCGGCGATCAGCTGGACGCCGGTGAGGCCGGGGACCGGGACGGGGGTGATCCGGTAGTCGGTGGTGCCGTCGCCGATCTGGCCGGAGGTGTTCTGGCCCCAGGCCTTGAGCTTGTTGTCACTGTCGGTGACGGCAAGGCTGTGGTGGGCTCCGGCCGCGATCCCGGAGACCCCGCCGAGCCAGCTGCCCTGGGTGTCGACCGGGGTGAAGCGGTTGATGGTGGTGTTGTCGCCGAGCTGGCCGGTGGCGTTGTAGCCCCACGCCTTCACCGCGTTGCCACTGGTGGGCTTGCTGGAGCTGCTCGGCGGGCCGACCAGGGCCAGGTTGTGGGCGGCGCCGGCGGCGATCCGGGTCACACCGGTCAGGTTGTTCACCGGGGACGGCACGTTACGGCTCGCCGAAGTGCCGTCGCCGAGCTGACCGTTGATGTTGTGGCCCCAGGCCCACACGGTGCCGTCCTCGCGCAGCGCCAGGCTGTGGTTGAGTCCGGCGGCGATCGCGATCACCTTGTCGAGTCCCTCGACCCGGACCGGGACGCTGCTGTCGACGTTGGTGCCGTTGCCGAGCTGGCCGTGGTTGTTGCGCCCCCAGGCGACCACGGTCCGGTCGGCGAGCAGTGCCAGGCTGTGCGTCGGTGGCATCGGAGAGGTTGACGACCTGGCCGGGCGCGTTGTGGCTGAACACCGAGCCGTCGCCGAGCTGCCCCGACCCGTTGGCGCCCCACGTCTGCACCGTGCGGTCGGTCAGCAGGGCCAGCCCGAAACCTGTGGCGGCGCCGCTCCCCCCGGCGGCGATCTTCACCACCTCGGCGCTCGTCAGCCCCAGCACGGTGGTGGCCGTCGTACGGAAGTCCGTCCAGGTGCCGTCGCCGAGCTGACCTGCGCGGTTGTTGCCCCAGGACTTGAGCCGCTTCTCCTGCACTTCATCTCCTCATCGGGTGTGCTGCCATGCGGGAATTCGGCCGCGCCGGGCGCGGCCGCGGAGGCTGCCAAGAGGACCGGCGGCGTTGCCGCCCGACAGGCCGCTCCTGCCCGGCCCTCGCCGCAAGCTCTCGAACGCATCATCGGCGACGACCGATCAGAACTCGGGGCACCGATCTCGGCCTTCACTCGAACAGGTGATCTTCCGGCGTTTCCCGGCGCGCCGGGCCGTCTCGCACTGCGCACACGTGCCCCTTGGCGGCGCTCTTGACGACGACCCGACGGCCCGGCACCTGGTGGGTGCCGGGCCGTCGGGTGGGGTGTGGGGGCGCGGGTTACTTGGGCATCTCGTTCCAGAGCTGCTGGGCGCTCTTGCCGGTGAGCTGGACCCAGATCTGGTCGTTGTAGTTCGTGGTGTTCAGCAGGTGTGCCAGGTCGGGCTTGTTGTAGGCCTTCGAGACGTAGTCGATGAACCGGGCGGTGGCCTGGTAGCCGCTGTCGTAGTTGGAGTCCGGGCCGAAGTGCTGGGCGCCGGTGCCCGGCTGGAAGTTGTAGTCGCGCACCCAGTCCGCCAGGCCCTCGCCCAGCCACCACTTGCCGGAGAACGGGCTGTCCCAGACCGCGACGTGCACGGCCTCGTGCACCAGGAAGCCGGTGTCACCCTGGTTGCCGCGGGTGTAGCCGATGTTGACGTGGACCTCCTTGACGCCGTTGCTGGGGTTCACCGTGGTGAACGCGGGGTTGTCGGTCAGCTTCGGGTCGAAGATGATCTTGAAGTAGCTGGGGGCGGCGAAGGCTCCCTTGGTGATCAGGTTGGAGATCGTCGGGTAGTAGTCCGCGACGGTCCTCTTCTGCTGCTCCAGCCACGGCCCGAGGTCCGGGGCCTGCGAGTAGTCGAGGTCGATGCTCGGGCGGCCGGCGGTCGGCGGGGTGGTGGCGCCGTTGCGGTCGAGGTTCCAGGACTGCGCCAGGTCCCCCGCGTTGCAGGCGGCCACCTTGGCGTTCAGGTCCGCGCCACGGGCGAGGCAGAGGTTGCTGTCCGAGACGCTGTGCAGCAGCCAGGCCCGGCCGTTGCCCGCCGAGGCGCTCTCCAGCCACCACTTCTGGTTGTCCGTGCCGACGTAGTTCCAGGCACCGACGGTGTTCTTGACCCGGTCCCGGTCGACGGCGTTGTTGGTGCCGGGCACCTTGACCGACCAGGTGCCGTTGCCCTCGTCCCTGACCGTCCAGACCTGCTGGGCGGAGGACTGGTTCCAGTCGCGGACCACCACGTTGGAGGCGTTGTTGCGGCTGTCCCACTGCAGGGCGCCGCCCGCGTAACTGGAGATGCGGTAGTCGGCGCCGCTGGACGGGAGCGACTCGGCCGCGCTGGCGGTCCCGGCGCCGAAGGCCATCCCGGACACGACGGTCGCGGCGGACAGGACGACGGCGGCGGCCGTACGACGGGTGAACATCTCGGGGCTCTCCTCTCGGGCGGTTCCCCCCTGGAACCGGCCTGCGCTCATGCCACCGGGCCGCGGTAGACGCGGCGTCAACGCTCCCGTCAACGGGTGCGTTGACAGGCCGTCGGCTCGGTGGTGTTCACCCGAAGGTCCAGGCCTCTGCCGGGCGGCTCCTCACTCGCGGATGCCCGCGCTCTCGACCGCCCGCCCACGGGTCGCACGCACGGCCGCGCCCGCCGCGGTGGCCAGGGCGACGAGGGCGCAGAGCGCGACGGCCTCCCCGATCCGCGCCCACGGGACCACCGTCGGCGCGTCGGCCACGAGCTTGCCCAACGAGACGCGCTGGGTCAGTGCGGCGAGCGCGGTCGCCACGGCAGCGAGCAGGGTGCCGACGACCACCGCCACGGCCGACTCGGCCGCGGCCACCCTCACGATCTGACCGCGCACCGCGCCGGTGAGAGCGAGCAGGGCGAACTCCCGCCGCCTCCCCGCCATCGCCATGATCAGGGTGTTGGCGACCGCGATCAGCGCGTAGGCCAGCGCGACCCCCAGGATGATCACCGCCGCGTTGTCCGTCTGCTGCGCGGCATGCGCGCGCTCGGCCTCAAGGTAGGCGTCGTAGGTCACCACATGCGCGCCGGAACCTGCCAGCGCCTGGTTCACCGCGGCCGTCTGCTGCGGGTCGAGCGCCGCGCCGGCGCCCGCCGAGGAGTCGAGGTAGACCCGGCTCGGCATCAGCGCGCCGGTCAGCGCCGAGGACACGTAGGTGTCGTCCCCGTTCAGGCCGCGCGCGACCAACGCCGCGACGACGGTCGAGGCCCTCGCGCCGGTCGGCAGCAGCATGACCACGCGGTCCCCGACCGCCAGGGCGTCGGACTCGGCCGCGTGCTCGTCGATGACCAGGAAGTCCTCGGGCAGCGAGGCGAGGGAGCCGGAGAGCACCGGCGGCGTGACGGTAGCGCCCAGCGCCGCCGCCGGGACGGCCTTCGCGCTCAGCGAGTCGATCTGCTCACCGGCGGCGGTACCGATCCGGACGTTCATCGAGGTGACCGGGGTGACCCGGATCCCGGGCACGGCCGCCAGGCGGGCGAGCGTCGGGCCGTCGATCCCCGAGCCTCCGGGCACGACCACGTCCGCCGCGCGGATCTCCTGCTGCTGCCGGGCCAGCAGCGCCGCGTCGCCGGACTCCTGCATCGTCAGCATCGCGGCGACCAGCCCGACGGCCACCACGATCGGCGCCACGGTGGCGGCCGTACGGCGCCGGGAGGTGAGGATGTTCTCCCGCACCAGCAGCGGGCCGGCCGTGGCGCAGCTGCGCAGCGGGCGGAGCAGCAGCCTCGTCACCGGGCGCAGCAGGGCCGGGGCCAGCAGGGTGACCGCGCCGACGTAGAGCACCGGCACCACCTCGTACTTGCGGGCGCTGGCCGCGAGGTACGGCTCGGTGCGGGAGATGACGATGCCCGCGACGACCGCGCCGGCCAGCATCCCGACGCCCAGCAGCCAGCGGGCCGGCGTCATCGCGCGGCGCTCCAGCACGCTCTCGCGCAGCACCTCGATCGGGCGGATCAGCGAGACGCGCACCAGGGTCGCGGCCGAGCCGGCCAGCGCGGCGGCGACGCCGATGACGGCGGCGACCAGCAGCGGCAGGACGGTGACGGGGATGGTGAACCACGACGGGGCCACGTGGTGGTCGAGCATCCAGGAACGCAGCGGCACGGTGCACAGCGGTGCGAGCAGGCAGCCGGCGACCGCCGCGGCCAGGCCGATCAGCAGGGCCTCCCAGAGCACCATGCGCCGCACCTGCCCGGGGGCCGCGCCCACCAGGCGCAGCAGCGCCAGTTCGCGGCGGCGCTGCTCGGCGGCGAAGGCGAAGGTCGCGGCGACGACGAACACCGCGACACACACGGCGAGTCCGGTCGTACTGCCCGCCATGGCCTGGGCGTTGGCCAGTGCCTGGGCGCCGCCGGTGGAGTCGGGGTCCAGCCGGGTCAGGCCGTCGCCGGTGAGGACCACGGCCCGGTCGCCTGCGAGCGCGGCCAGCTGCTTCGCGTCCTGGTCGGTGACGAGCGCGTTCACTCCGGGTGACAGGCGCTGCGCCTCGGCGGCGGTGAAGAAGACCACGTTCTCGAACCAGAGCGCGTCGGTGACGCCCACCACCCGGTAGTAGCCGGCGCCGTCGCCCGTCGTGACGCCGGTCTGGCGTCCGATCAGCTCCCGGGAGCCGCCGCCGACGACGATCTCGTCCGCGGCCTGCGGCGCGCGCCCGGCCGCCAGGCGGTAGCCCGCGAAGGCGGCCGAGGGCCATGGGTGGCCCGTCATCTCCCCGGAGCCGGAGGCGAGTTGCACGGGAAAGCTGCGGTCGGGCGTAGCGTGCCCGGTCGCGGCCGCCTTCGCGACGACGTCGGGCGGCAGGACGGCGGGGGCCTTCATCGGGCGCCCGTCGAAGCCCTGCGGTGCCAGGACGGTCGAGGCCTCCTTGAAGCGCTGCGGACCCGGGTGCGGCGTGCCGAAGGTGGCGGCGAGGGTCAGCGTCATCATGCCGATCATCGTGGTGCCGAGCGTGAGGGCGAGGAAGGCGCCCGCGAAGCCCGTCAGGCGGTGGCGCAGGGTGGCTGCGGCGATCTTCAGCACGGCTTCGTCCCACTCCCGCCGGGCTCCAGCGCGGCCATCCGCATCCCGTGCTGCTCGACGACATACGGCTGGCCCGGGGCCCGCCCCTCGCCAGGAGACGGGGCCGCTGCTGGAACCTTGCTCCGGAACACGCGCTCGCCTTCTCCGTGGGGGTCGGTCGGGCGCATCGGCCACCCGCCGCGCCGACGCTACGGCCCCACGCGGATCGGCACCTCCGGACTGCCCCTGATATCGCCCCTGATATCACCCCTGAGGAACCGGGCCAGTGCCCGAAACGGGCACCCGGCCTCGTCCTGCCCTTGTGGCTTTCAGGCGCCGCGGGTCAGGCGCCGCGGGTGTCGTAGGTCTCGCGGTTGGCCAGCACATCGTCCATGTGCACCTCGGCCCAGGCCTTGAGGCCGCGCATCATCCCGTACAACGACAGGCCGAGATCGGTCAGCTCGTAGGAGACGGTGACGGGCACGGTCGGCACCACGGTGCGGGACACCAGGCCGTCGCGCTCCAGGGAGCGCAGCGTCTGGGTGAGCATCTTCTGGCTGACACCGGCCAGCAGGCGCAGCAGCTCCGAGTAGCGCAACGCCCGGGGCTCGCCGGCGCAGTCGGCGCCCGGCCGGTGAGGGGCGTCGCTGCCGAGCCCGGCCAGGATCAGTGCGACCCATTTGTCGGAGATCCGGTCGAGCAGTTTGCGGCTGGGGCAGACCGCCAGGAATGCGTCGTACTCCACCTTGGCCTGTGCCCTCTGCTGGGCCGCCGTCACCGTCGCCATCGGCTGCTCCTCTCACCCACGGGTGCCTTACGCACTCCGAAGTACCTACTTCCTGTCAGGAAGCTACTCACCAATGATGGTGCAGGGCGCCGACAGGCACCACCACCTCGCTGACACGAAAGGCAAGAGAATGGGCACGTTCCCCGCGACGCTTCCCGGCGGCACCTGGAACCTGGGCGACCTGACCGTCACCCGGTTCGGCTATGGCGCCATGCAGCTCACCGGCCCCTGGGTCATGGGCCCGCCCGCCGACCACGACGGCGCGCTCGCTGTTCTGCGCGAGGCCGTCGGCCTCGGGATCACCCACGTCGACACCGTCGACGCCTACGGCCCGCACATCACCAACCAGCTGATCCGTGAAGCCCTGCACCCGTACCGCGACTCGCTGCACATCGTGACCAAGGTCGGCACGACCCGGGACCAGGAGGGAGGCTGGCCCCCGGCCCGCAAGCCCGAAGACCTGCGCAGGGCCGTCCAGGAGAACCTGGAGAACCTCGGCCTCGACACGCTGGACGTGGTCAACCTCCGGCTCGGCGACGCCCAGGGTCCCCAGCCGGGCTCGCTCGCCGAGGCCTTCGAAACACTCGTCGAACTCCAGCAGCAGGGCTTGATCCGGCACCTCGGCGTGAGCAACGCGACGGCGGAACAGGTCGCCGAGGCACTCTCGATCGCGCCCATCGTGTGCGTCCAGAACATGTACAACCTCGCCCACCGCCACGACGACGAGCTGATCGACGAACTCGCCGAACAGGACGTCGCCTACGTGCCCTTCTTCCCCCTCGGCGGCTTCAGCCCGCTACAGTCCTCCGCGCTCACGGCGGTGGCCTCCCGGCTGGACGCGACGCCGATGTCGGTCGCCCTGGCCTGGCTGCTGCGGCGGTCGCCGAACATCCTGCTGATCCCCGGCACCTCGTCGGTGGCACACCTGCGAGAGAACGTCGCAGGCGCGGGACTCCAGCTCTCCGACGACGATCTCGCCGCGCTGGACGACATCGGCCGCTAGGCAGTTCGTTTGACATCGAGGCGATCGGCCGCGCCGGCCGTACCACGGCCGGGCGTACCGTCGCCGTGCTGCGGGCCGAGGAGTGCGCAACGCGAGCGCCCGCAGGCGGGCGACAGGCCGTCGACCCTGACCGACGGGCGGCGGGAGGTGGGACTCTGGCCTTACGTCAGCCAGTCCCCCGTACGCCGCAAGTCTGATCATGAACCCATCCCTGCGCCGTACGGGGGGCGAGTGCGCCTGAACGAAGACTGGAGGCGATCCGCTCCAGCAGTACGCGCAGCAGGGGCTTCGTTGGGAGCGCTGCGACGCGGGCGGGCCGGCGGGGTTCGAGTGCGCGAAGGTCAAGGTGCCTCTGGACTACGGCAACCCCGGGGGCCGGAGGATCGACCTCGCGATATCGCGGATCCATGGCTCCGGCTCTGACCGACGACCGGGTGAATCGTGCTGAACCACTCCTGCCGATGAGCAGCTGAGAGAAGGACATCGAGATCCTCGCCCTGTGCCACCAACCACTCGCACTTCAGCGACAGGTCGGCAGGCCCACGTCCACCGCCACCGACCGCGCCGTCCTCGGCGGCACACTCCACGAGTACCAACACGCGGCCTGAACAGGGCGGATGGCGTTTTCGCCAGGAGCAGGTCCGGAGCCGCCCGATCTGACAACGTTTCGGTTGCGGTGGACGGCAATCCGGTCCCGAGTCTTCCCGGGCCTATGCGACACGTGACATTTTACATGTCACACATCGAGCGGTCGCGTGCCCCAACACGCGGTCACAACGGCCCCGGAGGCCCCCACAGATGCGTCTCTCCCGGATATCGAAGGTCAACGCGCGCAGACTCCCCGCGCTCGGCGCGGCCCTCTTCATCGCGCTCGGCCTGTTCACACCGCAGAGCCAGGCCGCCCCCGTCGGCGCCACGACCCCGGCTGGCGCGAACGCCGCCGGACCCGCCACCCAGGCGCCGCGGTCCATCCCGGTCCCCAAGTCACCCGACGCCAGGAACAACAGCTCCTTCAAGCTCTTCGCCCAGGACCACGCAGAGGAGGCCACCGCGCCGGGCGCCCCGGTCAGCGAGCCCGCCAAGGCGGCCAAGCAGTTCTCGGCCACCGCCGGGGAACCCTGCCCGAACCTGTCCGGAGTGATCAACGCCACGGGCAGCGCGTTGGTCCAGCAGCTCAAGGCACTGCCGAACGTCCCCTGCGCCTACCCGCTGTTCAACCTCACCGGCGCCGACGCCGGGAAGGCCTTCCGCGAGTCCCAGATGGTGACCGTCGCCAACGCACTGCGCGACACCTCCGCCACCTACTCGGGCGACAACAGCACGTCCATCGGGCAGCTGGTGATGTTCCTGCGCGCCGGCTACTACGTGCAGGAGACCCGCCCGAACGAGGTCGGCAGCTACGGCGCCACCCTGGACACTGCGGCCCGCGGCGCGCTGGACGCCTTCTTCGCCGCCCCGCACAGCAAGGACGTCACCGACGCCAACGGCGACACCCTCAACGAGGTCGTCACGGTGATCGGCCAGACCCACACGCTCGGCCGGTACGCCAGCGTCGTCAAGTGGGTGCTCGCCAACTACAACGGCACCTGGCCCCAGTCGATGACCCTCTCCCTGGACCACTTCGAGTGGGTCATCAAGGACGGCTTCGACTCCAAGACCGACAGCCAGGGCTGGAAGGCCGCCCTCAAGACCGACCCCAGCATCCTCGACACCTGGGCCGGATTCATCACCCGCAACGACTCCCAGCTGAACCGCCTGGACATCGTCAGCAACATCGGCCGCTACCTCGGTTACGCCCTCGACGTCCCCGAGCTCAAGGACCGGCTGCGGCCACTGCTCAAGGACTTGATCAACCGCTACCCGAACGTCGGCCCCACCGCCCCGATCACCATGAACCTGGGCTGGGCCACCCGCCAGTTCGACAAGGGCAACTGCGCGGCCTACGCCATCTGCGACCTGAGCGACCGTCTGCTCCCGGTGATCCTGCCGATCCAGCGGATCTGCAACCCGGGGCTGAAGATCCGCGCCCAGGACATGTCCCCCGGGCAGCTGGCCACCACCTGCACCAGCCTGATCAACCAGGACGCCTACTTCCACAAGGTGATCGGCGACAAGGGCGCGATCCCCGGTGACGTGAACACCAACCTGGAGGTCGTCGTCTTCGACGACTACACCCAGTACTCGCTGTACGCCTGGGCCTTCTACGACATCGACGTGGACAACGGCGGCATGTACGAGGAGGGCGACCCGGCCAAGCCCGGCAACCAGGCCCGCTTCATCGCCCACGAGGCCAGCTGGCTGCGCCCCGACTTCCAGATCTGGAACCTCAACCACGAGTACACCCACTACCTCGACGGCCGCTACAACATGTACGGCGACTTCGAGGCCAGCCAGACCACCCCGACCATCTGGTGGGTCGAAGGCATCGCCGAGAACATCTCGTACGGCTACCGCAACGAGCGCAACACCGCCGCGATCAACGAGGCCAGTAAGAACACCTACAAGCTCAGCGAGCTGTTCGACACCGTCTACGGCCAGGAGGCGGACGCCGACGTCAACTCGAACCGGGTCTACCGGTGGGGCTGGCTGGCGGTCCGCTACATGCTCCAGGAACACCGCGCGGACATCGAGACCGTGCTCACCAAGTACCGCGCCGGCGACTGGAACGGTGCCCGCACCTTCCTGAAGCAGACCATCGGCACCAGCTACGACGCCGGCTTCGCCACCTGGCTGAAGACCACCTGCGCGACCAACGACTGCGGTCCCCTGCCGGAGGCCCCGGCCCCGGCCGCACCGCTCTGCACCATCGCCGACCCGCGCCAGTTCGACAAGAACTGCCGCCGCGACAACCTCGCGGCCACCACCGGCAACTACAGCTTCCACTTCCTGTACCTGCCGGCCGGCGTCAAGCAACTGACCATCACCAGCAGCGGCGGCACCGGCAACGCCGACCTGTACTACGGCGGCAGCAGCTGGGCCACCACCAGCAGCTACCAGGCGAAGTCCACCAACCCTGGCGACAACGAGACCCTGACCATCAACAACCCGCCGTCCGGCTGGGTCTACTTCAGCCTCGCCGCCCAGCAGGACTTCACCGGCGTCAGCGTCACCACGCAGTACCAGTAACCGCGCACCCACGACCTCGGGCGAGCGGTGAAGGGCCCGGACGTGTAAGGGTTCCTGTGCAAGTAGCCGTTGTCGTACCGATCAAGGGGCCTGCCGATCGAACGGGAGTCTCGATCGGGTGATCGCGGTCGGTAGCGGGCATGGCAGCAGGGCCTCGTGGTAGCTCGGAGGGCGTCTACGCCAACGAGCGATCCAGGAGGCCCTGCTTTCGCGGCTTTTCGCAGTCGCGGCGGCGGAGTCCGGCCCGGTCACCCTCGCGTGTGACTGCCTGGCACACCGGTTCGGAAACGCCGACGACAACGGGGTCCGCGGGCGGCGACCCACAAGCACGTCGACCCGGCACCCCGTCGGGTGAGGGAGGCGGACGCGGAGGCCCCCGGCAGCGGCGGGTTCAGCCCACGCTGAAGGTCTCGGCGCGGGTCGTGACGGCGGGGATCCGCGCGCACGGGACGACGGACACCTGCGCCATGACCGGGCCGCCGTTGCGGGAGAGCTCGGCCAGCAGACAGACCGTCTCCTGGGCGGTACTCCACCCGCCCGGGTACAGCACGTCCGCCATCACACCGACCTGGACGGAGGCCTCCTTCCTGACCGCGGTGACGACGTGCACCGCCGTGCCCTTGGCGAGCACCTCCAGCGAATCGACGGTCTGCGGCCCGGATTCGAAGGCCGGGGCGAGCCTGGCCGCGTACGTCCGGGCGCTCGCCTCCGCCCCGGCCGCCGCCCCTACCCGGCGCTCCTCGGTCTCGACCCGGTCGCGGTGGACCATCACCACAACGGCCGCGACCGCCAGCGCCGCGAGGACGGCGAGCCCGGTCATCACCCAGCGGACGGCTTTCATCTGATCCCATCGGGAAAGGGCCGGGGCCCGTACGGGGCCCGGCGGGTCGGACGGTCTGTCGGGATGCAGGGGCCTGTCGTCAGACTCCCGCCTGCGCACCGACGCCGGGAGCCTGACGACAGACCCTAGCTAGGAACTTCGTTGGGGCGCACAGGACCGCCGATCGTGGATCTGCCCGAGGAAGGCACTTCTGGTTCAAGGGGTGGCAGTCTCGATGGCAGAATGACGGGATGGTGACGAATCAGCCGTGGGCAGGGCTTCACGGTGACCTGCTGGCGGCGAAGGCATTGGTGTACGACCCGAGCGGTTTCGCCTGTTCGCCCCCGGTGGCCGAACCGGAGAGCGCCGAATACGCGGCCTGCCGGTTCACGATCGACGGCCGCTCGGTCCGGTTCCGCGCGGCCAAGACCACCCCGACGAAGGTGGGCCAGTTCGTCACCGTGTGGTTGCGCTCCGAGGAGGGACCGATCCGGCCCTTCGACGCCGACGACGGGGTGGACCTCTTCGTCATCAGCTGCCGCGACGACAACGGCTTCGGGCAGTTCGTCCTCCCACGCGAGGTGCTGTGCGAGCGCGACATCGTCTCCCGCAACGGCTCCGGCGGGAAACGGGGGTTCCGCGTCTACCCGCCCTGGGTGACCACGACCAACCGGCAAGCGCGCAGCACGCAGGCCTGGCAGGTGAAGCACTTCTTCCACATCGGCCAGAACGGGCCCGCCGACCTGACGCACGCCCGCACCCTCTACCACCCGTAGCCGCCCGCCGCCCGGTGCGCCTGCGCGTCTGTCGGGGTGACATCCGGGCGCGGCCCGCCCGGGGCGGCTGGCCGCGCTCTGGTACGACGGGTCTGATGTCCGCGCCGGCGGTGCGTTCCCCCCGTCCGCCGGCCGTCCCGGAGGAGAGATCGCCGTGCCCGTGCCCACCACCTTCGACCACCAGGCGAAGAACTACAGCGTCCCGCACGCCTACTGGCTGGCGAAGGCCTCCGAACTCGCCTACCAGGACGAGGCCGCCATCGAACAGCAGGCCCGCGACTGGGGCTTCGACCGGGTGCGTCACCACCAGACCCGGTTCACTCCGCCCTTCCCGCTGGAGGACACCCAGGCCTACACCATGGCCAGCGACCACATGATCGTCACGGCGTTCCGCGGCACCCAGCCGACCGAGATCCGCGACTGGCTCTCCGACTCCTCCACGCCGCCCTGGCCCGGCCCCGCCCGCACCGGCTACGTCCACTACGGCTTCGCCGAAGCGCTGGAGTCGGTCTTCCCTGACGTCCGGGACGCCCACGCCCAGCTGCGCACCAACGGCCAGACCGTGTGGTTCACCGGCCACAGCCTCGGCGGAGCCCTGGCCATGCTGGCCGGCGCCCGGTTGTACCTGGAGGACCCGCGCCTCCAGGCCGACGGCATCGTCACGTTCGGGCAGCCCCGCACCTGTGACCGGCTGCTCGCCGCCGCCTGCAACGAGGGCTTCAAGGGGCGCCTGTACCGGTTCGTCAACAACAACGACATCGTGCCCCAGCTGCCGCCGGAGCCGGCCTACACCCACGTCGAGGCGCTGAAGTACATCGACTCCTCGGGCCGGCTCCACGACTCCATGGGCCTGGTCGCCGGGCTCGCCGACCGCGCCAAGGGCCTGACCGCCGACGCGTTCGCTCCGGCCACGGCCGGTGTGCGCGACCACGCGATGAAGCGTTACCTCGCGGCCCTGGAACAGAACCTCGCCTGACGGAGTCAGGCCCTGCGGGCGGGGCGGGCGCCGGTGGGTCCACGGCCGACAGTCCGCGCCCGGCCGGCGGGCCCGGGCCGAGAGCCGAGTGAACCGATGGTACGAACAGCCTCCCCCGGTAGCGATGGGCACACGAACGTGTGTGGATGGTGACGGGCCGCCACACCACGGCCGTCCGATCCACCCTCACCACGCACCTCGAAGGATTCCACCCATGCGTACCGCGCACCGCATCCTGGCCGTCTCCGTCCTCAGCCTCCCGCTCGTCATCGGCGCGGCGACCACCGCCTCCGCCGCCGCGCCCGACAACATCCCCACCCTCAACTTCGACAGCGGCGCGTTCGCCGTCGGCCCGAACGGCAGCGCCCTCCAGGTCACCGACGCCCAGTTCGGCCCTTGCGGCTCCTCCTTCCTCACCGGCGCCGTCGCGGTCGGCCCGGGCGGCGTCGCGGGCAACGCCACCGAGACCGGCATCGGCATCGGCGGGCAGGGCTGACCCCACCCGCACCCGCACCACGGCTGCCCCGGGAGCACCTCGCCCCGGGGCAGCCGCCCATCCGAACCGGGACAGACCGTCCACCGCCTGGTGCGTGGTCACCGAGCGGCCCGGGCCGGGCAGGCAGGCTGGTGCCAGGTCGTCCGGACCACCTGGCCGCCGGGCAGCCTGTGCTCGCTGTTCCAGGTCCGGCAGCACCCGGCGGCAGGTCGACGCGGCCCGGACGGCACCGCGGACCCGACGGCCTGGCGGACGGGCACGGGCGCGAAGGCCGGCTTGCCGGGGCGGCCCCGGCGGCGCCTGGTGGAGGAAGTCGTCATGCCCGCCGTTCTGCCACCCCCGGCCCCCGTCCAACCCCGCCTCACCCGAACGGATGAGCAGCCCGGCCTGTCTACAGGTCCCGCACGAGGATCATGATCATCTGGGGCTGCTGGTTGACCTTGGCGAGGACGTTCTGACCGGCGTTCACGAGGATGTTGGCCTGGATGTACTGGGCGGTGGCCGCCGCGTAGTCGGTGTCCGTGATGCGGGAGCGCGCGGCGCCCAGGTCGGTCACCGTGGCGTTGAGGGTGTTGATGTCGGACTGGAACCGGTCCGGTGAGGAGCCGAGGTCCCCGCGCAGGGAGTTGAGCGTGTCGAGGGCGCCGGCGGCCGCGGCGAGAGGGTTGAGGTACACCTTGCCGTTGTTGAGCACGTCCACGGGCTCCGAGCGGTCCGGGTAGCCGGTGTACACGCCGTCCTTCAGCAGGGCGTAGTGGAGTGTGCCGTCGCTGTCGCCGATGTACGAGACCAGGGTTCCTGCTTCGGGTCGCGGCCACGGGACGTCCGCGGGGAGCGGTGTGCCTTCGGGCACGGTGGTCACGACCGTCCTGGTGACATCGAGGCCGGTCAGGCCCAGAGTCGAGGTGCTCATCCTCTGCATGTCGACGAGGACGACGTTGCCGTCCATCGGACCGATCTGAAAACTGTAGGACCGGTCCTTGCCCAGCACGTGGTTTCCGTTGAACTGGGTCTGCTGCCCGATCGTGTCGATCCCGCCGAGGCACTGCTGGATTTCCTGCTGGACGGCCTGGCGGTTGGCCTGGCTGTACGTGCCGTTGAGGGCCTCGGTCGCCAGCAGGCTGATGCGGTCGATGAGCTTCTCCACCTCGGCCAGCGCGCCTTCGGTGACCTGGGTGAGGGAGATGCCGTCGTTGGCGTTTCGGGCCGCCTGCCCGGAGTTGACGATGGTCAGGGTCATGTTCGAGGCGACGGCCATACCTGCGGCGTCGTCCGCGGCGGAGTTGATCCTGTACCCGGAGGACAGTTTCTTCGCGAGGTCGGTCTGGTTCGTGCCGTTGACCGCCAGGTAGCTGGCGGCGTAGAGCGACGCGGTGTTGGTGGCGGGGGACTCCATGTGGTCTTCCTTTGCGAGGGGGCCGGTCGGTCGGTGAGGCGGTGGGCGGGTCAGGCGGACGGGCCGGCGGCGGCGCCGGGGGCTTCCTGCGCCAGCACCATCCACAGGGCGAGCAGGTCGACCTCGCCGCCCGGGGAGATCGCGTCGACGAACTCGGGCAGGAAGGCGGCCAGGCCCTTCGCCGCCTCGCTCTCGCCCTGGCCCGTCGCCCGGGCGATCCGGATGACGGTGTCGTGCCCGAGGGCCCGGTCCAGGTCCTCGCCGGTGACCGGCTCGTTGGGGCCGTCGCCCAGCCAGGAGGCGGCCTGAGGGAGGCGGGCCGTCAACTCCTTGGTGTCGGCGGCGATCTGCCGGGCCGCGGCCAGCTGGTCCGGGGTCAGGTCCGCGATCCGGCCCACCGCCCTGAACAGCGCGATCTCCTCGGCCGGGATGGCGGCCACCAAGGGCGGGATCTCCTCGGCCAGGGCCGCCGCCGCCTCGGCCTCGCTCACCCCGGCGCGCTCCGCCAGGGCGGTCAGCACGCCGGACGGCAGGTGCGCGGCCACCTCCTCGCCACTGACGGACTCGTTGGCGCCCTCACCGGCCCAGGAGTCGAACTTGCCAGCGGTCTCCGGCGCCTTGGCCAGTGCCGCCAGCAGCGTGCCCAACACCGGCGCCGTGTCCGTCTTCTCGCTCATCGTGCCCCTCCGTGTTCGATCGATCTTGCGGGGGCGACGCTACTGAAGGTAGTCGGCGCGACACCAGGGGTGATTCCAGCCAGCAGATCCTGACGGATGACCGGATCGGAGCGGAGCACGCAGACGCCCGCGAATCCCGCTCCCGGCCCTGGATGAACCCTCGGCGGGCGAAACCCCCCTCGCGCCCGCCTCCTTTCGCCGTTCATTCAACGGCGAGTTCACGCGCCATCCGGCGCGGGCAACTGGCGGGGCATCGGACCTGTCGCGGATTCACCGCCGGCACCGCAGCGAGATAAACGCCGCCAGGCCACCCGTTCATCGTTTGTCTACCACCTGCTGTCAACGTGCCCCGGTACAGCTGTGAAGTTTCAAGGAGTTTCTCAATGGCACACCCGGGCACGGCCACCTCACCGACCGAACGGCGAATACCGTGGCGACCACGATGGGCGTACACGGCGGTCGTGCCGCTGTTCGCCCTCCTGGCGGGGCTCATCGGCGCGTTCCCGATACCCGCGCACGCGGTGGGCCCCGTCGCTCCGCCGCAGGCCGTACCGGCGACCGTTCAGGAACACTCGGCCGCGACCTACAACAATCAGTACGGCACCAGATGGCGGGGGGAGATCTTCGATCTCGCTCAACGTGTTGACATTCTCGCGCTGCAGGAAATCCGGGACGCGGAGCCGGACGATCCGGACATCGTGCCCGAAGCGTCGATCAACACGAACGGTTTCGAGGTCCAGAGGTACCGATGGGAGGTGTTTCCCGCCTGGACAGGCGGCACTCGCACCATCTACCGGGTCAGGACAGCCAACCGTGAAGAGCGCTCGCTGGCCCTCGTGGTGCCCCGGAGCATCGACAACGCTGCGGCGCCCGTGGTGAGAGTCATCCCACCTCAGCCGGGAAACAACGGCCAGGTGGCTATCGATGCCAAGCCCATCCTGGGCGTCAAGCTCGCGGACGGCACGTGGTACTACTCCATGCACGCCACCAACAGGGCGGGCATCAATGAGCAGAACAACGTGCCGGCCGCCATCCAGGCGGTCACGGCGACGGGCGACGCGAACTGGGCCCTGATGGGCGACTTCAACCGCGAGCCCGGGTCGCTGTCGATGGCGCAGGTGTTCGGCGACGGCCGTCGGCTCGTCAGCTCCGGCATGATGACCTACTCCAGGAAGCGCCCGACCTCCGAATACGACTACATGATCGCCCGGGGGCTGCCGGCCGACCACCAGTACACGGCGCGTCGCCTCAGCTACGTGGAGGAATCGGACCACTTTGCGGTGATGTTCAGCAAGGACCCGCTGCGTCGCAAGGACGAGACCTGTCGGCCGAACGTCCCCTCCCCGCCCCGCGCGGCGGCCGCGTCCATGATCTCTCTCGCGGCGGCCGGCGTCCCGGTCGGCGTCCCGGTCGGCGTCCCGGCCGACAGCGCGCCGCCGACGGCCTCCGCTTCCGCCGCCACAGCCCGGGAGCCGCAGCACGGGAAGGTCTCCGTCCTGACCTCCGGAGCCGCCGGCCTGGTCGCCGACGTGCCGGACGCCGCGCCCGCTCCGGGCAGCCCGGTACGGGCCGCCGCCCCCGACTGCTCCGCCGGGCAGAGCTGGGCGACCTGGCAGAAGTCGGACGACACCTGGGTGATCGAGACCGGCCGGACCAACGGCACCACCCCGGCCGGACAGGGCAGCGTGCTCAGCGTCCCCGCGTACGGTGACCGGCTGGCCGTGCGGCCGATCGAGAACGACGCGACGAGCGGCAAGCCCGACGGCAGCCCCGGCCAGCGCTGGCGCTTCGTCGCCGACGGCGCGGGCGGCTACCGCATCACCACGGCCACCGACGGCCGTTGCCTCACCCTGGACGGCAACGCGCTGACGGTGGCGCCGTGCGACGGCTCCGACCGGCAGGGCTGGCACCTGTCCGTGCCGTGCTCCGGCGCCGGCCACACCGTCCCCGGCTTCCCCGACCTGCCGTGGCCGACCGTCGCGGACCGCCCCGAGGTGACCTGGCCGTCGCTGCCAGGGCACCCGGCGATCCCGTGGCCGTCCGTCCCGGGCTTCCCGGGCGTCCCGATGCCCGGCCACCCCGACCTGCCTGAGCTGCGCTGGCCCGGCTTCCCCGCTCTGCCCACCACGGCGTGGCCCGCCATCTCCGGCCACCCCGAGGCGACCTGGCCGGCCGTCCCCGGCTCCCCGACCGTCCCGTGGCCCGCCATGCCGGGCCACCCCGGCGTCCCGTGGCCGGTGCTGCCGCTGCCCGGCAACGGCAACGACGACGGCAAGGCCCTGATCCCCGGGCTGCCGAGCGCCGCCGACCCGGCGATCCCGGGGCACCCGGACCTGGCCTGGCCCACCGTGCCGGGCTTCCCGCAGGTGAAGTGGCCCTCGGTGCCCGGCTCGCCGAACGTGCCGTGGCCGGGCCACCCCGACCTGCCGGACGCGCCGGGGACGGGCGGGCCCTCGCTTCCGGACGTCACCTGGCCGACGCTCCCGGGCAGCCCGCTCTGGCGCTGGCCGTCCGTCCCCGGGTTCCCCACCGTCCCGTGGCCCTCGCTGCCGGGGCTGCCGGACGTCCCGTGGCCCGCGACCACCGGCTTCCCGAACGACCCCGCCGCCTGGTCGAACCCGCCCAAGTCGCCGGAGGAGCCTCCCAAGTGCAAGCGGAAGGACCCGACGGACGGCAACACCCCTGGCGGTGACAACGGTTCCACCGGCGGCCGTCCGCCGGTGCCCGGGCCTCCGGGAATCTCACTGCCCTGGTTCCCCGCGCTGCCCATGTTCCCGCCGATCTTCGGCGGCCCGTCGACTCCCAGCGGCCCCAACGGCGGCACCGGCCCCAACAGCGGTACCGGCCCCAACGGCGGCAGTGGCAACGATGCCGGCGCCGGCGCCTACCTCCAGCCGGGCACCGGGGACGCCCTCGTACCCGACGTCCGCGGCTCCAGCACCGTGGCGGGCAACGCCGTCCAGGCCTACGAGCCGAACGGCACCGACGCGCAGAAGTGGGTGTTCTGGGACCGCGGCAACGGGAACTGGTCGATCGAGACCCGGCTCACCTACAACCGCGCCTCCGCCGCCGAGCGCATGCTGCTGGCCCACGACACCGGCCGGCACGAGAGCGTGCTCGCACCGGCCGCCGCGGACGGGCAGCCCGGCCAGCTGTGGCAGTTCAAGGACGCCGGGGGCGGCTGGACGAACGTCGTCAGCGCGGCCGGCGGCTGCCTGACCCAGCGCGGCGCGCACGAGGTACTGGCCGTCCGCGACTGCGACGGCAGCGCGCAGCAGAAGTGGAAGCTCTCCGGCACCGTGCCGACGGCCGGGGGCGGCAACGGCAACAACGGCGGCAGCACGGGCGGTGGCAGCACCGGCGGCCAGCCGCCGCTGGGCGCCGGTGGTACGCAGCCCGCGCACAACCGGACGGTGGTGCTGCAGTCGGGCAACGGCGGCCTGCTCGCGGACCTGGACGGCGCCAACACCGCCGCCGGGACGCGCATCAAGGCGCAGGGCCGCAACGGCAACGACGCGCAGAAGTGGACGCTGTGGCAGAAGCCGGACAGCCAGTGGCTGATCGAGACGAAGCTCGGCGGCGGCATGGTGATGGACCACAACCCCACCACCCACCGCACGCACCTCATCGGTGCGCAGGAGGGCAACGCCAACCAGCTGTGGCGGTTCGCCGACGCCGGGGGCGGCTGGTTCACGGTCGTCAGCGCCGCCGGCAACGGCTGCCTCACGGCGGCGGCCGACGGTGCGGAGCTGGCGATCCTCGGCTGTGACGGCACCAACGCCCAGAAGTGGCGCCTGACCGAGGCCGTCGACAACCCGTCGACCGGCGGCGGCAACGGTGGCACCGGTGGCAACAGCGGTGGCGGTGGCGGTGGCGGGAACTCCGGCGGCGCGGGCGCGGTGCCGGTCTACTCGGCGCTGCCGTCCAAGTGCCTGGACGTCACCGCCGGCAACACCGCGAACAACACCCCGATCGACCTCTACGACTGCAACAACACCGCCTCACAGCAGTGGACCCCGACCGCGACCAGCGGCGGGCTCGTCCTGAAGGCGTTCGGCAAGTGCCTGGACGTCGCCGCCGGCAACACCGCCGGCGGCACCCGGGTGGGCCTGTACGACTGCAACGCCAGCGCGGCGCAGAACTGGCGCCAGGGCGCGGACTCCTCCCTGGTCAACCCGAACTCGGGCAAGTGCCTCGACGTCGTGGCGGGCAACTCCGCGAACGGCACCGCACTGCAGATCTGGGACTGCAACGCCAGCGACGCGCAGCGCTGGGGCCTGGGCACCGTCCCGCCCCGCGCCCCGCAGCGGCCCGCGCAGCAGCCCGGCACCACCCCGGTGGTGAGCCCCGGCGTCGGTTCGTCGCAGGTCGCCACCCTGCGCTCGGCGAACAACACCATGGTCGCGGACCTCGACGGCGCGAACACCGCCTCCGGCACCTCGATCAAGGCGCTCGGCGCGAACGGCAACAACGCGCAGCGCTGGGCGTTCTGGCCCACCGCGAACGGGCGCTGGATCATCGAGACGCTGCTGACCGACGGCAAGGCCGCCGCCGGCCAGGGCATGGTCATGGACCACGACCCGGGCACCCACCGCGCCCACCTGATCCGGACGATGGACGGCAACGCCAACCAGCACTGGGCGTTCCACGATGCCGGAGGCGGCTGGTTCTGGATCACCAGCGACGCCGACAACGGCTGCCTGACCGCCGACAACGCCGGTGAGCAGCTGGGCATCTGGGCCTGCGACGGCTCGGACCGCCAGCGCTGGCGGCTCGACAACATCCAGAACGGACCCACCCCTGGCGGTGGCTCCAGCGGAGGCGGCGGCGGGAACACCGGCGGCTCGTCCGGCGGCGGCGGCGGGAACAACGGCGGGAACAACGGCGGCTCGACGGGCGGAGGTTCGACCGGCGGCGGGAACGCCGACAGCGGCGGAACCCCGCAGGCGCCCGGGGGCAGCGGGGTGCGCCACGGCGTCACCACCGTCCTGCGCTCCGGCAACAGCGGCCTGGTCGCGGACCTCGACGGCGCCAACACCGCCGGCGGCACCCGGATCAAGGCGCAGGGCCGCAACGGCAGCGCCGCACAGCAGTGGATGCTGTGGCAGAAGCCCAACAACCAGTGGCTGATCGAGACGAAGTTCGCCGGGGCGATGGTGATGGACCACAACCCCAGCACCCACCGCACCCACCTCACCAGCGCCCAGGAGGGCAACGCCAACCAGCTCTGGCGCTTCCAGGAGAGCCAGAGCTTGCCCGGCTGGTACCGGATCGTCTCCGCGGCCGACAACGGCTGCCTCACCGCCGTCAACGGCAACGAGGACCTCGCCGTCTGGGCCTGCACCTCCTCCACCGCCCAGTGGTGGGAGCTCGACGACTCGACGTTCACCGGAGGCGGCGGGGGGAACCCCGGCGGCGGCGGTGGTGGTAGTGGTACCGGCGGCGGTGGTGGTACCGGCGGAGGCGGCGGCGGGAACCCCGGAGGCGGCGGCGGAAGGGACCCGCGCTTCCCGGACGGCATGCAGCTCCCCCCGGTCTGCAACGGGCGGCAGTCCTCCGGTTCGTGGATGTGGCACGGGGACACCCTGTGCCCGGGGCAGAGCCTGGAGTCCAGGGCGGCGGAGCAATCCACCCGGCTCGTCATGCAGCAGGACGGCAACCTCGTCGCCTACTACACGCAGGGCGACGCCATCGGCGACCACACCTGGGCCGTATGGGAGTCGAAGACCGTGGGCTGCGGGGCCAAGGCCGTCATGCAGGACGACGGGAACCTCGTCGTCACCGCCGCCGACGGGCGGGTCTGCTGGGCATCGGGAACCAATGGCCGCAACGGCGCCTGGCTGATGGTCAGCCCCTTGGGTGACATCCAGATCCTGCAGGCCGGCGACGCCACCGGCGCCGCCATCGACGGGGCCCGCGCGGTGGCCGCCGCAGGGAAGGGCGACTTCCTGGAGGCCTTCATCTACGCGCTGCAGGCGATCATCAAGGGCGTCCCGAAGGTGCAGTGGCAGACGAACACCGGACACCCGCGCCTGGTGCCGCCCAAGTGCGTCGTGACAGGAGGCCGGGTCATCCCCTGCACCTGACCTTCCTCCCACGGGTGGCCCGCGTGCGCGCGGCACCCGCCGGGTGCGTCCGGACTCGCCGGCCTCTCGGAAGCCGGCCCGGTGGCCTCCACCCCGCTCTCGGGGTGGAGGCCACCGCCGTGTGCCCATCGCCGACGGCCTCGCCGGCCCGCTCCCGGAGGAGGCATGGCCAGGGGCGCGATTCAGCGGATCGGGGCGGCCCGCAGGGGAAAGTGGCAGGCGGCCAGGTGGTCGTCGGGGCCGAAGGCGGTCAACTGTGGCTCGACCTCCGCGCAGATCTGCTGCGCCGCCGCGCAGCGGGTGCGGAAGCGGCAGCCGGACGGCGGGTCGATCGCGGACGGGAGCTCCCCGGCGACGCCCCGGCTGCTCTTGGCCTTCTCCACCACCGGGTCGGCCACGGGGATGGTGTCCAGCAGGCCGCGGGTGTAGTGGTGCACCGGCCGGGCGTACACCGACGGCGCGGGGCCGATCTCCACCAGCTTGCCCAGGTACATCACGCCGATCCGGTCGGACAGGTACCGGACCACGGACAGGTCGTGCGAGATGAACAGGTACGACAGTCCGAGTTCGCCCTGAAGGTCGCTCATCAGGTTGAGCACCTGCGACTGGATCGACACGTCCAGGGCCGAGACGGGCTCGTCCGCGACGATGAGCTTGGGGCGCAGGGCCAGCGCGCGGGCCAGTCCGATGCGCTGGCGCTGGCCGCCGGAGAACTCGTGCGGGTAGCGGTCCAGGGCGGTGAGCGGCAGGCCGACCAGGTCGAAGATCTCCCTGATCCGCCGGTCGCGCTCGGCCTGGCCGTCGACCCGGTGGATGTCCAGCGGCTCGCGCATGATCGAGTGGACGGGCATCCGCGGGTTCATCGCCGCGTAGGAGTCCTGGAACATCAGCTGGACGTCCCGGCGCAGTCGGCGGCGCTCGGCCCGTGGCGCCAGGGCCAGGTCCCGGCCCTCGAACAGCAGGCTGCCGCTGGTGGGCCGCTCCAGGCCGACGATGAGCTTGCCGACGGTGGTCTTGCCGCAGCCGGACTCGCCGACCAGGCCGAGCGTCTCCCCCCGGCGGACCGTCAGGGAGATGTCGGCCACGGCGCTGACCGCGCCCACGGCCCGGCGCAGGATCAGGCCGCTGGTGACCGCGTACTGCTTGACCAGGTTCTCGATGCGCAGCAGCGGCTCGGCCGGCGCCTCCTCGGGCACCGCAGCGGCCCGCACCTCCGGGGCCCGTACGGCCGTCGCCGGGGAAGGTGCCACGGCCGCCGGGCGGCCGCCCTGCTCGGCCTCGCCGACCGGGAAGTAGCACGCGTAGCGGTGTTCCGGGGTCTCCCCGGACAGCGGCGGCTCCTGCGTGTGGCACTGCTCGGTGGCGTAGCGGCAGCGCGCGGCGAACCGGCAGCCGGGCGGCGGGGTGGTCAGGTCCGGCGGCAGGCCGGGGATCGAGTAGAGCCGGCCGCCGGACTCGGCGAAACGTTCCGGCAGCGATTCGAAGAGTGCCTCGGTGTACGGGTGGCGGGGGTGGGTGTAGAGCTCCTCGGTGCCGGTGGTCTCGACGACCTTCCCGGCGTACATGACGGCGATCCGGTCGGCCCGTCCGGCGATGACGCCGAGGTCGTGGGTGACCAGGATGACGGCCATGCCGAGCTGCTGCTTGAGGTGGTCGATGAGTTCGAGGATCTGCTTCTGGACGGTGACGTCGAGGGCGGTGGTCGGCTCGTCGGCGATGAGCAGTTTGGGCTCGTTGGCCAGGGCCATGGCGATCATGGCCCGTTGGCGCATCCCGCCGGACAGTTCGTGCGGGTAGACCAGTGCCCGCCGGGCCGGACTGGGCATCCCCACCAGGGACAGCACCTCGACGGCGCGCTCGTGCGCCTCCTTCCGGGAGGCCCGGCGGTGGATGCGCACGGACTCGGAGATCTGCCGGCCGATGGTCATCGTCGGGTTGAGCGAGGTGGTCGGGTCCTGGAAGATCATCCCGATGTCGTTGCCGCGCACCCGGTCCATCTTCTCGGGGCCGAGCGCGAGCAGGTCGCGGCCGTCGAGCAGGACCCGGCCGTCGACGACGCTGCCGCCGTTGGGCAGCAGCTGCATGATCGACATGGCGGTCATGGTCTTGCCGCAGCCCGACTCGCCGACGATGCCGAGGGTCTCGCCCACGTCCACCGCGAGGTCGACGCCGTCCAGGGCGTGCACCACCGAGCGCTTCAGCCGGATCTCGGTGCGCAGGCCGGTCACTTCGAGGAGCGCCACTGCTGATCCTCCGTCGGGTTCACCGCTTCTGCAGCCGGGTTTCGAAGGCGTCGCGCAGGGCGTCGCCGATCACGTTGAAGCACAGGATGACCAGGATGATCACGGCGGCGGGCGGATAGATCATCCACCAGCAGCCCTGGCCGGCGAAGGTGGTGCCGACGTCGAGCATGCCGCCCAGGTCGTTGTTGGGGGCCTGGAGGCCCAGGCCGATGTAGCTGAGCGTGGACAGGGCGAAGACCGCGTCGGCGATCGAGAACGTGGTGTTGACGATCGTCGTCCCGATGGTGTTGGGCAGGATGTGCTTCAGCACGATCCGTCGGCCGCCCGCGCCCATCATCCGGGACGCGGCCACGTACTCGCGGACCTTGATCGCCAGGGCCTCGCCGCGGACCAGGCGGGTGATGCCGAACCAGGAGGTCAGGCCGACCTCCAGGATCAGCATGGTCTTGCTCTTCCCGTAGACGCTGCTGAGGTAGATCAGCAGGAAGATCAGCGGGAAGGACATGAAGGAGTCGATCACCCGCATCATCAACGCGTCGATCCAGCCGCCCAGGTAGCCCGCGACCGCGCCGTACAGCGCGCCGAGGACGGCGGCGATCAGACCGGCGGCGAGGCCGATCTCCAGGCTGGTCTGCCCGCCGACCATCACCTTGCCGAGCTCGTCGATGCCGTCGTTGTCCGTGCCGAGCGGGTGCCCCGCGCCCGGCGGCAGGGTGACGGCGGAGAGGTTCACCACCGAGGTGTCGGCGTGGTAGAACAGCGGGCCGAGGAAGCAGAAGGCGATGATCGCGACCAGGACGACGACGGCGACCAGGGCCAGCCTGTTCTCGGCGAAGACCTCCGCGCCGCGCCGGAGCATCGAGCGGGGCCGCCCGGCCGGCTCCCCGCCCGGGGCGGAGGCGGGCCGACCTTCCGTCGAATCGTGTGTCAGGGCCATCAGGTGAGCCTCACTCGTGGGTCCAGCACGGCGTAGCCGAGGTCGGCCAGCAGCGAGCCGACCACGGTGGTCACCGCGGTGAGCAGGGTGGCCGCCAGGGTGATGCCGTAGTCGTTCTGCAGCGCGGCACGGGTGGTCAGCAGGCCGATGCCCTGGATGTTGAAGACGTACTCGACGATCAGCGCGCCGCCGACCAGCGCGGGCAGCGAGAGGCCGACCAGGGTGACCATCGGGATCAGGGCGTTGCGCAGCACGTGGCCGTACAGGGTGCGGCGCCGGGAGGCGCCCTTGGCCTGGGCGGACCGTACGTAGTCCTGGGTGATCTGGTCCAGCACCCCGGAGCGCATGTAGCGGCTGTAGCCGGCCACGGTGGTGACGGTCAGGGTCAGGACGGGCAGGCAGACGGCCCCGGGGTGGGTCAGCGCGTCCCCGAAGGTGGCCACCTGGTCCTGCACCGAGACCCAGTGCAGGTCGTCCTCGAACCACTGCTGGATCAGGAAGCCGATGAAGAACGTCGGCACGCCGTAGGCGACGAAGGAGAACACCGTGAAGGCGTGGTCCAGCACGCTGTTGCGGCGGGTGGCCTGGAGCAGGCCCGCCGGCACCGCGATCAGCAGCGCGAGCAGCAGCGAGGCGCCGACGATGTAGGCGGAGGCGCCGAGGGCGTTGAACAGCAGGTCGGAGATCGGGCGCTGCTGGATGTAGTCGAAGCCCAGGTTGCCGTGCAGCAGGCCGTCCAGCCAGGTCCAGTACTGCACGTAGACGGGGCGGTCCAGACCCATCTGCTGGGTCAGGTGGGCGATGTTGGCCGGGGTGGCGTGGGAGCCGAGGATCGCCCGGACCGGGCCGCCCGGCATGAGCTGCATCAGGCCGAAGGAGATGACGGTGACCATCAGCACCGTCAGGAGGGCCTGGAACAGCCGTCGGATCAGGTAGGCCGTCACCGCCGCCCCCCGAGGGGAGCGGCGGCGACGCCGTTACGGATGGCCGTCATTTCGTGTAGTACCAGTACTCCGGCTCGTAGCCCTGGAAGGGGTCACCGGCGTCGAGGTGCAGCTTCTTGGTGACCTCGCTGATCGCGAGCGTGTTGGGGGTGTAGATGACCGGCTGGACGCCCGCGATGTAGTCCTCGTAGGCGTACAGGTCGTTGACGTCGCTGCCGGTGGTGGTCTTGACGATCAGCTGGTCCAGCTTCGGGTCGGAGAAGCTCCAGACGTTCGGCCCGGCTCCGGTGGCGAACAGCGCGTCGCCGGTCGGGTAGTAGTCGGGGGCGTAGACCCAGCCCCCGTAGAGCAGGCCCTGCCACTGGCAGCCGGCCGGCTGCGCGTCGCTGCAGGCCACGCCCTCGTTGCCGATGGTGTTCTGGGTCTGGCTGACCATGGTGATGCCGATGCCCGCCTTGGCCGCGTCCGAGCGCATGTCCGCCGCCATGGTGTCCAGCGCGGCCTGGCCGGAGGGGTAGTCGAGCGTGAACGCGGCCTTGGTGCCCGCCGCGATGCCGGCGCCGCACTGGTTCGGGCCGGTGCCCGGGTCGGTGCAGGTGGCCGGGACGCTGTCGGTGTTCCAGCCGTGGCTGCTCAGCAGCTGTTTCGCGGCCGCCGGGTCGTAGGTGGCGCGCTCGGACTGGCTCTTGGGGGAGAGCGGGTTGCCGGCCGGGAGGCTGGGCACGGCGCCGGTGCTCGGGTAGCCCCAGCCCTTCCAGATGCCGTTGATGATGCCCTGCTGGTCGACGGTGTCCTGGACGGCCTTGGTGAAGTAGGGCTGCTTGAACAGCGGCCCTACGGCCGGGTTGGCGAAGTTGATCTGGTAGTACGAGATCTCGTCCAGGTAGGTCGGGGCCGGGATGTAGTAGCCCGCGCTGCTCAACGGGTTGCCCGCGTCCGGGTTCTTGGCGTTGAAGGTCGGGGAGTTCTCGGCCGGCAGGTAGCCGACGTCGATGGCGTTGGCGCCGCCGCTGCCGGCCTTCAGGTCCGCGTACTCGGTGGTGGCCGAGGTGTAGGGGACGAAGTCCACCTCGTCGAGGTGCGGCTTCTGCGGACCCGAGTAGGCGGTGTTCGGCACGATCCCGTACGCGCCGGAGGTGCCGTTGTAGTTCTTGAGCTTCCACGGGCCGTCGACCACCGACCACAGTGGGCTGCCCGCGAAGTCGCCGCCCTTGGTCGACTGCGCGCTGAGGTAGGCGTAGTCGGCCGCGCAGTCCTTCGCGGCGGCGTCCGAGCCGAACGCGTCGCTCGCGCAACTGCCCTTCTGCCCCTGGCCGGTGAGGTCCCAGGCGAGCGGCATCGGGGTGATCTGGCTGAGCTCGTCGTCGGTGAACCAGGTCTGGTTGACCGGGGTGTTGAGGGTCAGCGTCAGGGTCTGTCCCGAGGCGGTCGCCGAAGCCACGTTGTCCGGGAAGTACTTGGCGCCGATCGCCGGGTTCGGCGGGGTGTAGTAGCCGCTGTTGGACGACTCGGCCTTGGCCATGTTGATCCAGAACAGCACGTCCTGGGCGTTGACGTCCTCACCGTTGGACCACTTCCACGGCTTGACCTGGACGGTGACGGTCGTGCCGTCCGCGCTCCAGGTGGGCGCCTCGCCGAGGGACACCTCCGGGTCGAGGGTGACCTTGTCGTTCAGGCCCCAGTAGTACAGGGGGCGGTAGAACAGCTCCTGGAACTGACTGGTGTTCACCGTGCTGACCTGGGCCGGGGAGTCGAACGGCCAGATGGCGTCCGGGAAGGTGGAGGGCGCCTCGGCGACCCGCACCACACCCCCCTGCACCGCCGCTCCGGCCGGCCCCGGGTTGCCGCTGCCGCCGCCCCCACCACCGCCGCCACTGCAGGCCGCGGCGGTTGCCACGACCGTGACCAGCGCCACCACCTGCGCGAATCTGCGCGCTCCTGCGGACTTCGTCATCCTTGACTTGCCCCTCTCCCCCACGTGAACACCACGAGTTCTTTCCTTGCGCGACCTGACGGTTCGCCGACGCGGGCATGGCGATGCCGTGGCCGGGCGAGGTGAGCGGCTTTCCCGACGGCGGGAAGGCACCGGCGTCCGCGGGCTTCAGCCGCTTGCTGCGTGCTGGCCCTGCCCCGTCCGGTGCTATTAGTTAGACCGATTTTTCGAACAGAGAGAAGCCTTGGGGACGACTCGTGTTCGTCAAGTTTCCATCAAGGAAAGGATCTTGATGCTGCGTCGCGTGGTTCCGGCGGGGAGACCGGCCGGAGTTCTTACCTGCCTTTGCCGTCGCTCTGCCGAACCGCTGACCGGCACCCGGCAGGGTCGTGCCCACACCGACCGCAGGACGTACGGAGGGCACCACGATGACGACGAACACGGCGACGAGCTCGGCGACGAACACGGCGACGAACACGGCGACGAACACGGCGACGAGCACGGCGACGAGCACGGCGGCAGAGACGACCGGCAGGGCGACGGACGCGACCGCGAGCCGGGCGAAGGAGCCGGCCCGCCGGAGCGGGCTGGCCGCCGCCGCGCTGGCGGTGCTGGCCGCAGTGCTGCCGGTCACCACCGCCTCGCCCGCGCAGGCCGCCCCCACCGGGGCGGCGGGCCGGCCCGCGTGGTGCCCGACCGTCCCCGGGCACCAGGTCGACTGCACGACCATGCGCCGCCCGCTGGTGGCGGACGAGCCGCGCCTGGGCGGCATCGGCGTGAGCTACGCGGTGGTGCGCCACAGCCGCCCCGGCCCGGCCCGGGGCACCATCGCGCTCAACCCCGGCGGCCCCGGCGAGACCCTCATCGACCGCGCCGACCAGGTGGCCGGGGCACTGCAGGGGGTGCTGGACGACTACGACCTGCTCCTGCTGGACCCGCGCGGCACCGGCCGCTCCGGCCGACTGCCCTGCGACGTCACCGAGGCCGACTACCGCTTCGCCCCGCGCCCCGCCCAGCGCGAGCTCGTCGCCGACTGCGCCGAGGAACTCGGCCCGCGCGCCCGCGGCTACACCAGCGCCGCCACCGCCGACGACCTCGATGCCGCCCGCGCGCGCCTGGGCGCCCCGAAGCTGGTCCTGTACGGCCTGTCGTACGGCACCTACCTGATGCCGGTCTACGCCGACCGCCACCCCCAGCGGGTCGAGTCGATGGTGCTGTCCGGCGCCTACCCGCTCGCCTTCGACTCCCTGGCCCGGCCCGGCGCCCGGCAGGTCTCCCTGACGCTGCGCCGGATCTGCGAGCGCAGCGGGGCCTGCGACCCGGAAGGCGCCGTCCGCGACCTCACCGCCGCCGCCGAGCGGCTGCGCACCCGCCCGCTGGTGCTGACCGCCTCCCTCGGCGGCAGGCCGCGCACCGTGGTCTTCAGCGAGGACAAGCTCGCCGACCTGATGTACGAGCCCGCCACCCGAGGCATCGGCCTGCACCCCGAGGAGCCCGGTCTGCTCGGCGCGCTGCCGGCCGCCCTGCACGCCCTCACCACGGGCGACGACGCACCGCTGACCGCCCTGGTGCGCGCCGAGGTCGAGCACACCGGCACCGAGGACCAGGCCTCCTTCCTGGCCGTCACCTGCAACGACTACGCCCGCGCCTGGGACCCGGACGCCCCGCCCGCCGAGCGCCGCCGCCAGTACCGGGCCGCGCTGGCCGCCGCCGACCCGGCCGACTTCGGGGCGTTCAGCGTCAAGGGCTGGACCGAGGGGCAGACCGACGGCGGCGACAACTGCCTGTCCTGGCCGCGCCGCGGCACCGCCGCCCCGCAGCCGACCGACCTGGAGAACGTGCCCGACGTGCCCGTCCTGGTGCTCTCCGGGGACCTCGACACCAACACCCCCGAGGCCAACTCCCGTCTTTCCGCCGCCCAGTTCCGCCGCAGCGCCTTCGTCTCGGTGCCCAACAGCGGGCACATCCCGGAGATGGAGTCCACCGGCTGCGCGGTGGGCATCTCCACCCACTTCATCCGCACCGGCGCGGTCGGCGACACCTCCTGCCTCACGCACATCCCCCCGGTCCCCGTCGTCCCGGTCCCCCGCTGACCCGCTGACCCGCCGACCCACTGACCGGCCGCCCGACCCGCCGACCGACCGCCCCCGACCGGCATGACCACGCCCGCCACCAGCGAAGATGACACCATGACAGATCCCACCGCCGCCCGGCGCACCGTCCTGGTCGTCGAGGACGACCCCGGCGTCCGCAACACCCTCGACCACCTGCTGCGCTTCGAGGGCTACCGGGTACTCACCACCGCCGACGGACAGGAGGCCCTGGAGCTCCTGGAGCACCGGCGCCCCGACCTCGCCGTGGTGGACGTGGTCATGCCCCGCCTCGACGGCCTCGCGCTGTGCCGGATGCTGCGCCGGCGCGGCGACCGCCTGCCCGTCCTGGTCCTCACCGCCCGCCACCAGCTCGGCGACCGGGTCGCCGGGCTCGACGCCGGCGCCGACGACTACCTGGCCAAGCCCTTCGCCACCGAGGAACTCCTGGCCCGCATACGCGCCCTGCTCCGCCGCACCGAGCCGCTCGGCGGCGAGAGCGCCGAACTCGGCCTCGACGACCTCGCCCTGGACCCCGGCGCCCGCCAGGCCCACCGCGGCGGGCGCCGGCTCGACCTGACCAAGACCGAGTTCGACCTGCTGGAACTGCTCCTGCGCAACCAGGGCACCGTCCTGACCCGCCACCAGATCTACGAACGCATCTGGGGCTACGACTTCGACACCGACTCGCGCTCGCTCGACGTCTACATCGGCTACCTGCGCCGCAAGACCGAGGACGGCGGCGCGCCCCGGCTGATCCACACCGTGCGCAACGTCGGCTACACCGCCAGGACCGCCTGATGCTGCGCACCAGGATCGGCCTCGTGGTCCTCGCCTCCGTCCTGCTGGCCATCGCCGTGCCCGTCACCGCCGCCTACCGCGGCGTCAGCACCCTGGTCGCCGACCAGCTCGACCGGAGCCTGGAGGACCGGGCCCACACCGTGCTCGCCGCCCTGGACCTCGACCGCCCCCCGCCCGCACGGCCCGACACCGTCGAACAGCTGCTGCTGCCCGACGGCACCACCCGGCCGCTGGGGGCCCCGGGCGGCCCGGCGCTGCCGGTCTCGGACCGGGCCCGGGAGGTGGCCCGTACCGCACAGGGCGCCCACCAGGAGGACGCCACCGTCGACGGCACCCCCTACGGCATCCTCACCAAGGCCCGCCCCGACGGGCAGGGCGCGGTGATGATCGGCCAGACCTACGCCGGGGCGCAGACCGTCGACGACGCGTTCCTGCGCCGCATCACCTGGACCAGCGCCGCGGCCGCGGCCGCCTCCGCACTGCTCAGCTGGCTCGTCCTCGGCCGGATCCTGCGCCCGGTGCGACGCCTGGCCCGCGCCGCCGAACACATCACCACCACCCGCGACCTGGCCACCCCACTACCCGCCGCCGGCCGCGACGAGGTCGGCCGCCTCACCCGCGCCTTCGAGGCGATGGTCGGCGCCCTGCGCCGCTCCCGCGACCAGCAGCAGCGCCTGGTCCAGGACGCCAGCCACGAGCTGCGCACCCCGCTGACCTCGGTACGCGGCTGCGCCGAACTCCTCCAGCGCGCCCGCGGCCGGCTCGCCCCCGCGGACGAGGAGCAGATCCTCGCCACCCTGGTCACCGAAACCGTCGCACTCGACGAACTCGTCCGCGAGCTGGTCGAGTTGGCCACCGACCAGCAGACCGTGGAGGACCCGGAGCCGGTGGACCTGACGGCCGCCGCCGAGGACAGCGCCCGGCGCTTCCGGCGCCGCACCGGCCGCAAGATCACCGTCACCGCCGAACGGCCCGTGCCGGTGCAGGCCCGCCCGCGCGCGCTGCAGCGCTGCGTGGACAACCTGGTCGGCAACGCCGTCAAGTTCAGCCCGGACGGCACCCCGGTGGAGGTCCACGTCACCGGCACCCGCCTCGCCGTGCGCGACCACGGGCCCGGCATCGCCCCCGGCGACCGGCAGGCCGTCTTCGAGCGCTTCCACCGCGCCGCCGGCACCCAGTCGACCCCGGGCTCGGGGCTGGGCCTGGCCATCGTCCACGACCTCGTCGCCGCCGACCACGGCACCGTCTTCGCCACCGCCGCCCCCTCCGGCGGCGCCGAGGTCGGCTTCCACCTGCCGCCCGCACCGGAGGGCTGACGGCCCGCCCGGGTCCAGCACGTCCGCTCGGTGATCGGCGAGCCCCGGCTGAACGGCGTGGCCCCACGCGGGCGGGTCGGCGCGTCAGTCGGGCCGTTCGGCGTCGCGGGCGCAGCGGAAGCCGGCGTGGCCGCTGGAGCTGTCGGGGGTGTTGGAGCTGCGGGCGGCGACGCGGTAGCGGTTGCAGTAGGACTTGTGGCACAGGTGGGAGCCGCCGCGGATGACCTTGGCGGTTCCGGTGGCGGGGCCGGCGGGGTTGGCCAAGGTCGGGGATGCGGGATGGTCGGTGGTCCACCAGTCGGCGCACCACTCCCACACGTTGCCGGACATGTTGTACAGGCCGAAGCCGTTCGGTGCGAAGGAGCCGGCGGGGGCGGTGGCGCGGTGGCCGTCCGCGGCCGTGTTCTTCGCCGGGAAGGTGCCGCGCCAGATGTTGCAGCGGTGGGTGCCGTCGGGATCGAGTTCGTCGCCCCACGGGTACCGGGCCTGTTCGAGTCCGCCGCGGGCCGCGTACTCCCACTCCGCTTCGGTGGGCAGGCGCTTGCCGGCCCAGGAGGCGTAGGCGTGCGCGTCGTTCCAGGAGACGTGGACGACGGGGTGGTCGCCGCGGTCGGCGACCGTGCTGCCCGCGCCCTCGGGCCGGTCCCAGGCGGCTCCGGTGACCGCGCACCACCAGGGGGTCCGCTCCACCCGCGCGGCGGTGCGCCGCACGGCGGCCGGGAGGAAGCCCGCGAAGACGTAGGACCAGCCCAGGCGTTCGGCGTCGGTACGGTAGCCGGTGTCGGCGGCGAACGCGGTGAACTGCTCGTTGGTGACGGCGCGGGCGTCGATGAGGAACGGGTCCAGCCGGACCTGCCGCACGGGGCCTTCGCCGTCGTCGGGGAAGCCTTCGGAGTCGTCGGTGCCCATCAGGAACTCGCCGCCGGGCAGGAGGACCATGCCGTCCGCGGGCCCGGCGGGACGCGGGGCCGCGAGGCGGAGCGAGCGGATCGCGCCGGGGCCTCGCGAGGGCGTGCAGCAGGGCGCCGAGGGCAGGTTCACAGGTTCCTCCGGGAGTGGGTTCAGCCGGGACTGGGTTCAGCCGGCCGTGCAAGGCGGGCCGGGGTCAGGCCAGGGCCGCCTGACGCCTGAGGTCGAGCTCCCGCTGCACCCGCTCCACGTCTTTCGCGTAGGGCAGGTGGAGGAGGGTCAGGAAGGCGCCGTTGACGAGCATGAGGACCACCAGGACCGCCAGGAACACCGGGCGGAGTCCGACCGCCTGGCCGAGGAAACCGGCGCCCAGGCCGAAGGCGGCCCACGCGAGGGCTTCGAAGACCGAGACGTAGATCGTGAAGGCGGTGGCCCGCAGCTCGGGCAGGGTGACCGCCATGACCATCGGCCGGTTGAGGCTGGGATTGACGCCCTGGGCGACACCCATCAGGCAGAAGAGGAGGGCGTAGGCGCCGATGCCGCGGTAGTGGACCTGGGTGCCCAGGAAGGCGAGGACGGCGAAGGCGACCTGGGCGCCCTGGAGCGCGCCGGGAAGCCCGTGGCGGGGGCTGCGGCGGGTGGCCCAGTCGGCGAGGAAGCCGCCCAGCAGGGTGCCCAGCAGGTATCCGATGCCCAGCGGCATCAGGACGACGGCGGCTCGCTGGGTGGTGAAGCCGAACACGTCCACCAGGTAGACGACGGCGAACGAGGAGAGCAGCAGGTGTCCCGAGAGCAGCCGCGACACCAGGAGGATCGCGAAGCTGGGGATCTTGAACAGCGAGACGACGGTGGCCAGGTCGACCTTCGTCCGGGACTCGCGGGCGGCCCGGTCGAGGTCGGCGAGTTGCCGCTCGGCCGCGCCGCGGCCGGGGTCGCGGAAGCAGAGCAGCAGCACCACGCCGAAGAGGATGTTCAGGACGCCGACGCCCCACAGCCCCCAGCGCCAGCCGTCGCGGACTCCCGCCAGCTGCCCGATGAGCGGGCCGAGCACCGAACCGGCCAGTGCGAGCGCACCGTAGAGGGCACCGACGGCGCGGCCGCGCGACGCCGGGTCGAACAGGTCGCCGATGATCTCGGAGACCAGCGGCTGGGCGGCCGCGTAGCCGGCCGCGAGGACCGTGACGAAGACCAGCAGCTCGGTGAAGTTCCTGGAGAAGCCGGCGGCCACGCCCCACACCCCCCACAGGCCGGTGGACAGGACCAGGACGCTCTTGCGCGACCAGCGGCGTGCCGCCCACACCCACAGGGGGGCCGCGAGCACGCCGATCAGCTTGCCGGCGGCGGTCAGGACGCCGAGCGAGCCGAGGGTGAGGCCCAGCGCGTTCCTGATGACCGGGAACAGGCCGGTGACCAGGCCGGCCTCGGTGCCGTCGACCAGCATGGCGCCGCCGAGGACCGAGAGCTGGGCCCACCGGCCTCTGACCGGGGGCGGGCCGGTCCTCGTGGCGGGCCCGGAGGTGCCCTCGATAAGGTCGGACATGCGCGACTCCGCTCTTCGCATCGTTCGTCACAGGGGCAGTGCGGGGGAAAGGGGGCGTGCTCGCCGGTGACGGGGCTGCAACCCCGTCACCGGTACCTCGTGCGCCGGCTGGGTCGTGCGCCGGCGGGTCAGAGAGCGGCGAGCTCCTCGGCCACCCGGCGCAGGGCCGACACGTCGGTGAGGCCGCCGGCCAGGGCGGCGACGTCGATCAGCGGCGTCGGGCCGAGGAACTGCAGGAATTCGGAGTCGACGATGCCGGGCAGGTGCCTGCGCATGACCTCCACGGCGACCGGGTCGGAGATCAGGGCGAACACCGGGGTCCGCAGCGAGAAGCGTCCCGAGGGGTAGTCCTCCGGGCGGGGCAGCGGCTCGGCGGTCCGGTCGGCCTGCTCGCGCTGGGCGCGGACCAGCAGGTGCTCCGCGCCGACCGGGCCCTCGGCGGGCAGGCCGAGGCGCTCGTACTGGCTCGGCGGTGCGTCGCCCGCGCGCATCAGCTCCACCAGCAGGGTCGCCATCCGCAGCTCGGCCGTGTCGTCGACGAGGGGGGTGCGCTGCTCGGGGTCGCCCTCCAGGTCGAACAGCAGGGTGCCGTGCTGATAGGGGTTGATGAAGGTGCGGCCGGGGACGCGCAGGGTGCGCACGCCCTTGGTGAAGGTGAACGGCTCCGCCAGCTGGAGGTTCGCCAGCTCGGCCGGGGAGAACCGTCCGCGCATGTGGGTGGGCATCAGCGTGTGCTCCAGCAGCGGCGCGTTGTGCGCCGTGGCGGGGGCGCGCATGTAGACGTACCGGCCGTCGGTGACGTTGACGTGGCCGCCGTGGATTCCGAACAGGGCCGCTTCCCGTACCGGGGTGTCCTCGGCCACCGGCAGCGGGTGGCCCTGCACGTCCGCGGGGCGCTCGATGCCGAAGTACTCCAGCAGCGTCGGTGCGAGGTCGATCGTCTGCACCAGGGCCCGGCGCCGTTCCCCGGCCTTTCCGGCCCTCGGGTCCCACACGAACAGCGGCAGGTGGACCAGTTCGTTGTACCAGGGCTGGACGGTCTTGCCCCACCAGCCCTTCTCCCCCAGCAGCAGGCCGTGGTCGGTGTTGACGATCAGCAGGGTGTCGTCCCACAGGTCCTGCTCGTCCATCAGGTCCAGCACCCGCCCGAGGGAGTGGTCGCACATCGACAGCAGCGCCGCGTACTCCAGACGGGCGTGCTCGACCTGGCCGGGGGTCTCCACCACGCGCTTGTAGTCGGGCCAGTCGAAGTGCGGGCCCTCGTAGTCGTGCGGGTAGAGGTCCTTGAAGCGCTGGTGGCTGAAGAACGGCTCGTGCGGGTCGAAGGTCTCGATCTGCACGAACCACCGGTCCGCGTCCCGGTTGGTGCGGACGAACTCCAGGCCCGCGTCGAAGGTCAGCGTCTGCGGGTGGCGGTCCTCGGTCGCCAGGTGCGGGCGGTTCACCCAGTCCTGCCGGTAGGACTCGAACCGGAGCTTCTTCAGGTCCTCGGGGATCTCCGGGTCGGCCACCTGGCCCTTCCACGGGTCGCCCTCCTGGCCGCGGAAGAACTCCCAGGTGTTGTACCGGCCGTGGTAGGTGGCGCCGCCGTCCTCCCAGTAGTGCGGGTGGTCGCTGACCAGGTGGGTGTACACCCCGTTCTGCTTGAGGAGTTCGGGCATGGAGTCGTCGAACGGCTCCAGCGGGCCCCAGCTGCGGTGCAGGAAGTTGTACCGGCCGGTGTGGATCTCGCGGCGGGCCGGCATGCACGGCATCGACCCCGCGTAGGCGTGGTCGAAGGTGACGGACCGCTCGGCCAGCCGCGCGAAGTTCGGCGCGTGCGTCCAGTCCCCGCCGTAGGGCGGCAGCATGTGCCGGTTGAGGCTGTCGAACATCACCATGATCGCCTTCATGCGGCGCTCCCCTCTCCGGCCGGTGGCGTCTTGTGCCCCGGCTGCCACTGTTCGAGACGCCGGAGCATGCGCTCCAGCCAGGCCACCCACGCGTCCATCGCGCCGGCGCCGTACTGGTGCAGTTCCTCGTAGACCTCGCGGGCCAGTTCCTGGTCCAGCTCGGGCAGCGGGTCCTCGAAGCGGACCGTGCGGTCGCGGGGCCGGTTGCGGGCGATCTGCTCGCGCCGGTGGTCCAGTTCGGTGCGGATCAGCCGGATCGCGGCCTCGCGGTCCAGGACCGCGGCGAAGGCGAAGCGGGAGAGGAAGTCCGCGTCCTGGAACCGGCTGGGCGGCTCGTACGGGGAGCGCACCCACTCCATCAGCGCCTCCCGCCCCACGGGCGTGAGCCGGTACACCTTCGCGTCGGGACGCCCCTCGCGCGGATCGACCTCGAACGCCACCCAGCCGTCCGCCACCATCCGCCCCAACAGGCGGTAGATCTGGCTGTGGTGGGCCCGCGAACGGAGGAACTGGCCCTCCGTCTCGACCCACTTGCGCAGGTCGTACCCGCTGAACGGCCGGCCGGCCAGCAGGGCGAGCAGGACGTACTCGAACTGCATCGAGCCCCCTATGTGCGGAATCACTTATGTGCTCAGTGTTCTATCCGCGCCATGGGGGCCGTCAACGCGGCGGGTGGCGAATTATCCGACCGTTCACATGAGTTCACGGTGATTCACAGTGCGCAGCACCTGCGCCACCGGCGGGGATGCCCGGCGCGGTCGCGATGGAACCGGCTCCTCCCGGGAAAACGGGCGCCCCGTGGCGGTTCGGGCGAACCCGGAACCGCCACGGGGCGGGCCATGCTTGTCGTCACCGAATCGGCACGGTCCCCGGCCTGCGTGTCCGGGGCGGCCGGGGACCGGCGCTCAGTTGAAGACCAGGACGTCGGTGCGCATCGGCAGCGGGCTGTTCCAGCCGATGTTGATCTTGAACGTCACCAGTCCGTTGCTCGGGGCGATGCTCGACACCTGGAAGGGCGCCGCACCGACGAACCGGTGCCCGTTCCCGTCGATCTCGGAGGCCGTGATGACGACCGTCGAGTCGATCCCGATGACGTTCCAGGCGATCTGGAGGTTGAACGTCCCGTTTCCCGGGGTCCACGTCCACCACCCCCGCCACACGGCGCCGACGTTGCCGCCGATCGCCGCGAGGCCCTGGTCCCGGTCGGCGGGCTGCGAACTGCTCGCGATCCGCGGCACCTCGATGGAGGAAGATTCGGCTGCGGCCATGACGGCTCCCCTCGCACCGGGAGAGCCCCCATGAGCCCCCCGAATACTTTGAGTGTCCGGCAATGTGCACAGCGTAACAATCACTCGTGCGAGTGAACCTCCGGCGCGCCTCCCCCGGGGCTCTCGTTACGGCCTCCGGTCGGGCGGTTCGATGGCGAGGGCGTGCCGGAAGATGTTGCACGGGTCCCAACGGGCCTTGATCTGTTGCAGGCGGGGGTAGTTGTCCTTGTAGTACAGGGCGTGCCACGGGGTGCCGGAGGTGTTCCACACCGGGTCGGCGAGGTCGGTGTCCGCATAGTTGATGTAGGAGCCGTCACTGACCTCGCCGGGGACGGGGACGCCTCCGGTGTCGCGGTACACCTCGCGGTAGAAGTCCCGGACCCAGGCCAGATGGGCCGCGTCGTCCGCCTCATCGGCCCAGACCGTGTAGTAGACGGCCTTCATCACCGAGTCGCGCTGGGCGACGGCGGTGGCGTACGGGGGCACCGCGTTGACCTGGCCGCCGTAGCCGACGAGGAGCAGGCCGCACTCCGCACCGCCCGTGCCGTCCGTCAGATGCCGGTAGGCGGTGGCGAGTTGGGCGTCGGTGAGGGAGCGGCGCAGGTAGCCGGCCTTGTCCTTGTAGCGCCGGGTGATCGAGTTGCCGGCCTCGCCGGTCCCCGGCCAGGTGCTGGTGGGCAGCCAGGGCATGGTGCCCCGGAGGGTGGCGGGTTCGGTGGCACCCACGTCGGCGGTCACCGCGCGTACGAAGTCGGTGAGCACCGCGTCGGAACCCGGAACGCCCGCGTCGATCTGCACGACCAGCTCAAGGGTGCCGGACTTGCGGTGTCCGGCAATGAGGACGGCGTACAGGTTCGCCGCGGGGGTGCCCGGCTCGCTGTTGCGCTCGTGCCACGTCCCGTAGTTGCGCAGCAGGGTGGTGAACGCCCGTTCCGTCATCTTCTCGTCCCAGCTCCAGGCGACCAGGCACCTCCGCAGCTCGCCCGGGGCACGCGGCAGGAGTGCCGCGGGGTCGCCGTGGGAGCGGGTGCCAGGGCCGGAAGTTTCGGGGTCGGGGGTGCCAGGGCCAGGGGTGTCACGGGAGCGGAGCCAGTAGCGGGTGACGACGCCGAAGTTGCCACCCCCGCCGCCGGTGTGGGCCCACCACAGGTCGTGGTTCGGATCGTCCGGGTCCCGGGTGGCGACCACCGCCCGGACGGTCCCGTCCCGGTCGGCCACCACCACCTCCACGGCGTACAGGTAGTCCACGACCGAGCCGTAGGCGCGGGACAGCGGACCGTACCCGCCGCCGGCCAGATGCCCGCCCGCGCCCACCTCGGGGCAGCCGCCGGCCGGGATCGTCACACCCCAGCCCTTGAACAGGGTCCGGTACACGCGTCCGAGGGTCGCCCCCGGCTGCACCGCGAACGCACCCATCGCGGGGTCGAAGCCGACGGCGTCCATCGGAGAGAGGTCCAGCAGGAGCTGCACCGCCGGGTCGCCGGTGAAGTTCTCGAAACAGTGGCCGCCGCTGCGCACGGCGATCCGGCGCCCGGAGCGGACGGCGTCGGCGACGGCCCGCACCACCTGCTCGGTGGAGCCGGCCAGGCGGATCTCCTCCGGCCGGCCGACGAAACGGTAGTTGTCGCCCCGCAGCAGGCTGTCGTAGCGGGAGTCATCGGGGCGGACCGTGACCGGCCCGAACGGCCGGCCCTCCGGCCCGCCCTCCGGCCCGCCCCCACCTCCCGCCGGACCCGGGCCCTGGTGGCCCGCCGCCTCGGCGGGCCCGACGGCCAGGCCGGCAACCGCACCGCCGACCGCCACCGCACCGGCCCGGGCGAGCAGGTGGCGACGCCCCAGCCGTTCGTCTGCCGACCCGTCCATCTCTTCCTCCGTTCACCACGACCATTCGTCAGCGCATGCTATCGGCGCCAACGCCATCCAAATATGCTGACCGTAGCGATAATTGACGCTGAATCAGGAGTGCCGATCATCGACACGCCCGACCCGCCCCCGGCGGACGTTCAGTGGGCGCCGCAGAAGACGGCGTCGAGGAACTTGTTGCCCGCCTCGTTCTGCGCCGTCTGCTCGGCGTCATCGCCCCGCGGGGTGTAGGAGAGCGCGACCTGGCGGTCGGCGGTGCCCCACAGCTGGGTGGTGAAGCCGAAGGTGCCACCGTTGTGGCCCAGCACGGTGGTGCAGGAGAGCTGCACCCGCGCCAGCCCCATCCCGTAGTCGATTTCGTGCGAGCCCGGCACGGTCTCAAACGTCGTGGTCATCTCGCGCTGCTCCGCCGGGCGCAGCAACTTCCCGTTCAGCAGGGCCTGCTGGAATCGGATCAGGTCATCGGTGGTGGAGATGATCTCTCCGGCAGCGCCCGCCCAGGAGGGGTTCTGGTCGGTGACGTCGATGTCGGTCTTCTTGACGTTCCCGGTGCCGGCGCCGTCCACGGTGGTCCAGTAGCTGTGGGCGTGCGGGCCGGGGATCGTGGTGGAGCGGCCGGGGACCGTGGTCTTCGTCATCCCGAGCGGACGCAGGATGCGCTGACCGACCTCCTGTCCGTAGGGGTGCCCGGTGACCTGCTCGATGATCAGACCGAGGATGTCGAAGTTGGTGTTGGAGTAGCCCCATTGGGTGCCGGGCGCGAAGTACGGGGCGTGGGAGACGGATGCGGCCACCAACTGACGCGCGGTGAACGTGCGGTTCAACCCGCCCTGGGCCAGCCACGTCCGGAAGACGGCCGGGTCGTTGAGGTTGGGAAAGACATCGGTGCCCTCGTTGGTGGCGTCGAACAGGCCCGTGCGCTGGTTGAGCAGCTGGCGGACGGTGATGTTCTGCCCGTTGGGGACCAGCCCCGGCAGGTGGCTCGACACCGAGTCCTCCAGGCCGAGCCGGTGCTCGCCGACCAGTTGCAGCACCGTGGTGGCGACGAACGTCTTGGTGACGCTGCCGATCCGGAACCGGCCGTCACCACGGACGGGCGCCTGACCGACCAGGTCGGTCACCCCCGTGGTGCCGCGCCACCGCTGGTCACCGTCACGCACCTCGGCGATCGCGGACACCGCCTTGGCGTCGGTCAGCCCGTTGAGGGCGAGTTGCAGCGGACCGCCACGCGGGCGGGCCGACGAAGCTGCGGAGTCCTCGGCCCCCGCCACGGCGGCGGAGGCGGGTGACGCGGACACCGCCAGGCAGAAGGCTGCGATCAGGGCACTGGTCAGACGACGAGACATGGTGCTTCCCTTCACTCGGGCGAACAGGAGTTCGCCACGAGCCAGCCTGTCAGCGCCGCCACCGGGGGATCATCACTCCGGATGAGGACCCGTCCATCCTTCAACAGGCTTACGAGATCGACACCTTAGGACACCAAAGAGGTACGTGAGGGGTCGTCCGGCGGTCGCATCCGGGGATGCGCCCGCACGCTCGGTCGAGTTATGGCCGGGGGGAGCCTCTGGCCTGGTGGCTCCCCCCGGCGTTCGGCACAAGGTCCCGTTCTACGGCCGGTCAGCCGGTCAGCCGGCGCTGACGACCTGGCCGCAGATGATCGTTCCGTTGAGCGTGACCGTCTGACCGAGGTCGTAGGTGGCGGCCACCTCCGTGTCCGTCAGCGTGACCGTCCAACTGTCGCCGGTCTTGGTCGCCTTGACGCCGGTCGCGTTGTTCTTCACGTAGCCGCCGACGTGGGCGGCCGTGCTGACCGGCATCATCCAGCCGGTGCCCGACTCGACGCCGGCGACGCTCGGGCCACCGGCGTTCTGGTCCGACGGCGCCTGGAAGGACGTCAGCTCACCCTTGATGACGGTGCAGGTGCTGTCGGCGGCCTTGATGGAGCCGGACTCCACGCCGCTGAAGGTCACGTCGGCGCTGCCCTTGCCAGCCTTCGCCGGCGGGCCGGTGGGGGCGCCCGCCGCTGCGGGCGCTGCCGCGTCAGTCGTCGCCGCACCCGCGGACGTCGAGACCGCGGCCCCCGGTGCGGTGGCGCTCTTGGCCGGGCTCGACGATCCGCATCCGGCGAGGGATATCAGCGTCGCGCCGGCTATGAGCCCGATGACGGCACGTCGTCGGTGGAGTTCGGTCCGTGACATGTTCTCGCCCCTGAATCTCGCGTGTGAGTATTTGACGATCACCGTGCAGAATGCGGTCGGCGGCTGTCCATCACAGGACGGAGGCCGGATGTCGGGCCGGTGTTCTGCGCGGTGATCTCCATGCCCGGCACCATAGCCTGACGGTCTGACAAAAAAGTGTTCGCACTCGGATTGGTGGACACCGGTCCGCCTGGCAGCAAAACGGCCGCCCCTGACCCGCCACACGGAAAACCGGATTCCTCCCCGGGCTGAAGGCCGGGACATCCTTCGACCATCCAGGTGAAGCGCCGCACGGGCGGAGGCAGGGGTCGCCCGGCCGGTGGGGTCAGCTGTCGACGTTCACCGCGGACCAGGTGGAGGCGACGGTGGTGGAGGCGGTGCTGTCGGAGCCGAAGAGGTCGGCGGCGGCCTGGAGGGTGGCGGCGCGGGCACCGGAGTGGTCGGTGGTGGAGATCATGTAGGTGGTCAGCGCGCGGTGTCGTTCATCTCGTACCCGAGCAGGGTGTGCGTGGTGCCCAGGGGCACCGTGCCGTTGTACTGGCCCTGGCCGATGCCGGTGTGCACGGCCTCGTAGGCGTACAGTTGCCCGCCCGAGGCCGCCTCGGTCGGCACGTAGCGGCTCGCGGGGCTGTCCAGGAACGCGCACCACTCACGCAGGACCTGCTGGAGCGCGGAGTTGAACGCCGGAGTGCGCAGCAGGCTCTCGCCTGACCGACAGGTAAGGAAACACCACCCGCTGCCATGAAGCCCGAAAGGATGACGGCGATAACTCATCAGCTCAGCTGATGTGCGCGAGCCGAACGACTTCACCCCCCTGATCCGGCGTGCTACCCGGTCAGCGCCGCGTGCAGTGGGGCCAGCAGGGAGAGGTCGTCGGTGGTGACGGTGAGGTGGGTGGCGCCGGCGGACCGCCAGGCGTCGGCGAGGGAGCGCCAGGTGTCCGGCCGGCCGGGGGCGGGGCGCAGGCGGGCCTCGATGCCGAAGGCGCTCCAGTCGCGGCCGGCTTCGGTCACCGCCGTCCGCAGTTCGGCGGTGAGTGCGGCACCGCGGTCGACCCGGTTGGCGAGCAGGCCGGACATGGTGAAGCCGTCGGCGAGGGTGGCGATCCGGCGCAGTGAGCCGGGTCTTCCTCCGGTGCGCAGGGTGCCGCCGCCCATCCAGAGGGGTACGGGACGCGGCCGGGGGGTGAGGGTGACGCCGGAGAACGCGACGTGCTCGCCGGCGAAGTCCGCGTCCGGCCGCGTCCACAGCAGGCGCAGCGCATGGACCTGTTCCTCGAACAGTGCCGCACGGGTGCCCGGGGCGACGCCGAGGGCGGCGGACTCGGCGGCGTCGGATCCGATGGCGATGCCCAGCCGCAGTCGGTCGCCGCTGAGGTGGGCCAGTTGCGCGGTCTGCTTGGCGGCGAGCACCACCGGGCGGTGCGGCAGGATCGTCATCGCGGTCGCCAGCTCGATCCGGGTGGTGACGGCTGCCAGGAACGCCACCAGCGTCAGGCTCTCGTAGGCGGGAACGCCGGACACCAGGTGTTCGGGGACGGACAGGTGGTCGTACCCGAGGCTCTCCGCGGTCACCGCGAACGCGCGGAGTCCGGCGGGTGAGAGGGCCGTCGGGACGGTCCAGCCGAGGCGGAGGGTCATTTGCGGAAGGCCTCCGGGTCGGCGGTGGAGACGAACACCGCGCGCGGGCGTTCGGCGGGCAGCAGCTGGGAGTTGAGGAGGTGGCGTAGTGCCTTCTCGCCGCCGGGGAGGGTGCCGGTGACGGACAGGTGGACGTGGAGGACTTGCGTGCCGTCCTCGTTCACCACCTCGGGCACGCAGTGCACGACCCCCGGGATGGCGTGCGCGGCCTGTCGGACGGTGTTCAGTGAGACCTTCTCGCCGCGCAGGACCACGAAGTCCGACAGGCGTCCGTGGAAGGTCAGATAGCCGTCGTCGATCGAGAAGGCGTCCCCGGTGGCGATGGTCCGCGGCCCCAGCAGGACTCTGCCGCTGTGCTGCCCGACCCGGCGCAGCAGTACGGTGCCGGATTCGACCAGCAGTTCGCCCACGTCGCCCTGCACCCCGCGCAGTGACGCGCGCACTCCCGGCAGCGGGCGGCCGACGGAGCCGTACCGGTGCGCGGGCTCGGCGTGCGCGGCCAGGGTCGACACGCGTGGTCCGGCCTCGGTGAGCCCGTAGGTCAGGTACAGCTCCGCGGAGGGCCGCGCGGCCAGCAGTCGGGCCACCTCCGCGGGTGCGAGCCGGTCCCCGCCGACCGCCAGTGCCCGCAGGCCGCGTGGCACGAGCCCGGGGTCGGCCAGCAGTTGGCGGGCGATCGTCGGGGTCACCGCCGAGTGGGTGACCCCGCGCGCGGTGACCGCGTCGCGGTACCCGGCCGGCGAGAACGGCGGCCCGTCGAGCACCAGTCGCGCCTTGGTCACGTACGCGGCGAGCGCCTGCGCCACGAGGGCGTAGGAGTAGTACAGCGGCAGGTTCACCAGCAGGGTGTCGGCCGGGGTGATGCCCGTGGCCCCGGCGTGCAGGCGGGCGTTGTGCAGGAGCGAGGCCACCCGGTGCACGCACGCGCTGAACATCCCGGAGGTGCCGGAGGTGGACAGCAGGATCTCGCCCGGCCGGTACGGGGTGGTGGGGTGCCCGGTCGGCACGGCGAACGCGCCGCCCACCGGCAGTTGCGGCCCCGCGCCGGCCAGCCGGGTGGTCACCACGACGCCGGCCCCGACGTGCCCGGCCAGCGCGCGCACCCGCTGCCACGGCGTGCTCGGCGGCACGGCCAGCGGCACCAGGCCCAGCAGCAGCGACGAGAGCAGCACGCGCAGCAGTTCGACTCCGTTGGTGAGGCAGAGCACGACCGCGTCGCCCGGTGCCAGGCCCAGCCCGGCCAGGTCCGCCAGCACGTCGTCCACCCCGGCCGGGGCGCCGCCGCCCGTACTGGCCGGGGTTGCCTCGACCCGGGTCAGGAAGTCGGCCACCTCGGACCGGGTGAGGCTGTTCACCGGTCTTCCCGGGCGCTGGTCAGGACCAGGCAGCGACACAACTGCCCTTCTCCCGAGGCGGGTTGCAGGCCGACCAGGAGGACGTGCCGGGCGTGGCCGTCCGCGAGCCAGCCGCCGATCACCGTGAACGCGACGGGGGTGGCCCGGTCGGGGTGCGCCGCCAGCAGCAGGGACGGACCACGCAACTCGTGGCGCAGGGCGGGCAGCCCGGCCAGCACGCCCGGGTTCGCTCCGGCGAAGCGCAGTGGCGACACCCGGGACTTCGGCAGCGAGGCGGCGATGCGGCGCATCGTCCGTTCGCTCCCGGTCGCGCTCATGACCAGGATCCCGGTGTCGGCGGCGTCGTCGAGCACGGGTTCGGCGCAGTCCGCCAGTGCCCGGTCCACGGTCTCGGCGACCAGCCAGGCCGCCGGGTCGGCGTAGAAGGACGGTTTGTTCACCGCGTACTCGTCCGGGTCGTCGGCGACCACCGTCGCCGAGCCCAGCATCCGGGTGCCCGTCGGCACGTGTGTCACGCCCTCACCCCTTCGAACAGCAGGCACGTGTTGAACCCGCCGAACCCCAGCGTCAGGCTCAGTCCGGCGCCGGGGCCGACGGCTCGCGCCGATTCCGTGGCCAGCCGCAGCGGTGCCACCGGATCGCGCAGCCCGAGGACCGGTGGGACCTGCCGGTGGCGCAGGGCCAGGACCGTCGCCACGGCCTCGACGGCCCCGGTCGCGCCCAGGCTGTGGCCGAACGCCCCCTTGGTGGCGAACACCAACGGGCCGTCGGCTCCGAACAGTTCGAGCAGGCTGCGCGCCTCGACCTCGTCGTTGAGCGGTGTGCCGGTCCCGTGGGCGTTGACCACCGCGATGTCCGCGGGTGCCAGGCCCGCGGAGGCCAGGCAGCGTTCGACGGCGCGCAGCACGGCGCGCCCGGACGGGTCCGGCGCGGTGAGCCCGGCGGCGTCGTTGGCCGCACCGGCCCCGCGCAGCCGGGCGTGCACCCGGGCGCCGCGCTCCCGGGCGGAGTCGGGGTGTTCGACCACCACGAAGGCCGCGCCCTCGCCGAGCAGCATCCCGTCGCGCGCCCGGTCGAAGGCCCGCAGTCCGGTGGGGCTCATCGTGCCCAGCGCGGAGTGCCCGAGCCGCTTGGCCTCGGTGACCACGTCCACCCCGCCCGCCACGCAGACCCGCCGCTCGCCCGAGCGCACCAGGGCGTGCGCGACGGCGATCGCGTCCGACCCGGCGGAACAGGCGGTCATGACGCAGACCGGCGTGCCCGGGTGCCCGATGCCCGCCGCCGCGTCGTCGGCCCAGGCGTGCAGCGTCGGCTCCGCCTCGTCCAGGCAGGCGCCGAAGCTGGTGCCCAGGACGAGGCCGACCTCGGGGTCGGTGGTGGACAGACCGGCGTCCGCGAACGCGGCGGACAGCGTCCGCCCGGCGAGCGCGCGCTGGCGCTCGCCCGCCCCGGTCCCGTACGGCACCGACGCGACGACGGCGGCGGCGGTGTTGCGCAGGGGGTGCGGCGAGTGGACGGGCGCCAGCGCCGAGTCGCCCGCGCACAGCCGTTCCCACACCGCCTCCTGGTCCCGGCCCAGCGGGGTGTCCCAGGCCAGTCCGGTGATCACCGGGGTCACCACGGCCGGGCCGCCGCGGGATCGACCTTCGTCCGGCTCATCGCGCCGCGGAACCCGGCGACCGATCGGCCCTCCACGGTCACCACGGCGGAGAAGGCGAAGGTGGGGCCGGACAGCCGGTCCGCGCGGACGTCGAGCACGACCTGGTCGCCGGGCACGACCGGGGCGAGGAATCGGGACTTGACCGTGCCGACCAGGGTGACCTCGTCGTCGGCGAGCGGATCGCTGCTCAACTGGTAGAGCAGGACGCCGGATTGGGCGAAGGCCTGCATGGTGTGGCTGCCGGGCAGGATCAGCCCCGGGGTCAGGCCGCGCTCGGGCAGGTGCCCGGACAGCGCGCCCATCTCCGCCGAGACGGCGAACATGCTGCGCAGGAACACGCCGGGCTCATGGTCCAGAACCCGGTCGATGAACAGGCGGGGGTGGCGTCCGCGCACCAGGGCGGCGATGGCCGAGGTGCCCAGCGGACGTGCCTCGCGGACCGTGGCGGGAGGGGGTGCCGTTTCGTTCGGGTGTTGCATCCGGGACGATTCCTCTCAGGGCCTGTCGCAGCGGTGCCGGTAGGGGCACCACGCGCCGGGTGTCGGGGGCGACGGCGGCGAAGACGAGGTCGCCGGCCACCAGCGGGGTGCGGGTGCCGTCCTGCTCCTCCCGCAGCAGACGTACCGCGAGGGCGAACCAGGCCGCGCCGACGTGGTCGACCCGGGTGTCCCCGATGATCACGTCGCGGTACACGGCGCTGTTGAGGTAGGTCACCCGCAGGTCGGCGACCACCAGGTCGACGTCGGCCGCGCCGAAGGCGGTCAGGCCCGCGCCGTGCGCTTCGAGGTGTTCGGTGCCCGCGGTCTCCATCAGCGAGGTGTAGCGGGAGAAGTGCACGATCCCGGTCGCGTCGGTGTCGACGTGCTCGACCCGGGTGCGGAACTCCGCGCTCACCACAGGGCCCGGGCGCCTGCCGCCACCCGGTCCACGATCTCGTCGGCCTGCGTCCCGGTGGTGATCAGCGGCAGCACGATCCGCAGGGTGGGGTGGATGTAGCGCCGGCCGCCGGAGCGTCTGCCCGCGCCTGCCATGAACTCCGCGTACACGCCCGCTTCGATCAACTCCCGGCGCAGCGCGCCGATCCGGTCCGCGGCCGCGGCGGTCAGTTCCACGCCGAGCATGACCCCGCTCCCGCGGACCTCGGTGAACACGTCCGGGTGGCGGCCCACCAGGGCGTCGTCGAGATGCTTGGCCAGGTCCACGCCGACGTCGGCCGAGCGTCGCAGCAGCCCTTCGGTCTCGATGTGCTCGATGCCGTCGCGGATCACCGCGCAGTTCGGTGGCCGCAGGTCGGAGGTGGTCACGGCGCCGGAGGAGCGGACGGCCAGCTCCTTGCGGGCGATCACCATCGAGGTGGACACCGTGCCCATGCCCAGGAACTTGCCGATGACGGTGATGTCGGTGGGCACCGGCCCGTCCGCGTCGCGCATGGCGAACCAGCTGCCGGTCTTGGCGAACGTCAGCACCTCGTCGGCCACCAGCAGCACGCCGTCGGCCGCGCACCGCCGCGCGAGTTCGCGCAGGTATCCGGGCGGAGGCGCGAGGATGCCCGCGTCGCCCTGGATCGGTTCGACCACGACGGCCAGCAGCCGGTCGGCGGACTCGGCGAAGTACTCCGTCAGGGCGTCGAGGTCGCCGAACGGAATGTGGTGGACCCGGACTCCGTACGGGCCGGCGGTGTCCGCGCCGGGCAGCCCGGCCCGGTAGTACCTGCGGTTGAGCAGCTGCACCAGCCCACTGGTCCAGCCGTGCCAGGCGCCGTGGAAGGCCAGGATGGTGTCGCGCTGCTCCTTGCCCGGGCGGTGGCACAGCCGCCGGCCGTCGAAGCGGGACTCCAGCACCAGCCGCAGCGCCAACTCGTTGCCCTCCGAGCCGGAGTTGCGTCCGCTGACGTGGTATCGCCCCGCGGGGAAGTGGTCGGTCCACAGCCCGCCGGGGCCGAAGAGCCGGTCGAGGAGCTCCGCCCGTTCCAGCGAGCCCAGTTCGTCGGTGACGTTGCCGACTCCGGTGCTGCGCGCGAGCGCCGCTCGTACGACGGGGTGGTCGCCGCCCAGGGTGGCGCTGGCGTAGCCGCCGCTGGCGTCCAGCAACCGCAGCCGCCTGCCCCGGCGTTCCGGGCTCAGGTCGACCACGTCGAGGTGCAGGCCGCTGCCGCCCACGCAGGCGAACGGGAGCCGGGCCGACCCGTAGTGGTTGAGGTGCAGGTCCGTGCCGCGCAACAGCACACCGGTCCGGTCCCCGGCGTGGTCGTCACCGGCGACCGGGGCCGTGCTCACGCGGTGGCCGGGGGGCGGTCGGCCCCCGACAGCCGCTCGACCAGTGCCAGCACATCGCCGAGGGTGGACAACTCCCCCGCCGCGATGGCCTCGTCGGGGATGCTGATGTCGAACGCCTCTTCACACTGCACGCGCAGTTCCACGAAACCGAGCGAGTCCATGCCGTAATTCTCGCGCAGCCTGTCGTCGAGTCGCATCCGGTCGATCGGCACCTCCACCAGCACCTCGGAGTGCAGAATTCGCTTGATGGTCTGCAAAGGATTCACCAGAACTTCCCCTCTGGGTGGGTTCATTCGAACAGGCGGCGACCGGGTGTCCGGCGTGCGGAAAGGCGAGTGAGATCGCGGAAACGGTCGGGCCGAAAGCGGGCCGACGCCGATCGAAATACAAGGCGGCGCCGGCCATTCACGCTTTATCGAAGCTAGCCGAGGCCTTATCACCTGTCAATGGTCGACGATTTACCCGCCACGCACCTTCGAACACCGGATTCGACAATTCTTTTGCACATTAGTTCGACGGCGATTCGGCCATTTCCGAGCACACGGTCCGTACACCCGCGAAAACCGGCCCGCAACGCGCCTCCCGAGCGGGCCGCGATCGACAGCCGAGCGGCAGCTATGCACCTTTTGTGCAATTTGAGACGCATCTCCGTCTGGCGCATATGCTTCTTGTCCTGGTGAATCATCCCGAACTAGCCTGAGGTCGTCCCTTTGTCCGGATGGACACAGAGCGCGGGAACGGGAACGCCATCGGGCTCCCCGGTGGCAGCGTCAGGCCTCACCCCCGGCTTCCTCCCCGTTCACTGCGAGCGCACCATCCGATGGCGCTGACCACTTCTGTCGATAGCGCTGACCATTTCTGCTTCCTGCCGACCGAAGTCCGCCTCCTTGCGCGGCTGTCGGCAGACTCCTTCGAAGGAGCTTCGAAACGCCATGAAAGTCACCCCCGACGCCCTGCGCGGCGTCACCGTGTTCGTCGGCGGCCCGATCCAGCACGCCTTGGTGCCCGGCGGGATGGCGGCGCCGATCCACGATTTCCTGAGACTGACCATCGACCAGTCGCGGCAGGCCGGCGCCACCGTGCTGTCCGCGCACGTGGCCGAACGATTCGGTGCCGACACCGCTTCGTTCACCCCCGAGGAGGTGTCCGTGCGCGACTACGCATGGATGCGCGAATGCGATGTGTTCGTGCCGGTCCTGCCGGTGCTCGACGGCACCCTGCTGCGCACGGACGGCACGCACATCGAACTGGGGTGGGCCAGCGCGCTGGGCCGCCCCATCGTGGGCATCACCGACCAGCCCTTCTCCGAGTCGGCCAGCCACCTGCTCAAGGGACTCGCCCAGGTCGCCGCCGCAACGTTCCTGTCCGCCAAGGAGATCGCCAAGGACCCGGCGCTGCTGGTCGACGGCGTGCTCGCGGCGCTGGGCCGGACCAGGGCGGCGGCCTGACATGGAGGCCCCGACCCACCTGCTGGGGATGCACCTGGCCAATCCGGTCGTGGTCGGCTCCGGCCTGCTCACCGACCAGGAGCGCAACATCCGCAGGCTGCTGGACGCCGGCGCGGGCGCGGTGGTCACCAAGACCATCCACCCCAACCCGCCGATCGGCCTGGACGAGCGCCTCGTCAGGCTGCCCACCGGAATGATCAACAGCACCACCTACTCCAAACGGTCCGTCGAGCACTGGGTGCGCATCCTGCGCGACCTGACCAGGGACGGGCTGCCGGTCATCGCGTCGCTGCACGCCGACAGCCCGGCGGAACTCGCCGAGTTGGCGGCCCGCGTGGAGGCGACGGGCTGCCGGGCACTGGAACTGGGCATCTCCTGCCTCAACGAGGAGGACGGCCTCGACGACACCCCCGAGCGAGTGCACGCCTACACCGCAGCCACCCGCGCTGCGACGCGGGTGCCGTTCTCGGTCAAGCTGGCCAGCGGGGAGGGCCTGCACGCCCGGGCGTTCGCCGCCGCCCGGGCCGGCGCCGACGCGGTGACCATCAGCGACACCCTGCCCGCCGCCGCCGTGCACCCGGAGACCGGTGACCTCCAACTCGGCGGCGTGTTCGGCTACTCCGGACCGGGCATCAAGCCGCTCGTGCTGGCCTCCCTGTGGAAGCTGCGCCGAGCCGGGTTCACCCTTCCCGTGCTGGCCTCCGGCGGCGTGCAGTCGGGCCGGGACGTGCACGACTACCTGGCGGTCGGCGCGGTGGTGGCCCAGGTGTACACCGCGCTGCACACCGACATGTACCCCACGCTCACCCGGATCGTGGCCGAGACCACCGGAACGGACAACACCGGGACGGGGAACGTCAACGCCGGGATTACCAACGCCGGGAACACCGGCCGGGGCCTCGAACCCGCCACCGGCGCGAACCGATCCGGGCAGGTGCGGCCATGACCCCCCGCAGCGCCGGACCGCAGCTGTGCGACCTGAGCAGCGCCGACGTCCTGGCGGCCACCACCGGGCGGACCGTGGTGTGGCCGGTGGGAGCCACCGAACAGCACGGTCCGCACCTGCCGCTGTCCGTGGACACCGTGCTCGCCGAAGCGTTCGCCCGACAGATCGCCTACGAGCTGAACGCCCTGACCCTGCCGACGCAGTCCATCGCGGCGCGGTCGCTTCCGCAGAGCGGCGGCGGCCTGGCCTTCCCCGGCACCGTCTACGTGCGCGGTCGGTCCCTGCTGGCCTTCCTGGAGGACGCGCTGGAGTCGCTGTGCGCCCTGCCGTGGAGCCGACTGCTGGTCGTCAACGGCCACTTCGAGAACGAGCCGTTCCTCTTCGAGGCCCTCGACGAGGTGGGCCGACGGCCGGCGGCCGCGGGCAAGGAGTTCGTCGCGCTGAGCTGGTGGAGCCTGGTCGACACCGACTGGCTCGCCGGGCGGGTGCCGCTCTTCCCGGGGTGGCACGCCGAGCACGCGGGGATCACCGAGACCAGCCTGATGCTCTACCTCCGCCCGGAGCTGGTCTCGCCCGCACGGCCCGACCACGCCGACCCACCCCGCCCGGGGATCTACCTGCACCCCGCCGACGTGAGCCGCACGACCAACCAGGGCGTCCTGTCCAGCACTTCGGGCTCCACCGCCGCCCTGGGCAAGGAGCTCTTCTGGCACGTGGTCTCGGCCGCGGTCGACCTGGTGTCCCAGGGCGACGGACTTCTGCACGATCTGCACGAGGAGAAGCCGTGACCGTACCCACCCTCTGCGTGAGCAACGCCGTCGACACCCTGCGCGACTTCGCCGTCCGCGCCGACGACGTCGACGAACTGCTGTCGGAGTGCTACGCCCAGCAGGACCAGGCGCTGTTCTGGGGACCGCTGGACAAGATGCTCATCACCTACGAGCCGATCGGAGACCTGGACTGGCAGCGGAAGTTCCTGGAGATCGACGGTGTGGTGAACCTCAGCCCGGCGGGCCGCACCGGCTCGCTGTTCGCCGACATGCTCGCCGATCCCGAGCTGATGGCCGCCGTGGCCGCCCACGCCGGGCCGGGCCGCAGACTCCGGCTGATCCCGCACACCACCACCGCCGACCTGTGGCGGTTCACCGAAGCCCTGCGCACCCGGTACGACGTGGTGACCGAACTGCCGGAGAGCCCGCCGCAGCAGTCCCTGCGCGACCTGCTGGACACCAAGACCGGCCTGCGCGACCTGGCCACCGACCTCGGCATGACCGACGGACCCTGCCGCATCCCGCCCGGCACGCACTGCGCCGGGAAGCAGGACGTGCCGGCCGCCGTCCGGGACATGCTCGCGACCGGCACACCGTGCATCGTCAAGGCGGACCGCGGCGAGGCGAGCCTCGGCCTGCTGATCTTCCGGCCCGGCGACGACGACATCGCCGAACGCCTGGCCGGAAGCACGTTCTACGACGAGGACCCGGTGGTCGTCGAGGAGTTCCTCCACGGCGACATCACCTTCCCGTCCGTGGAGTACATGGTGCCGGCGGACGCCCCGCCCCACCTCTGCTACACGACCGACATGCTGTTCGAGGGCGCCACGCACCTGCGCGGCAACGTCACCGCGCGCGAACTGCGCCGCGCATGGTGGTACCGCCCGCTGACCGAGGGCGGACTCCGGCTGGCCGAGGAGATGCAACGGCGCGGCTACCGCGGGCGCTTCGGCATCGACGCGATCGCCCGCGACGGCGTCGTCTACCTGCACGACCTCAACGCCCGCCGTACCGGGTCGAGTCACGTGCACGAGTTCGGCGAGCACCTCATCGGCCCCGGCTACCTCGACACCCACGCGGTCGGCAACTACGACTTCTACGGCCTTCCGGCCGGGCTGTACCTGCCGGAAGTGCTGCGTCTGCTCGGACCGCTCGTGGCCTCACCCCGACACGCCGACCGGGGCGTGGTCCCGACCGAGCTGACGGACCTTCAAACTGGCAGACTGAGCTGCATGTTCTACGCCCCCAGCCTCGCCGAACTGCACGACCTGATCGACCGAGCCAGGACGGCTCTGGACCTCGGCCGGTGAGCAGCCCGCTGCCCGTGGTCGGGACGGCCCGGCGCTGGCTGGTGCTGACCGTGGTGCTGCTGTGCTTCCTGCCCGCCGCCGTGGACGTCACCATCCTCACCATCACCGTCCCGACCCTCGCCCACGAACTGCAGGCCTCCCCGACCGAACTGCTGTGGGCGGTCGACGTGTACTCGCTCCTGATGGTCGGACTGGTGCTGGTCAGCGGGCCGTTGGGCGACCGGATCGGGCACAAGCGGCTGCTGCTGGCCGGACTGGGCGTCTTCAGCGCGGCCTCGGCGCTGTGCGCGGTGGCACCCGGTCCGCCCGCCCTGATCGGCGCCCGGGCACTGCTGGCGGTCGGCGCGTCGATGATCATCCCGGCCACGCTGGCGCTGATCCGGCAGACCTTCGGCGACGGCCGAGACCACGCGGTGGCCATCGGAGCGTGGAGCGCGGTCGCCGCCGGCGCCTCGGCACTGGGACCGGTGGCCGGCGGCTTCCTGCTCCAACACTTCTGGTGGGGCTCGATCTTCCTGGTCAACCTGCCGATCGTGGCACTGGCCGTGCCCGCCGTGGCACTGCTGCTGCGCAACGAGGTCGAGTCCGAACGGCAACCGTGGGAGGCCACCTCGCCCCTGCTCTCGATGGTGGGATTCCTGGGCTGCGCCTACGCCATCATCGCCTTCACCCACGACGGCGTCGGCATCCCGGAGGTGGTGCTGCCGGCGGCGGCGGGCCTGACCGCGCTGGTGCTGTTCGTGCGACGGCAGCAGCGGATGCCGCACCCGATGCTGGACCTGTCCCTGTTCCGGCTGCCCGGGCTGCGCGCCGGAGTGGTGGCCTCGGTACTGCCGGTGCTGGTGATGGTCGGCTTCGAACTCCAGCTGGTGCAGTACCTGCAGATCGCCAAGGGACTGTCGGCGGAGGCCGCCGCGCTGTACCTGATCCCGATGCCGTTGGCCGCGACGGTGGCGGGGCCGGTGGGCGGACTGCTCCTCTCCCGCCTGGGACAACCGCGCGCGGGCGTACCCGCCGGCCTGCTGCTCGCGGCGACCGGATACGTGCTGGCCGCCTCCGGCACGGTGGTCCCGCTCGGGCTGGCCCTGATCGGGTTCGGCCACGGCCTGGTCCAGATGGTCGCCTCGAACCTGATCATGACCACCGCGCCGTCCTCCCAGGCAGGCGCGGCGGCGGGCATCGAGTCCGTCGCCTACGAGGCCGGCGCCGGCCTGGGGATCGCCGTCTTCGGCACGGTCACCACGGTGGCCTACCGACTGCTCCTCCCCCCGGGCACGTCATCGTCCCCACTGGACGCGGGCGCCTCCCCGGAAACCGCCCAGGCCTTCACCGACGCCTTCCACACCACCACCTGGCTGGCTGCCGCCCTCACCCTGGCCACGATCCTCCTGGCCACCCCGACGAGAACGTCGACGCGATCCGTCGCATCCAACGCAGCCGGCGCAGCCGGCGCAGCCGGCGCAGCCGCAGACGCCTCGACGTCCTCGGCCCCGCCGGGTCCGGGGACGAGCAGCACACCGAGCAGGAGACAGCCGAACGAACGGACCTGACTGCGCGGAAGGGGGTCCTCCACGACTGTCCGGCGGGGCGGCGCAGAAGCGGGGCGACGCAGGGCCCGTGTGCACGGCGGCCCTGCCGGGATGATCCTGAAGAGCAGGGGCAGCAACACACGAGGCGGCGATGGACACCACACACGCAGCACCGGGAGAGACCGAGGCCTGGGTCGTGGCGCAGCCGGGGCCGGTGGGTACGGCACGCCCGGGGCCGCTGGTGTGGGAGCGGCGGCCGCTGTCCGCACCCGGACCGCAGGAGATCCTGGTGGAAGTGGAGGCGTGCGGGGTGTGCCGTACGGACCTGCACCTGGCCGAGGGGGACCTCGCTCCCCGGGTGGCACGGTGCTCACCGGGGCACGAAGTGGTCGGGCGCGTACGGGCGGCCGGTCCCGCGGTCGAGGAGTTCACCGTCGGGGACCGCGCCGGGGTGGCCTGGCTGGCCCGGACCTGCGGCAGCTGCGGGTACTGCCGGACCGGGCGGGAGAACCTCTGCCCGGATTCCCGCTACACCGGCTGGGACCGGCACGGCGGCTACGCCCGCCACGTGGTCGCGGACGCCCGTTTCGCCTACCGCCTGCCCGAAGGGCCGCCCGCCGAGGAGCTCGCCCCTCTGCTGTGCGCCGGGATCATCGGCTACCGGGCGCTGGAGCGGGCCGAGCTGCCGTCGGGCGGGCTCCTGGGCATCTACGGCTTCGGCGCGTCCGCGCACCTGACCGCCCAGCTCGCCCTCGCCCGGGGCGCGCGGGTGGCCGCGTTCACCCGGGGTGCGGCGGCCCGACGGCTGGCGCTGGAGCTCGGCGCCGAGTTCGCCGGCGACTCGTACGACCCGCCCCCCGAACCGCTGGACGCCGCCGTCCTCTTCGCCCCGGTCGGCGAACTGGTGCCGGTCGCCCTCGCGGCGCTGGACCGGGGCGGCACGCTCGCGGTGGCCGGCATCCACCTCAGCGACATCCCGCCACTGAACTACCAGCGGCACCTCTTCCAGGAACGCACGCTGCGCAGCGTCACCGCCAACACCCGGGCCGACGGACAGGCCTACCTGGCCGAGGCCACCCGGACCCGCCCGGTGGTCCACGTGCGCCGCTACCCGCTGCGGCACGCCGACGCGGCCCTCGGCGACCTCGCCGCGGGCCGCGTGACCGGAGTCGCGGTCCTCGTCCCGGAGTAGCCGAAGGCGGGCCGGGCCCCGACGACCGTGGCGCCCGGTGGCTGGTGGGGTCGCCGGGATCGTCTGCACCCACCGAAAAGCCCAGGCCGGGGACCCAACCCCGACCTGGGCTTCGGTGTCTTCGGTGCGCTGTCAGCGGCGGGCGGTCATCGAGATCCGGGCGAGGACGGCGGCCGCCTGCGCCGGGTCGGCGCGGAGCCAGGCGGCCAGGTGCTCCCGGACGGCCTCGGCGACGCAGGCACGGACAGGCCCGTTGCCCAGTCTGTCGCGGGTGCACCCCTCGAACTCGGGGCGATCGAGCTTCACCGACACGACCGCCGTCAGGCCCGCGCCGAGCTGGGCGGGGGTGAAGTCGGGGTCGGACGGCATCAGCAGCTGCTGCTCGCGGGCGTAGGCGTTGACCGCAACCGCCAGACCGTCTCGGAACCCGAGCTCGTGCGTGCCGCCGCCGGTGGTCGGCCGGCTGTTGGCATAGCTTTCGACCCGCTCCTCGCGCGAGTCGCACCAACGGAAGGCCACCTCGACACTTCCCTCCATTTCGGAGTACTCCCTCTCGAAGCCGATCACGTCCGGGTGGAGGGGGGCGCTCTGCTCCGCGATGCGGTCCCTCGGTCCGCCCGGGAACCGGAAGCGGACGGCCCGGGGCGCCGCGGGGTCGCGGTCATCGGTCAGGGTGATGTCCAAGTCTCGGTTCAGGATGGCCAGTTCCCTGAAGCGATCGGCCAGCGCGTCGAACGAGAACTCCAGCGTCTCGAAGATCTCGGCATCGGGCCGGAAGGTGATCGCGGTCCCGCTGCCGTCGGCCGGTCCAGTGCGGGTGGGCGTCGCGACGGCTACGCCTCGCTCGTACTCCAGCACCCAGCGGGCGCCGTCGCGCCGCACCTCGGCCGTCAGACGGCCCGACAGCGCGTTGACGACGGCCAGTCCCATGCCGAAGTAGCCGGCGAGCAGCCAGCGCCGGTTGGCAGGCTGCGCCCCGCAGCAGAGCACGGTCAACCGGGTCTCCAGCGCAGGGCCGTCGCTGTGGCCGGCGTGCTCGATCGGGAGGCCCGTGCCGTCGTCGGCGACGCGGATGCCGCCGTCGGCGGTGAGGGTGATCTCGACACGGCTGGCGGTACCGCCGAGGATCTCGTCCAGCGCCCGCTCGGCGGCCTCGAACACCAGGTCGTGCAGGCCGCGTTCACCGACCGATCCGATGTACATCCCGGGCCACTTCCGAACGGCCTCCAAGCCCTCAAGAACCACGATCGTGCTGGCGTCGTACGCCTCTGATTCCTCGCTCATGATGCCCCCTCCGAAGGTGTCCGACAGAGCTCCCCAGCCTACGAGATTTCCGAGAAAACACCAGGTCAGAGCCACTTTAGCAAGGTCACGGACGGGCTCCTGAGGGGCGATCGCGAGCGCCCGGCCGGGGACGGGTGCGCACGACCGCCGCAATCCGGCCACGGCCCCCTGAGGGGCGTCTGCGGCACCGTTCCGGGCGGCTGCGGGGCCACGAGTTTCAAGAATTTTCACGTCACCCCGGCGCGATCGTGGATGACCCCTGAACCGTCCGGCTCCGCGGCCGTTTCAGCTGTCCGACTTGCTCGCGCCGGGCGTGGAGGAACGACGCTGGTTCCGGTGGCGCTGAGCCCGGCGTGCAGCATCTGCCGCCGGCATGACGGGACGCCGAGAAGGTGTCAGCGGCCTGTCGTACAGTCGCCACCTGTGACGCCGACCCTGATGACGTACGCGGGCACCACGGAGCCCTGCGCACGAGCCGTGTTCCTGTGGCAATGCTGACACCAGCAACCTCCCGTCCCCGCCCGGAGGGCCGAACCGCACTGGAGCAACTACGCACGCTGCTCGGGGAACCCTCGTGCTGGGGCCGGGCCAGGCCCGCGATCTGGGATGCCAGCGAGCGGCACCTCGGCTTCCGGCTGCCCGCCGACTTCAAGGCGTTCCTCGACCTGTACGGCCCCGGCTCGGTGGACGGTTACCTGACAATCGACCGGCCGATGGACACCACACCGGCCGAGCTGGAGCGCCACTGGGGCCCCCACCTGAGCGTCCAGCCTGGTACGGCGAGATCGCCGAGGGCTGGTGGGAGGTGGACGAGTCCGACGTCCAATCGGGCGTTCTGCTGCTATGGGGAAGCGACGAGCACGGCAGCCGGTACTTCTTCCGCGCGGTCGAGGACGATCCCACCGAATGGCGGATCATCATCAGCAGTGATGAGGGCGAGTGGTTCGAGACCGCCGGAACGTTCACCGAGTTCCTGGTGCGCTGCTTCCACCGGATCGACCGCCCCGACTTCATGGACCCCAGCTGGCCTCGGCCGGGTGCACGCTACGAGGTCCGCGGGTGAGCCCGCGCTCAACGGCCTGGCCGGGCCGCTGCGGAGTCTCGACGAACTACCTGAGCAGCGCTGTGCGGACCACGACGAGGGCGACCAGCCGGGTCTCACCACAGCCCGTGGCGCCTACGCCGTCGATCCCGAGCCATTCGCTGCCCCGTACGTCGTCCCGAGCGCCCCCGCCCCGACGCACCTGCGAACGTCCGCGTCCGCCGAACACCTCCGACAGCAGCAGCTCACCGTCTCCATCCGAGTCTCCATCCGAATGAACGCGCCATCTCCCGATTGACAGCGGCGCGTTGTGCACCAGGCCGCCTGACCCGGTCCTCCTGCCCCGGCCCGAGACTGCGGATTCCCAGCCGTCTCCACCGGGTAGTGCTGCTCGGGTAACGCAGAGGCTGTAGAGGGCCGCCGTGCCGGTGTGCGCGGCAATGGACCAGGGGGTGGGCTGGTGGCACGCCGCAAGACGGTGGCGGAGATCCTCGCGGAGGCGTACCGCCTGAAGCAGCAGGCGAAAGCCGCGGAGGCCCGGCAAAGGACGCAGCAGCAGGCACCCGCCAAGACCTCCACGCCGGCTCCACCTCGCCCCCGGAAGCGGACGGTCGATCCTGCGGTCGAACACGCCCGGCTCCTGGCCGCCGGAGAGAAGCACCTCAAGCGCGAGGAAGCCGCCCGTGCGAGGGAAGCCGCTCGGGTGGAGGCCGAGTTGGCCAAGCGCCAGGCAGCCCGCCGTCGAGCGGAGGAGGCGAAGAAACGCGAGGAGGCCCAGGCCGAGAAGGAAGCCCAACGGCAGGCCCGGCAAGCGGAGACGGCCCGCCTCAAAGCCCAGGCCGACGAGGGAACGCTCCAATGCCGCTTGTGCCGCGAGGAGTTGGAAGCGGTCCTGCTGCAGCGTCCCGAGGGTCTCGACCTGTGGCATCCGCACGTGGAACAGGCCTTCGCCCACGACGGCCCGCAAGGCGTCGCCAGCGTCGTGGAAGACCTCTTGCGGCGCTCTCCGGTCCCCGAGGGCTGCCGAACGGCGGCCCACACGCTCTACGTCCCCGAGGCGCAGCAGCTCCTGGTCGAGGTCGAGCTCCCGAGCCACGAGATCGTTCCCACGGTGGCCTCCTACCGCTACGTGGCGCAGCGGGCCGAGGTCGTCCCCCAGCCGCTCAAGCAGGCCGAAGTCCACGAGGCCTACGCCCGGCTGGTGGCCCGCCTGGCCCTGCGCGCGCTGGACGAGGCGTTCTCCGCCACACCGGCCGCGTTCGTGGAGAGCGTCATCCTCAACGGCCGCGTCAACGCGACGGATCCGGCAACCGGCCAGGCCATCCGGGCGTGCGTCGTCAGTGTCATCGCCCAGCGCAAGGACTTCGCCGAACTGGTCCTGGACGAGCCCAGGCTCGACCCGCAGCAGTGCCTCCACCGGCTCGGCGCCACCGTCTCCAAGCACCCCCACGACCTGGAACCGGTCACACCCATCATCGAGGCGGACCTGTCCCGCTACCGCATCATCACCGACACCGCCGTCGTCGCCACGCTGGACAGCCGGCCGGACCTGCTCCAGATGAACCCCTACGACTTCGAGCGGCTGGTGCGCGAACTCTTCGAGGCCATGGGCTACGAGACCTGGCGCACCCAGGGATCCCGCGACGACGGCGTGGACGCCGTCGCAACCCTGGCAGACCCCACCGGAGCCAGCGTCTTCGCCATCCAGGCCAAACGATCCAAGAACGCGGTGCCGGTGGAGACCGTCCGAGCCCTGGCCGGCGTCATGCACGACAAGGATGCCGGCTACGGCATCCTCGTCACCACCTCATGGTTCGGCAAGGCCAGCTACGACTTCGCCCACCGCAACGGCCGCATCCGCCTCATCGACGGCCGCAACCTCAAAGCACTCCTGGCCAAGCACCTGAACATCGACGCCCTGATCGGACTGCCCAAGGTCCCCCCGGGCTGGCAGGCCGACGACCTCGGGTGAGCGCGGGAACCACTCGATAGTCCCCCCAAGGCGGGAGGCTCCGGACCGGCCGAGGCCCCCACGGCAGCAGCGCCCTGCCCGTGGGGAAATGGTGCCGTTCCAGGGCCTACCCGGCAGGCCACGGCGGAACTCCCACTGAGATCCCTGGTCCCCAGCTGGTCCCCGGCAAGATCGCAAGACGTCGACCACCTGTCGGCCCATCCTGTGTTCTACTTTGTTCCATTTCGACGTGCCCGGCGGGAAGTTGCGGAGCAGCGGGCAACTCGGCGAGGAGGACGTGGGCGCCGTGTGAGGGACGCCTCGGCTGCTCTGGATCTTCTGTCGGTGAGTGTTCGCGTGTCGCTCGGCGGGGACTCGTCCGGAGTTTCCCGGGCATGGTTTCCTGGCCGAGGCAGCGAGCCGACGGTGACACGGGAGGCCAGGTGGCGGGTCCGGGCGGGTTCCCCTCGCGGGGGGTGTGGCGGCGGCCGGCATTCCGGTGGGTGGACGTGCTGGTGGTCGTGGCACTGGTCGCGTTCCTGTACGGCCTGCTGCGGCTCGCCCCGTCGCTGAACGCGCCGTTCCTGCCCAGCACGGCTCCTGACACGGTGTCGACGGACCCGGCGAACCTGCCGTACTACGCGGTGCGCTCGCTGGTACGGATGTTCGCGGCGCTGGTGGCGTCGGTGGTGTTCACCTTCGTGTACGCCACCGCCGCGGCGCGGCTCCGGCGGGCGGACAAAGTGCTGCTGCCAGTGCTGGACATCCTGCAGTCCGTGCCGGTGCTGGGCTTCCTGTCGGTGACGGTGACCGCGTTCATCGCCCTGTTCCCCGGTTCGATCCTGGGCCTGGAGTGCGCCTCGATCTTCGCGATCTTCACCGCGATGGCCTGGAACATGACCTTCGCCTTCTACTACTCCCTCGTCTCCCAGCCCAAGGAGCTGGACGAGGCCGCGCGGGTGATGCGGCTGACGAAGTGGCAGCGGTTCTGGCAGCTCGACGTGCCCTCCGGGATGATCCCGCTGGTGTGGAACGGCATGATGAGCTTCGGCGGCGCCTGGTTCTTCCTCGCCGCCTCCGAGACCATCAGCGTCCTCAACCACCGCTACGCGCTGCCCGGCATGGGGTCCTACGCCGCGGCGGCCATCGCCGCCGGCGACCTGGGCCAGGTCGGCATCGCGATCGCCGTGATGGTGGTCATGGTGATGGGCGTGAACGTGCTGTTCTGGCGGCCCATGGTCGCCTGGTCGGAGCGGTTCCGGGTGGAGGAGTCGGAAGCCGCCGAGCGCCCCCGCAGTCTGATGCTCGACCTGTTGCGCCGCTCAAGCGTCCCCGAACGGCTCGGCCGCCCGTTGCTGCCGATCGGCCGCGCGCTGGAGCGGGCGAGCCGGCCGTTCGGGCTGGCCGAGCACCCGATCGGCGGGTCGGCGGCGCGCGAGCGGACGGGGGACGTGTTCTTCGCCGGTGCGGTCAGCGTGCTGGTGCTCTTCGGGGCGTGGAAGGCGTTCGCCTACGTCAGATCCACGGTGGGGCTCGCGGAGTTCGGACACGCGCTGGCCCTGGGAGCGGCGACCTTCGGCCGGGTGATCATCCTGCTCGCGTTCGCGACGGTGGTGTGGGTGCCGATCGGCGTGTGGATCGGCATGAACCCGCGGGTGACCCGCTTCGCCCAGCCCGTGGTGCAGGTCCTGGCGAGCTTCCCGGCGAACTTCGTCTTCCCGTTCGCCACCGCCGCGTTCGTCGCGCTGGGCATCTCGCTGAACGTCGGCGCGATCCTGCTGATGGCGCTGGGCGCGCAGTGGTACATCCTGTTCAACGTGATCGCCGGCGCCTCGGCCATCCCCACCGACCTGCGCGAGGCGATGACCACCTTCCACGTCGGCGGGAGACTGAAGTGGCGCACCTTCATCCTGCCCGCGATCTTCCCCTCCTACGTCACCGGCGGGATCACGGCGGCCGGCGGAGCGTGGAACGCCTCCATCGTCGCGGAGGTCGTGACCTACGGCTCCCACACGCTGACCGCCACCGGCCTCGGCTCCTACATCACCCAGGCCACCGCCACCGGGGACTTCCCGAAGATCCTGGTCGGCATCGTGGTGATGAGCCTGTACGTCGTCGCCCTCAACCGGCTGTTCTGGCGCCGCCTCTACCGCATCGCCGAGACCCGCTACTCCCTCTGACCTTTCGTACCAGCGAGCGAGGCAGGACCCGTGACCACCGACCACCCGCGCACCCCCGGCCCCCGCCCGACCGGCGCCACGATCGTGCGGGCCGAGCGGGTGACCAAGACGTTCACCACCCCCGACGGCCGGGAGCTGCCTGTCCTGGACGACATCGGCTTCCACCTGGCGGAGGGCGAGATCGTCGCGCTGCTGGGCAAGTCCGGCTCCGGCAAGTCGACCCTGCTGCGGTGCATCGCCGGGCTGATCGCCCCGTCCTCGGGCACCGTCGCCTACCGGGGCGAGCCGCTGACCGGTGCCAACCCGGGTGTGTCGATGGTCTTCCAGTCCTTCGCCCTGCTGCCCTGGCTCACCGTGCAGCAGAACGTCGAACTGGGCCTGCACGCCCAGGGCGTCGGTGAACAGGAGCGGCGCGTGCGGGCGCTGAAGGCGATCGACCTGATCGGTCTGGACGGCTTCGAGTCCGCCTACCCCAAGGAACTGTCCGGTGGCATGCGCCAGCGCGTCGGCTTCGCCCGCGCCCTGGTCGTCGAACCGGACGCGCTGCTGATGGACGAGCCGTTCTCCGCTCTGGACGTGCTCACCGCCGAGAACCTGCGCAACGAGCTGGTCGGCCTGTGGGAAGGGCATGAGGCGCCGGTCAAGTCGATCCTGATCGTCACCCACAACATCGAGGAAGCCGTCCTGCTGGCCGACCGCATCCTGGTGCTGGCCGCCAACCCCGGCCGCATCCAGGCCGAACTGCGCGTCGATCTGCCCCGCCCCCGCAACCGCCAGGACCCGCACTTCGAATCCATCGTCGACACCGTCTACGGCATCCTCACCGGCCGGGAGGATGCTGCCGTCGCCGCGGTAGAGCCTGCGACGACCGGTGGTGCCGAGCGGCCCGCCCCGACCCCGACCAGCACGCCGCTGCCGGAGGTCAGCGTCGGCGGGCTGGCGGGCCTGCTGGAAATCCTCGTCGCCCGCGGCGGCGAGGACGGCCTGGCGGAGATCGCCGACGAACTCAACTTCGAGATCGACGACCTGCTACCCCTGGTCGACGCCGCCGAGCTGCTCGACCTCGCGCGCACCGAGGGCCCCCGCATCCGCGTCACCGACGCCGGCCGCGAGTTCGCCGCCGCCGACATCCTCACCAGCAAGCAGCTCTTCGCCCACCACGCCGCCAGCCGCGCCCCGCTCGTGCGGGCCATCGTCCAGGCCCTGGCCGCCACCGACGGTCATACCCTGCGCGAAGGGTTGTTCCTCGACCTGCTGCGGCGCGGGTTCTCCGCCGAGGACGCGCGCCGCCAGCTGGACACCGCCATCGACTGGGGCCGCTACGCCGAGCTGTTCGACTACGACTCCGGCGACGGCGAACTCACTCTGGACCCCGGCGCGCAGGACGCCCTGTAGGCGGGGTGCGGGCCTCAGTCCTTCCGATGGGCCGCCGCGTCGGCGAGCAGGCCCGGCCGACCCTTCGCTCCCCGGTCCGTCCGGCGCCGCCCGGCAGTACGAGGCCGCACCCACGCGGGGGGTGTGGGTGCGGCCGTGGGGTCGTGCGGGTGCGGGGCTCAGCGGGTGCGGGGCTCAGCGGGTGCGGGGCTCAGCGGGTGCGGCGGCTCCTCAGCAGCAGGAGCGCGCCCGCCGCGACGGTGCCGAGCGCGGCGAAGCCGACGAAGGGCAGGATCCCGCCCATGTTGCTGCCGGTCTCAGGGAGTTGGCCGCCGTGTCCGGGCGGAGGGGTGTGGGTCGGGATCGGGCTGGGCGCCGGGCTGGGGCTGGTGGTCGGGCCGGGGCTCGGCGAGGACGTCGGGCTCGGGCTGGGACTCGGGCTCGGCACGGTCACCGGCACCTCGGCGCGGCAGTGCGCGTCGGTGGAGCCGGGGCGGCAGTTGTTCCCGAAGGTGTCGGAGGAGACGGTGTTGCGCAGGACCGCGTCGGCGGCCAGCGGGGAGCGCACGGTGACGGAGTAGTTGATGGTCGCGGTGGCGCCGACGGGCAGGTCCCCGCTCCAGGTCAGCGTGGTCCCGACGGACTGGACCTGCCCGCGGTCGGCAGTGGCGTCGTTGTTGTACGCGGCGGAGTTCAGCACGCCCGACAGGTCGTCGGTGAGGGTGACCCCGGGGGCGTCCGTCTGGCTGGTGTTGGTGACCTGGATCCGGTAGTGGACGGTGTCACCGGGCTTGGCCGTGCCGGGGTCGGCCGTCTTGGTGATGGTGTAGGCGGGTACCGCGGCGACGGTGTTGCGGACGGTGTTGCTGGTGCGCTCCTGGGCCCGCTGGGTCTGGCTGCCCTGGAAGTGGAGGGTGGCGGTGTCGTCGAGGTGGGTGCCGACAGCGGCCGAGGCGTCGACGGTGACCTGGAAGGCGACGTCGGCCTCGGCGCCCGGGGGCAGGTCGGGGACGGTGCAGGTGACGGTCTGTCCGCTGGCCCGGCAGGCGGGGTTGGAGGCGGGGACGAAGGTGGTGCCGACCGGGATCGTGTCGGTCACGGTGACGTCGGTCGCGGTGTCGAGGTCCGTGCTGCTGCCGTCCTGGCGGCGGTTGGTCACCGCGAAGGTGTAGGTGATGGTCTCGCCGGGGCCGACCAGACCGGGCGGGTTGTCGTCGGGGCTGCCGGGCGGGGTGTTGGCCTTGGTGATCCGCAGGTCGGGTTCGAGGGCGTCGAGGGCGAGCCAGGCCGCCTGCGGTTCCAGGGCGTCGCCGGCGCCGCTGATCCGGACCAGGGCCTGCTCGCTGCCGGCCGGGATCTTGCCGGTCACGTCGATCATCCGGGCGTCGTAGCCGTAGTTGTTGATCGGGTCGGGGTCGCGGGTGGTGATGTTGGTCCCGGTGCCGTCCGCGGCGACGTGGTCGATCCGGCTGGTGAACGCGTTGTCGGTGCCGACCCCGTTGGGGCCGGGCATCGGCAGGAGGGTCAGGTTCTCCGGCGTGGAGCCGACGGCCAGGGTGTCCCCGGCGATCGGCGCGTCGCCGTCGCCGACGGTGATCCCCATGGTGGCGCGCGGGGCCGTGGTGGCGGGGGTGCGGATGCCGCCGAGCGTCAGCGTGGTCGAGTTGTCCGGGTCGCGCAGCAGCTGGTAGCCGTCCCAGACCTGGAGGTAGCGCAGCGGCTCGGCCTGGTCCTCGTACGCGACGACGAGTGACCAGCCGCCCCAGCAACCCACGTTGTTGCCACCGTAGTTCTGCGCGGAGGAGCGTCCGCTGCACGCCTGGATGTCGGCGACGGTGTAGCTGCCGGGGCCGGCCGCCTTGACCTCGGCGGTCACGTCCTTGACCGCCCCGCCGGCCAGCAGCGGTTCGGGCGGGTTCCCGCCGACTTTCTGGTCGAACCAGTCGTAGGTGTCGGCGGTCACCTGCTGGTAGCCGCTCGCGCCCGGGACCTTCCAGAAGACCTGGTTGCCCTTGTTGATGTCCCCGGAGGTGCCGTTGGTGCTGGTCCCGGTCGGGTTGAACTGCCAGTACAGGCGGGCGGAGAGGACGTTCGCCCCGGCCGGCAGCAGCAGTTGCGCGGAGGCGGCGTTGGGGCCCGGCGCGTTCGGGTCGACCTTGATGAACTTGGTCCGCCCGTTGTTCGAGCCCTCGGTGTCCGAGCAGACCGTGCCGTCGCTGTCGTCGCAGGTCAGCACCGAGTTGGAGGCCATCGTGAGGTTGCCGTGCGCCAGCAGGTCGACCACCGGGTCCGGGCCGATCGGACGCTGAGTGCCGGCTCCCCGTGGCTTGGGCTTGGCCGCCTTGGCTGCTTTGGCTGCTTTGGTCGCCGGTTCCGCAACCGACTGGGCGTGACCGGGCCTCGGTGTCCCCGCAGAGGCGGCCGGGGCCGGAACGGTCAGCGCGGCAGCGCCCGCACCGAGCACCACCGCCAGCAGCGCGGACAGGACGTGCGGCGGGCGCGGCCGCAACCGTCGGACAGATGACACGGGAACCTCGATGTCGGGAGACGGCACGGACAGCAGGACCACGTACCTGCGCCGGCCCGAATCCAAGCCTGACGGGTGGTTTCTTCACCTGCCCGGCGCAGCACCAGTGGCCCCAACGCCCGGGGTGTGGTCGCTGTGGCGAAGTCGGGCTTGCCCGGCGATCGGGAGCCTCACTCCCCTCCCGGGGGACGCGACGACCCGCCCCGGCCCTACGGTGTCCGACGCTCCACGCCGTCGAGCAGCAGACCGAGCCCCAGCTCGAACCCGCGGTCGTCGAGGCCCGTAGCACCACCGCCGCGGGCGAAGGAGCCGTCCAGGGCGTCCGCGAGCGCCGGGTACTCCGGCCGGTATGCGGCCGGTGCCCGGGTGAAGCCGGCCGTGAAGGTCTCCATCGCGGAGCCGAGTACCAGGTAGTCCAGCGCGGCGGCGACCTCCGCCGCGTCCGCGGGGCCGAGACCGGCCCGGCCGAGGAGGGCGAGCAGCGCGTCGTAGCCGCGCAGCGCGCTGGCTGCTTCGACGCGGCGGCGGGCGAGCAGGGCGATGGTGTTCGGGTGCCTCAGGAAGACCGCGCGGTAGCCGCGCGCGTACGCCGCGAGGCCGGCCCGCCAGTCGGGATCGCCCAGCGGAGTGTGATCGATCTCGTCGTTGACCAGCTCGGAGACCGTGTCGACCAGCGCGTCCTTGCTCTGGATGTGGTTGTAGAGCGAGGCCGCCTTGACCCCGAGCCGCTCCGCCAGTGCTCGCATGGTCAGGCCGTCGGGGCCGTCCTCGTCCACCACCTGGAGCGCGGCGAGCGCGATCCGCTCGCGGGTCAGCAGTGCCTTGGTAGGTCGGCCCACCGAAAATTCCCCTCTTCCGCTCTCCGTGTCCGGGGGCTATCGTGCCAGACCGACAGCAGTTGCTAACAAAGTTAGTTTTATCTGGAGGGCGCAGCCCGTGGCCGAGAACACCCCGACCGATGCCGACCGGCTGGCCGCGCTCGGCTACCAGCAGGAGCTGCGGCGCAGCCTGAGCGTGCTCGGAAACATCTCCATGGGCTTCGCCGTCGTCTCCCCGGTCGTGGGGCTTCTTCCGGCAGCACGGCTTCTCCCTGCTCACCGACTTCCTGAACGCGCCGAAGGGGCTGGGCATCAGCGACACCGGCGCCCTGCTCGCCGCCGTGGCCGTCGTCGGCTGGGCCTTCATGGGCTTCGACGCCTGTGTGTCGACCGCCGAGGAGACCAAGAACGCCGCTCGACAGGTCCCCAAGGCGATGTGGTGGTCGCTGCTCAGCGTCGGACTCGTCGTCATCCTCAACGCGGTCTCCGTCGAGCTCGCCCACCCCGACCCCGCCGCCGTCGTCGCGGCCAAGGACCTCGACCCGGTCACCACCGCCGTCACCCACGCCTTCGGCGGCTGGGCCGAGAAGCCCTTCGTCCTCGTCGTCCTGATCAGCTTCACCGCCTGCCTGATGGCCTCCCAGGGCGGCGCCGCCCGCGGCCTCTACTCCCTCGCCCGCGACGACGTCTTCCCGTTCTCCCGCCACGTCCGCAAGGTCAACCGGCACAAGGCGCCGATCGGCGGCCTCGTCGCGGCCACGGTGGTCAGCTGCGCCGCACTGGTGCTCGGCCTGAACACCTCGGCCATCGGCAGCCTGATCACCTTCGGCAGCGCCGCCATCTTCGTGCCGTTCTTCCTGCTCGCCCTCGTCGCCCTCATCGCCCGCCTGCGCGGCACCTGGAAGCCCGCCGGCGCGGTCGGCTACGGACGCCTCGGCACCCCGCTCAACGTCCTCGCGGTGCTGTGGACCGGCTTCGAACTGGTCAACATATGCTGGCCGCGCACCATCCTCGCCCCGGCCGGAGCACCCTGGTACCAGATCTGGGCGGCACCGCTCGGCGTCGGCACCGTCACCCTCGCCGGCCTCGCCTACCTGCTCGCGCGCCGCCCCGACCGCCGCATGGCCGACACCGACCAGGAGCACCCGCACACCGACGAACTCGCCCCCGCCGTCCTGTAGCCGGCGCCGACCCGGCCGACACCGCTCGGCCGACACGTGCGAAGCTGCGTCCCCACCCCCGGGCGGGGCCAAGTCCCACCAGCGGCCCAGCGCCGCACCTTCGAGGCCGAACGCCTCGGACCGTTCAACCGAAAACCCTGGAGGCACCCGCATGACACGCGCATTCGACGTCGTCGAGACAGATATCGCCGACCTGCGCGCGGCGTTGGAGAAGGGCGAGACCACCGCGGTCGGCCTGCTCGACGCCTACCTCGCCCGGATCGACGCCTACGACCGACCCGGCACCGCCACCGCGCTCAACGCGATGGTCGTGATGAACCCGCACGCCCGCGCCGAGGCCGAGGCCTCCGACGCCCGCCGCGCACGCGGCGAGACCCTCGGTCCCCTCGACGGCATCCCCTACACCGCCAAGGACAGCTACCTCGCCGAGGGCCTCACCGCCGCCGCCGGCTCACCGGCCTTCGAGCACCTCGTCGCCCAGCGCGACGCCTTCGCCATCGAGCGCCTGCGCGCCGGCGGGGCCGTGCTCATCGGCCTGACGAACATGCCGCCGATGGCCAACGGCGGCATGCAGCGCGGCGTGTACGGCCGCGCGGAGAGCCCGTACAGCGCCGACTGGCTGACCAGCGCCTACGGCTCCGGCTCCTCCAACGGCTCCGGCACCGCCACGGCCGCCTCGTTCGGCGCCTTCGGCCTCGGCGAGGAGACCTGGTCCTCGGGCCGGGCCCCCGCCTCCAACAACGCGCTGTGCGCCTACACGCCGAGCCGCGGCGTGATCTCGGTGCGCGGCAACTGGCCGCTCGTACCGACCATGGACGTCGTCGTCCCCCACACCCGCACCATGGCCGACCTGTTCGAACTGCTCGACGTCATCGTCGCCGACGACCCGGACACCCGCGGCGACCTGTGGCGCGCACAGCCCTGGATCCCGCTGCCCGCGCCGTCCCAGGTCCGTCCGGCCTCGTACCCGGCGCTGGCTCCCGCGGACGCGGCAGCGGCGCGCGCAACGCTCGCCGGCCGGCGCGTCGGCGTCCCCCGGATGTACATCAACGCCGACCCCGACGCCGGCACCAACCCCGACGGCGGCATCGGCGGCCAGACCGGGCAGCCGATCGACACGCGCGCCTCGGTGATCGCCCTGTGGCAGGCCGCCCGCCGCGACCTGGAGGCCGCCGGCGCCGAGGTCGTCGAGGTCGAGTTCCCCGTGGTGACCAACTACGAGTCCGACCGCCCCGGCGCGCCCTCCCTCCTCACCCGAGGCCTCGTCAGCCGCGACTTCCTCACCCACGAGATCCTCGACCTCTCCGCCTGGGCCTGGGACGACTTCCTGCGCGCCAACGCGGACCCCGCACTGGCGACCCTCGCCGACGTCGACAGCGCACTCATCTGGCCCAAGCACCCCGGCGAACTGCCGGACCGCTACGCCGGCTTCGACGACGTGATCGCCGACTACCCGCGGCTGGTGCGCGACCGCCCCTACGCGTCGATCACCGAGATCCCGCACCTCGAGCAGGGACTGCGCGGGCTCGAGGAGACCCGCCGGATCGACCTGGAGACGTGGATGGACGAACTCGGCCTGCACGCCGTGGTCTTCCCCGCCGTCGCCGACGTCGGCCCTGCGGACATGGACGTGAACGAGTCCTCCGCGGACCTCGGCTGGCGCAACGGCGTCTGGGTCGCCAACGGCAACCTCGTCCCCCGCCACCTCGGCATCCCGACGGTCACCGTCCCCATGGGCACCATGGCGGACACCGGCATGCCCGTCGGGCTGACCTTCGCCGGGCGCTCCTACGACGACAACACCCTGCTCCAGCTCGCCGCCGCCTTCGAGACGACCGGGCAACGCCGCACGGAACCGCCGCGCACCCCGCGCCTTCCGGTCGGCTGACGGACAGCCAGGACAAAGGGATCGCGGGTTCCCAATGCCCCCCGCGACTTCACACAACGAAGAGGCCGCTTCCACCAGAAGGTGGAGGCGGCCTTTCCGGCCTTTGCACGCTTGCCGAACTCCGCACCGCACGGAGGGAGCCGTCCCTGACGGTACGTCAGAAATGTGATGCCGATGTGCCGGTGTACCGACCACCACCCGGAGAGGCGCCTGGTCCTGGTCCCAGCCGTGGGCGGCCGGCCCCCTCGGCCCGGAGCTGCTCCTCCAGCTCACGGGCGGGCCGCGCACGTTGCGCTGTCGCGACGAATAGTGCGTGTCGCAAGCACCGCGTTTCCACCAGGGGCCTTCGCGCCTCCCATGCTGGGGCGGATGCCGCCCCGCGTGGGCGGGTGGAGCTCGATGAGCTGGACGGAGACTGCTGATGAGTGTGATGGAACGCGTGGACGAGAGGGTCCTGGCGGTGGAGGGGGACGACGAGTCGGACGTCTACCCGGACGACCGGGAGTGGGTGAACGCCTGCATCCAGCGCATCCGCGGCGAACTCGCGCCCAAGGAGACGGCGGTGAACGAGATTCCGCTGCCCCCGCAGCTCAACGGGTTGAAGCTGTACATCAAGCGAGAGGCCGACCAGCCGTCCGGTAGCCACAAGCACCGGCTCGCGGCGGCGCTGCTCACCCACGCGCTGGCCAGCGGTTGGCTGGCGAAGGGCCGCCCCGTGGTGGAGGCGTCCAGCGGCTCGACGGCCATCTCCGAGGCGTGGTACTGCCAAAGGCTCGGCATCGACTTCTACGCGGTCGTGCCGAAGAGCACGGCCCCGGAGAAGCAGAAGCTGATCGAGCAGTACGGCGGCACCGTGGTCCCGGTGGCGGGTGACATCGTCGAGTACGCCCGCCGGGTGGCGAAGCGCTATGACGGCCACTTCATGGACCAGTTCACGTACGCGGAGCGGTCCTACGACTGGCGTGGCGACCACAGTCTCGCGGCGGAACTGCTGAAGGGCCTGCCGGACCTGGACTGGTTCGCCATGGGCGCGGGCACCGGCGGCACGACGACCTCGGTGGCCCGGTACGCCCGGTACACCGGCAAGAAGCTCCGGGTGTGCGTGCCCGACCCGGAGCACTCCGCGTACTTCGACGGCTGGTACTGGCAGGACCCCACGGTGACCGACCAGGGCTCGCACATCGAGGGCATCGGCCGGCCCAGGGTCGAGGCCTCGTTCGTACCGACCACGGTCAACCGCATGATCCGCGTCGCCGACGCGGCGTCGGTCGCCACCATGCGCTACCTCTCCGACCGGACGGAGTTGGGCATCCACGCCGGGCCCTCGACCGGAACCGGCGTGTTCGCCGCGATCCGGATCCTGCTCGGCATGAACGAGGGCACCCAACTCGGAAGCGTCGCCACCGTGATGTGCGACCCGGGCGACCGCTACACGAACGAGTACTACAACGACGACTGGCTGGCAACGCAGGGGATCGTCTACAAGCCCTGGTACGCCACCATCAAGGACTTCTTCGAGAACGGCGTCTGGGCCCCGCCCACCTCCGTTCCCCCCACGCCCCGCCCCACGACCGTCCTGTGGAACATCTGACGGCCCATGCGCCGACGAGCGGGCCCCGGAACGGCGGTGCAGCCGTTCCGGGGCCTGTTCGCGGAGTCCCGTCGCGATCGGGGCCGGCTCCCGGCACCAGCGGGACCACCGCGCGGACCGCCGGCGACGGGAAGCCCGCGTTGACTGACAGTCATGATTCCGGGACGCGGAGGCCGGTAGGCCTTTACGGTGAGCAGGCGACACCTCACAAGCGGTGTGCTGTTCGGGGACTTTGACCAGATCCGGGGGGATCATGGCGTACTTCGTGGAACTGCCCGTCGGCTCGGTGAGCGACGGGCAGGACGTGGTCCGGGTGGAGATCGAGCAGGTCGGGGAAGGGCTGGTGCAGGTCGCCCGGCCCGGACAGGTGGTGGCTCGGGCGACACGCTCGCTCGGGGACATGCTGGCCGGTGTGCGTCCGGTCGCGCAGAACTTCGTCGAGGGGTTCCGGGACCTGGCGCACGCCCCGGACGAGATCAGCATCGAGTTCGGCCTGTCCTTGTCGGCCGAGGCCGACGTGGTGATCTCCAGCACCGCCGCAGAGGCCAACTTCAAGGTCTCGCTCACCTGGAACCGGCAGACCACCGAGGCGTCGGCGCCTCCGGCGGCTTCGGACCCGGCCTAGTGTCCACGTCCCGCGCCGACGCCGTCGACGGGGCCGGGCCCGACGCACTGGCCTCCGCCGTCGTCCGTATCCATGACCGTCGAGGCGTCCCGGTCGGCCTCGGCTTCCTGGTGACCGCCGATCGGATACTGACGTGTGCGCACGTGGTGTCCGCCGCGCTGGGCCTCCCTCCGGGAGCCGAGCCGGACGCCGACGCCCGCGTCGACATCGACCTCCCGCTGCTCACCAGCCCGCTCGCCAACCCGCTCGCCGCAGCCGACGGCACAGGCGGTACAGGCGGCACAGGCGGTACGCGCGTGCCCACGACCGTTGAACGGTGGGCGCCCGCCCACCCGCACGGCGCCGGGGACGTGGCCGTGCTGCACCTGTCCGCTCCGCTTCCGGGCGCCCGGCCGATCCGCATGGTGGAGTCCTCCGACGTCTGGGGACACACCGTGCGGGCGTACGGCCTGCCGAGCGGCCGCCCGGGCGGTGTCTGGCACTCCGGTGTCCTGAGGGCCCGGCAGGCCAACGGGTGGATCCAGGCCGACCTGGCCGCCAACGGCTACCGGGTCTCCCCCGGGTTCAGCGGCGGCCCGGTGTGGGACGAACAACTCGACGGTGTCGTCGGCATGATGGCGGTCGCGGAGACCGGAGATCCTCCATCCGGTTACCTCATCCCTGCCGAGGGCCTCGCCGCCGTGTGGCCGGAGCTTCGCGAACTGGCGCTGCCGCCATCACCGTTCCGGAGTCTGCGCCCGCTTCAGGAATCCGACGCCCCGGTCTTCCACGGCCGTCGGGCGGAGACCGCCGAAGTCGCCGCTCTGGTCGCCCGGGAACGGTGGACCACCCTCGTCGGCCCCTCCGGTTCGGGCAAGTCCTCCCTCGCGATGGCCGGCATCATACCCCGCCTGCACTCCCAGGGCATGACCGCCGTGGTGATCCGGCCCAGCGCCGGCGCCACCCCGCTGTCCGCGCTCGCCGCCGCGCTGTCTCCGCTGCTGGAACCGGATCTGACCGAACTGGAACGTCTCGAACGCCTTCCGGCGCTCACCGGCCTGCTGCGCGCCCAGGGGCTCGGAGATCTCGCGGCCCTCCTGCTGTCCCGCCTCGGCACCGATCAACTGATCGTCGTGGTCGACCAGTTCGAGGAGATGCTCACCGGAACCGACCCGGCGGCCGTCGACGAGCTGGCGGCCGTGCTGTTCGGCCCGTCGCTCCCCCAGGCCGTGCACGTGCTCACCACGCTCCGGGCCGACTACCTGGAGACCGCGCTGGCTCATCCGAGCCTCGGCCGGGCCTGCAGCCGGCAGGTCTACGCGCTGGGGCCGATGACCGGTGACCAGCTCCGGGAGATCGTCACCGCACCGGTGGCGGCGATTCCGTCGGTTCGCTACGAGGCCCACCTGGTCGACCGCATCCTGACCGATGCGGGCGGTGAGGCGGGTGCCCTGCCGCTCCTCGGCTTCACCCTCGACCTGCTGTGGAAGCGTCAGGCGGCCGGGGTTCTCAGCCACCGTGCGTACGAGGAGATCGGTCACGTCAGCGGAGCTCTCGGAGAGTACGCCGAGCAGGCCTGGGACAGACATGTCTCCGCCGGGGAGGAGCCGGCCGCCCGCAGACTCTTCACCCGCCTCGTCCGCGTCCCCCTCGGCGCACCCGGTGCCACCCGCCGGACCGTTCCCCGCCAGGAGCTCGCCGAGGACGAATGGCACATCGCCCAACGTCTGGCCGGCACCCGGCTCCTGGTCATCGATCACAGTGCCGAGGGCGTCGAGACCGTCGAACTGGCCCACGAGGCCCTGATCACCGCCTGGTCCCGGCTGCGCGACTGGGTCGGCGAAAACCGCGCATTCCTGGAGTGGCGCGAATCCGTCCGGCACGACCGCCGGCGCTGGGACCACGCCGGCCAACCCGCCGACCTGCTCCCCACCGGGCCCACCCTCGCCACCGCCCGCACCTGGCAGCGCGAGCGCGGCGCCGAGCTGTCCGAGGCCGAACGCACCTACCTCGAACTCGCCAGGCGGCACCACCGGGCCCGCGGCCGCCGGCGCCGCACCTTCCGGACCGTCCTCGTCGCGGTGATCACCGTCTCCCTCGCCCTGGGCGTCCTGTTCGCCACGGCCCGCCGCGATGCCGCTGAGCGCCAGGCCGACTCCGACTCCCGCGCCCTCGTCCAGGCCTCCCAGGACGACATGGCCTACGACCCGGTCCGGGCCGTGATGATGGCCCTCGCCGCGTACCGGACGAAGCCCACGCCGGAGGCCCGGAACCAGCTGATGCGGCAGTACCTCCTCCGGGCCGGCGCGGACTCCCTGTTCTCGGGCCTGTCCGGAACCGGCGGGACGTTCAGCACCAGCCGGGACGGTGACGTCGTCCTCTCCCGCGACGCCATGGCCCACGTCGTCCTGTTCGTCCGCGGCCGGGACGGCACCGTCCACAGCCGGCCGGTCCCGGCCCAGTACGCCTTCTACCTGATGGTCTCCCCGGACGGACGCCGAGCCGGATTCGTGGCCGACGACGGGACGGGAGGCTGGTTCGACGTCGACAAGGAGAGCACCGCGCCCATCGGCCAGGTGCACCAACTGCCCCGGGTGGACGGGGTGCTGCAGATCTCCGCGGCTCCTGCCGACGCGACCGCGATGTCACCCGACGGGCGCTACATCGCGGTTCCGACCCGCGACAGCCTGGTCTGGTGGGATCTGGACGCGGGGACGATCGCCGGCCGCGTTCCCGCACCTCAGAACATGGGAAGCGGGCTGTGGTTCGGCTCCGACGGGCATTCCCTGCTCGTGAAGACCAGCAACGGCAGTACCGGACTGGCCTCCGTGGACATGGCCGGCGGCGCCGCGCGGACCGTGGTGATGCCTGCTGATCACCAGGGGATCCTGCCCTCCGGGGACCGGACCACCGTCGCCGTCGTCCAGACCCACGACCCCGGACAGGGCAGTGGCACGAAGAGCACCGTACGACTGATCCGGGTGTCCGACGGATCCGTGGTGGGGAAACCTTACGAAACCACGGAGACGATCGCCCCGGCGGCCGAACTGACCGCGGCGAGCGCCGACGGCCACCGGATCGTGATCAACGAAGCCGCCAAACTGACGGTCCTGGACCTCGACCGGGGAAAAGCCGTCGCGTTGGTGGACGAACCGGGCCGCCTGTACGAGCACGCGTCCATTCTCCTCTCCAACGGCGGGAAGGAGTACCTCGCCGGTCAGGGACGGAGCTCCATCTCCTACACCGAGATCCCCGCGGGCGAGGAGGACACGGCCGCGGCCGACACCGTCCACCTCAGTCGGGACGGCAGAAAGATCACCATCCGCCTGACGGGCGGCACCGACCTCGAACTCCGCGAGCCCGGGCTCGACCCCGGAAGGCTCCTGACCAGAACAGCCCTGCCACAGCCCGCCTGGAAGGGCAAAGGCGACCGCCTCATGTCCAACCAGGACGACACGCTCATCGCGCTCCGGGACGGCCCGAACACCGTCTCCGTCCGTGATGCCTCCACCCTGCGAGCGGTCGCCCGCATCACAGTGGCACCACCGCTCCAGGGCGACTCGGCAGCCGAGGACTTCAGCTACTTCTTCGACGGGGCCGACCGCCTGGTGACGGTCTCCGGCACCCGGATCCAGCAGTGGGAGGCCAGAACCGGCCTGCGGTCGGCGCAGTTCGACGCGGCCGCGTTCCACCCCCGGGCCGACAAGCCCGGCACGCCGCAGATGTACGTCGGCCCGTACTGGCAGGAGGGAAAGGTGACCGTGGTCGTCCACGACGACCCCGTGATCCGTGTCGTCGACATCGGCACCGGCCACACCGTCACGTCGCTGAACCCGGGCATCACCGACCTGATCGCGGCCCGGTTCGACGAGAGCGGCCGCTACCTGGCCGTTCTCCGCCGCAACAGCGTCATCGAACTGTGGCGGCTCGACCCCCTGCAGAGGGAAATCGGCCCCCTCCCCACCACCAGCACACCGGGCCAGAACTCGGCCATCACCCGATTCGTCGACGCCCAGGGCCGTTTCATGATCGCGGCCGACAACTCCATCCGGATCTACCAGGTCGGCGGCCGACCTTCCGTGGACTCCTACGACTTCCGCAACGTGACCGACAACAGCCTGCAGGAGCCGCTCACGTTCCTGGACGCCACCAACGACGGAAAGACCTTCCTCATCCGCACCGAGAACGACTACGTCCACCGGATCGTCCTCGACCCCGACGCCTGGCGGCGGAGCCTGTGCCGCATCATCGGCTACCGCTCCTTCACCGCCGACGAACGACGCACCCTGCCGGTCCGGGTACCCGACCGCCCCCTCTGCCCTCCCCCCAAGCCCTGAAGCTGCGGACGGCCCCGGAATCGACGCCGACTGCGCGGTGAACGCGCAGATCCGGGCTTCCACCCGCAACGGCTGGACGTGATCTCGCGCTTGTCGCCCTCCCGACCACCCGCGCCCTCCCGACCGCCCGCGCCCTCACTCCGGCTGCGGGCGGTGGTTGTGGAACAGGACGGTCCCCTCCACCAGCCCCTTCTCCACCACCGCCGGCGTGGCGCGCAGCCACTGGAGTGCCTCCGCACTGGTCGGGGTGTCGGCGACCAGCTTGTAGAAGGACAGGTAGCCCGCCACGCGTTCCAGGAGCACGCTGTTGGGGATCGGGATCGCCGCCCCGAAGGCGTCGAGGGGATCCCGGCCGGCGGCCCGGTAGCTGTCCATCGTGTGGAACTCGCCGGCGAGTCGGCTGCGCTCGGGCGTGAGCCGGTCCCCGGGGATCGTCTTCAGGATCGCGGAGAGTTTCCCCTGGCTCTTGCTGTAGCTGTCACCCATGGCGAGTTTGAGCGCCGCGGCCGCCTCTTCGCCGAACGCGCGCAACTCGGTGGAGATCTTCCGCTGCGCCATCGTCTGCGGCTTCTCCTGGGACTTGAAACGACCGGTGACCGAGTCGAGCGCGTGCTGCATCTCATGGGTCACGGTCGCGGCGAATTCCCGCAGTTCGAGCGGTGAGGCCTGGTCCTTGGGCGGGGTGATCCGCAGCGCGCCGCCCTCTCCTTCGTTGCTGAGCGCGAACAACGCGCGCGCACCCCTGATGTCCGTCTGCTCGTCGATCTCGATGGTGATCGCGGACTCCTCCAAGGCCTTGAACAACTCCCGGTAGGGGACGCTGAATCCGTCACCTTCCTGCTCGCCGGACGCCTGTTGGAGCAGTTCCGCGAAACGGTCCGGCGAGAGGTGCTGCCGTGACCAGTCGGCCTTGGCGTAGGTGATGGCGCGCTGCACGACCGGCTCACCGGGACGGGCGGCCGGCGCGTCCCCCGTCCTCCTCTGGACGGGGGACCGCTGTACCGGTGCGCCCGCCCCGACGACGGCCTGCGGGTGACCGCACCCCGCACCGTGCTGGTGCCTGGACCGCTCGATCACCCGCGAGACCGCGGCGTTGCCGATGCCGCGCTGCAAGGCGAGGACCGTCTGCGCAGACACGCCCCCGAGGCTCAACCCCAGTCCGTCGGCCGCCGGATCGGCCTTGCGCGGCAGGTCGCGGCGCCGCTGCGGCTCCGACGGCTTGCCGGGGTCTTTCGCGTGCATGGGGAACCCCTCCGGAGGCGCGACAGGTGTTCCCTCCGGCATATCCGGCCGGACTGTCGCCGCGCAGCACAACGGACGATCGGGCACCGATCTGTGCTCCAAAGGGCACGCAACGGCCGGGGTGCGCACCCGTGCTGTGCCCGGTGCGTCCCCGGCCCCGCCGGCGTGGTCAAGGAGGAGAACACGCCGGTGTCGAACGGATCAGCTGTTGCCGCCGCTGCTACCGCCGCCGTTGTTGCCGGTACCACCACCGTTGTTACCGCCGCCGTTGTTGCCGCCCCCGTTGTTGCCACCGCCGCCGCTGTCGCCACCGCCACCGGTGGTGGGAGGCGGCGAGAGCAGGTTGAGCAGGTCGCCCAGAAGGTTGGGCTTGTAGATGTACGTGTTGCCGCAGTTGTTCGAGAAGCCCGCGTCCTGGCCGACCACGCATGCGATGCCGACGTCTCCGCCACGCCTGTCCGTGCCGCCATGGCCGCCGGAGTCGGCGACGGCCCAGCTCGCGTCCGCAAGAACGAGAGCACTGGCAGCAGCTGCAACGACAGCGAATTTCTTGATCATCTCTCCACCTCTTGGTTGGTGACTTCGCTTCATGCTGCGGAATCCACGCATGCCACCACCGCACGGCAGGGCGGTTAAGTCGTAAAACTCGATAATATTTCACCCAATTCACCCAGGGTTGACGGGCCGTCACCGCAGGGCAGTCGGCTCACCGGACCCTGGTCAGGCTACGAAGCCGACCCGCCGCCCGGCCGACTCCCCGACTCAGAAACCCGCCGTGTCGAGTTCAAGGCTCAGCGGAGGCGGTAGCTGCAGGGGGGTGCCGAAGGGGTGCGGTCCTTCCACCCGGGTGTAGCCGAGCCGGCCCGGCTGGGAGAGCAGCGTGCAGGTGCGTTCCTGCCGGTCGACCAGGAGGTACACGGGCGCGCCGAACTGCGAGTAGCGCCGGCGCTTGGCGGTCCTGTCGGTTTCACCGTTCGACGGTGATGTCACTTCGACGACGAGCACGGTCTGGTCCGGGAGGAGCGCTCCCTCCGTCTTCGCCAGCTCGGCGGGCACGACGGCCAGGTCCGGCACATAGAAGTTCTCCGTGCCGGGCAGGTCGAGGTTCCCGGAGCCGGCACGGAGGTCGAGCTCGCGCATGCGAGGGCCGATCTGCTCACGGATCAGGTCGACAGCACTCTCGTGGGCCCAGGACGGTGACACCGGGGTGATGACTCCCTCTACGATCTCGACACGGTCACCCGCAATATGCCGAATTGCATACTTCAGGGCCTGCTCCGGATTCGGCACCTGGCTGTAGTCACCTGGGCCGGCGTGCGCTGTACTCACGTGCTGCTCTCCTGTCCGGGATCTCAACCCGCAGAACGGACCAGTGACAGTCTGACGTGTCCGCCCCTGGGCGCCACGACATGACGTCACGATGCGCCGGCGTGACACCGGCGGCGGCCGACGCCCGGCCGGCGGGCGGGTTCAGGGGGCCGCGAACAGCCGGGGGAAGCCCGGTGCCAGCCACGGCCGGCGGCCCCAGGCGAGCACCTTGCCCCGGGCGAGGGCGCCGGTGGCGGTGTAGCGGCCCAGCGCGATGAGGAAGAACGCCACCGGGCCGGTGAGGATCGTGCAGTCCGGGCGGCGCGGCGGCTCCTGGCTCACCACGGCGGCACCGTCCGTGAAGGTCACCGCGAACCCGCCCAGGCCGCGCACCCGCAGCCGGTAGCAGGCGCTGTGACCGGCCGAGGCGCGCGCGTCCAGCACCCGGGGCATCGCCGTCCGCAGGAAGGGCATCGTCAACTCGACGCGGTGCCGGTCGATCGGGTGCGGCCGGCCGAGCGCGACGGCGATGTCGTAGAGGTGGCCCAGCATGTGGGTCAGCAGGTAGGCGCCGAGGGTGTCCAGGTCCATCGGGCCGAGCGGGGTCAGCACCGGCTCGGTGCCGGCACGGGCGCCGGCCGCTGCCGTGAACTCCCTTGCCTGCCGGGCGATCTCCCCGGCGAGCACGGTCAGGTCCCGCTCCGGCCGCCTGGCCAGCGAGGCCTCGTTCGCGGCGGCCAGCGAACCCGGAGTGCCGTCCCCGTAAGGCCGTTCCTCGCCGGCGGCCAGTGCGGCCATCAGCTCGTTGGCCATCGCCAGGTGGGCGGCGGCCTCGCCGACCGTCCACTCGGCGCCGGGTATCGGGGTGTCGCCGCGGCCGCCGGCGAGCAGGGCGACGGCCTCGTCGCCGACGGCGGTGACCGCCTCGAAAAGCGCGGTGCGCGCGGCACCGGGGACGTGCTCGGGGAACGGGAGGGTCATGGTGGTGAAGACTGGCCGACCCCCGCACCGCTGTCCAGACCCGCGACACGGTTCGGTCCGGCCCCTGACCATCGCGGCCCGCCTGGACGACGAGAGCCGGTTCAGCCCGCTGCCGGGCCCCGCGGACCCTGGAAACCGCCCTACGCTCGGCTGAAACCGTGGCTGCGCTCCACCTTCGCCACGTGCAGCGTGTAGTTCTGGTACCACTCGGCCTGCCCGCGCTTCTGCGCCGCGCGGTGCTCGACGTTGCTCCGCCACTCCGTGAGGGCGTCGGCGTCGCGGAAGTACCCGACGGTGATGCCCAGGCCGCCAGGGGTCTGGGCGTGGTCCATCCCCAGGTATCCGGGGACGTCCTTCACCAGGTCTTCCATGCGTGCGCTGGTCTCGCTGTAACCGCTCTGGTCCTGGGTCCGCACTGTCGTGAAGACGGCCAGGTAGTAGGGGGGTTCATAGGCCTCGACGGGCACGACAGGTGCTTCGGGGTGATCGCTCATGGCGCCACCGTAAGGCGGGACGCGCCGAATGATCCAGTTCTTTCCTGAACAGCTGATGCGCCTTGCGTCCTCGTCCCGCTGTCAGCTCCCGGAGGTGGCGGCGGGGGCGAAGGCGAGGGCGGTGTTGTGGCCGCCGAATCCGGCCGAGGTGCTCAGTGCGAGGTGGAGGCGCTGGCGGCGGGGGCCGTCGTGGACCAGGTCGATCGCGCCGGTGTCCCGGTCCGGGAGGGCGAACCCCGCGGTGGCGGGGACGAGTTGGTGCTGCACGGTGAGCACCGTCAGGGCGGCTTCGATGGCACCGGCGGCGCCCATCGTGTGGCCGAGCGCGCCCTTGGCGGAGGTGACGGACGGGGGGCGCAGGGCGAAGAGCCGGTCGATCAGGCGGGCTTCCGCGGAGTCGTTGAGCGGGGTGCTCGTACCGTGGGCGTTGACGTGGTCGACGTCGTCGGGGCCGGCGCCGGCCTCGGCGAGGGCCAGCCGGGCGGCCGCTTCGAGTCCACGGGCTTCCGGGTGCGGTGCGACGGGGTGGTAGGCGTCGGCGGCGGTTCCGGTGCCGACCAGCAGGGCCCTGGGCGTGGCCTGCCGCGACGTCGCGTCCGGCCGGCGTTCCAGGACGAGGAAGCCCGCGCCCTCGCCGATGACGAAGCCGTCGCGGTCCGCGTCGAACGGGCGGGAGGCGCGGGCGGGGTCGGTGTTGCGGGAGAGCGCCTTCATCCGGGCGAATCCGGCGACGCAGACCGGAGTGATCATGGCGTCGGTGCCGCCGGCCAGGGCGATGTCGCAGGCTCCGGTGTGGAGCAGCAGGGCCGCGGTGTGGATGGCGGCGGCCCCGGAGGCGCAGGCCGTGGCGGTGTGCAGCACCGGGCCCGTCGTGCCGAGCTCGATGGCGAGTTGAGCTGCTGCCATGTTCGGCAGGAAGGCGGGGAGCGCCAGTGCGGACACGGCGGAGGGGCCCAGGGTGCGGAGTCGTTCCGCCGCGTGTTCGTAGCTGCCGACTCCTCCGGCGGCGGAGCCGAGGACCAGGGCGACCCGGGCGCCGTCCCAGCGCGCGGGTTCGAGGCCCGCGTCGGCGACGGCCTCCCGCGCGGCGGCGATGGCGAAGCGGGTGGCGCGGTCCAGCCTCCAGGGCTGGCGGCCGCCGACCAGCGCGGCGGAGTCGCCGGGGACCCGGCAGGAGAGGACGACGGGGAGCCCGGCGAGCGCCGGATCGGGTGCGGCGGTGCTGCGGGCGTCGAGGACGCCTCGCCAGGTCGGCTCCGCCCCGTGACCGGCCGGGGTGACCAGGCCGATCCCGGTGACGGCGAGCGGTGGGCGGGCCGCACTCATGCGGCTGGGCCGGGCGGCTGCTCGGGGTCGACGGACGGGTCGGGCCGGACGGAGGCGACGGGCCGGACGGGCTGCGCGAGCAGGGCGTGGATGCGGTCGACGAGCTGGCCCACCGTCACGTCGGCGGCGGAGTCGAGGTCGTCGTCCAGGGCGACGCCCCAGTGTTCCTGGAGGGTGACGACGAGTTCGATCCGGGCGAGGGAGTCGAGGTCGAGCTCGTCGAGGGCGGCGTCGTCGCCGATCGTGTCGGAGGGGGTGTCGAACTTCTCGGTGAGCAGGGTGACCAGGTGCTCGCGGACGGGGTTCACGGTGGGCTGACCTCCTCGTGGTCGTGGTCGTGGCGCGGGGGCCGGGGTTCCGGGGCGGCCGTCCGTACGGGTGCGTCCGGCCACAGCAGGGTTGCGGAGGCCCAGGTGAGACCGCCGCCGAAGGCGGTGAGCAGAGTCGGGGCGCCCGGGCGGCAGGCCCCTCGGGCGGCGGCGTCGGCGAGGGCGAGCGGTACGGAGGCGCCCGCCGTGTTGCCGACGTCGCGGATGTTGCCGAAGCGGTGCCGCGGCGGGATGCCGAGGCGGTCGGCGACGGCGTCCAGGATCCGCTGGTTGGCCTGGTGCCCGATGAAGGCCTCGACCTCGCGGGCCTGCCAGCCGGTCGCGGCCAGGGCGGCCCCGGCGGAGGCGGCCATCCGGCGTACGGCGTGGGCGTAGACCTGGCGCCCGCGCATCCGGAAGTAGCGGTCGCCGCGCCCGAGGGCTTCGGTGGCGGGGAGTCGCGGGCCGCCTGCGGCCACGGTGATCAGGTCGCTCCCGCCCCCGTCGCTGCCCCAGTCGGTCTCCAGCAGGGCCCCGGGTTCGGTGGTGTCCCCGGGGCGGAGCACCACCGCGGCGGCGGCGTCGCCGAAGAGCGGTGCGGTGTCGCGGTCGAAGGGGTCGACGATGGCCGAGTACTTCTCGGCCGCGACCACCAGGGGGGTTCGGCAGGCGCCGCTGCGGAGCAGGGCGGAGGCCGTGGCCAGGCCGTAGAGGAAGCCCGAGCAGACGGCTGCGAGGTCGAACGCGGGGACCGGTCCGAGGCCGAGGCGGTGGGCGACCTCCGGTGCGGTGGCCGGGCAGGGGCGGTCCGGCGTGGTGGTGGCCAGCAGGAGCAGGTCCGGGCGCAGGCCCGGGGAGCCGGTGGAGTCGATCGCGGCGCGCGCGGCGGCCGTGGCCAGGTCCCCGGTGCTGACGCCGGGTCCGGCCAGGCGCCGGCGGTGGATGCCGGTCCGGCCGGTGATCCACTCGTCGGTGGTGTCCAGGCCGCCCCGGGCGATGATCTGGGTGTTGGTCACCTCCTGGGGCGGGAGGCTGGAGCCGAGGCCGGCGATCACCGCCGTGGCGCGGTGGCCGGGGGCGGAGGGTGGGGAGGTCATGCCGCGGCGAACGGGGAGGGCGGCTTGGGGGTGCCCGCAAGACCGCCGTCGGGGACCGAGAGGCCGCCGTCCAGGGCGATTGCCTGCCCGGTGAGGAAGGCGGAGGCGGGCGAGGCCAGGAACAGCGCCGCTGCGGCGACCTCCTCCAGCTCGGCCCAGCGCCCCATGGGCACATGGGCCAGCAGCCAGTCGGTGAGCGCGGCATTGGTGTGGACGGCGGCCGTCATGTCGGTGCGCACCCACCCGGGGCACAGCGCGTTGACCCGGATCCCGCTGCGGGCCCAGCCGACCGCGAGGCTGCGGGCGAGGGAGACCTGGGCGGCCTTGGTCGCGGCGTAGACCTCCATCATGGGCGTGCCGACCAGACCCGCGACCGAGGACATCAGCACCAGGCTGGCGCCGTCCGACTGCGCCAGGTACGGGTGGGCGTGCCGGCAGATCGCGGCGGTGGCGTTGAGGTTGACCGCGACCACCTCGTCCCAGACGTGCTGCGGGAGGTGCTGCAGCGGTGCGAGGAGTGTGCTGCCGTCGGGGTTGGTGGGCAGGATGCCGGCGTTGTGGACGACGATGTCGAGACCGCCCAGGGCCTGGGCGGCCTGGTCGACGATGGCGGCCTGCCCGGTGTCGGCGAGGTCCCCGGGTACCAGGACGGGGGTGCCACCGTAGCGGGCCACCTGGTCGGCGGTGTGCTTCAGCGCGGGCCCGGTGCGGGCGGAGAGGGCGAGCCGGGCCCCGGCCTGGGCGAGCGCGACGGCGACGGCCTGGCCGATGCCGCGCGAGGAGCCGGTCACCAGTGCGCGGCGGCCGTCGAGGCGGAAGCGGTTGAGGATGGTCATGGGGGTGTTCCTCCGGTTCCGGCGGGGCGTCAGTCGGTGGCGTTCCGGGCGGTGCTGTCCCGGGCGGGGGTGTCCCGGGCGGGGGTGTCCCGGGCCAGGGTTTTCAGGTCGCTGCTGGACCGGACGGGCGCGCGCAAGGAGCGGGCGCCCGTCCAGGTGAGCAGGGCGCTGCCCCAGGTCAGGCCGGCGCCGAAGACGCAGACGAGCACGCGGGCCCGGTCGGCCAGCAGGCCGCGGGCGGCGGCGTCGGCCAGCGCGAAGGGGGCGGAGGCCGCGCCGATGTTGCCCGTCAGGTCTCCGGTGATGTGCAGGCGTTCGGCCGGGATGCCGATCCGGTCCGCGACGGCGCGCAGGAGCAGCGGGTTGGGCTGGTGGGTGATGAAGGCGTCGATGTCCTTGAGGTCGAGGCCGTGGTCGGTGAGGGCCTGGTCGACGAGGCGGGGGAAGATCTCGGTGATGAAGTCGCGCACGACCCGGCCGTCCATGTGGATGTGGTGCAGCCCGGCGTTCAGGCTCTCGGGGCCGGCGGGTATCCGGCTGCCACCGGCGGGGATCAGCACGTGGTGCGCGCCGCGGCCGTCCGAGCCGAGGCGGAAGCCATGGAAGCCGGCGTCGTCGTGGACGGGGCCCAGGACGGCTGCGGCGGCGCCGTCGGCGAAGAGGACGGCGGTGGCTCGGTGGGCGGGGTCGACGAACTTCGAGTAGGCCTCGACGCCGACGACCGCCGCGTACCGGGCGCCGGGGGTCGTGGCCAGCCAGGCGTGCGCGACCTTGGCCGCGAACAGCCAGCCGGAGCAGGCCGCGCTGACATCGAGTGCGACGGCGTTGCCGGCGCCGGTGAGGGCCTGGATGCGGCAGGCGGTGGCCGGCCCGAGTTCGTCGGGCGTGGAGGTCGCCGCAACGACGAGGTCGAGCCGCTCCGGCGGGATACCGGCGGCCTCGCAGGCGGCCAGTACGGCGGCCGCTGCCAGGTCCGAGGCGGCCTCGTCGGGTGCGGCCCGATGCCGTTCGACCACGCCGGTGCGCTCGGTGATCCAGGTGGCCGAGACCCCGGCGGGCGGGCCGACCTCGTGGTTGCCGCGGACCTCTGCGGGCAGGTACGTGCCCATGCCCAGGACCCCGGTCATGGGGGGCTTCCTTCGGTTCACGACGTGCTCCCGGTGCGATCGGAGGAGCCGGTGGAGGAGCCGGTGGAGAAACTGGTGGAGGAACTGGCGGGGGCGCCGGCGGAGGCACCATGGGCGGCCAGGAGCGCGGCGGCGTAGTCGGGCTCGTCGAGGGCGGTGCGGGCGAGGCCCGCCCCGGGGTCGAGGGCGGCCACGATGTCCGGCAGGGCCTGACGCAGCCGGTCGCACAGGACGTCCATGGCGGCGGGCAGGGCACGCACGGCCGTGGGGGTGAGCACGCCGGTCGCCAGCAGGGGGCCGGCCAGGCGGCGGGCCTGGCGCAGGCCGTCGAGCGCGGCGAGGTCGGCCGCCTGCGGAACGGGCCACCCGCGCCGGTGCGCGGCGCTCCCCTCCACCGCGGCCTCAGCCGCGAGCCGGCGGGCCTGGACGTCCCCCAGCTCCAGGGCGTCCTCCAGCAGCGGGTTCCACAGCTCCAGGTCTCGCTGGAGCGAGCCGTGGAGCGACTCGGCACGGTCCGCCGCCGCCGCGGCGAGGTCGTCGGCGAGCCGGTCCTGCAACGCGGTGACGGCCGCAGGCCACCACGCGGCGTCGGTCGGGTCGGCCGGGAAGCGACAAGGGTCGGCCGGGAACCGGCCCGGACCGGCCGGCCGCCGATCGGGGCGTGCCCGCTCCTCGGCGAGGGCGCGGCCGGCGTCGAGCAGGATGAGGGTGTTGTCGCCGCCGGCGTTGTCGAAGGCGCGGGCGAAGCCGAGGTAGCCCGGCAGCCGGTTGTGGTCGAAGAGGCCCGACACCCCGCAGCGGTGCTGGAGGGAGTCGACGAGGTCCGCCACGGCCCGGGTGCTGTGCGCCTTGTAGAGGGCGAGCGAGCGGTCGACCGCGGCCCAGGGCGAGAAGGTCATCGCCGTGCCCGGCCCGTCGGAGGGGCTTGCGGCGCGCAGGCCCGCCCACGTGGACAGGGCCGCCCGGGCGGTGCAGCGCAGGGAGAAGGCGGCGGCCAGCGCTCCGACGACGGCGTGCTGCTGGGTGCGGTACTCCAGGACCGGGCTCCCGGGCGCCAGCCGGCCGTGCGAGCGGCGGCCCGCGCTGAACCGCCAGGCCATCGCCGCGCTGCGGCCCGCCAGGCCGGCCATCGCGGACGGCAGGGTGGCCCACAGCCCCTGGCCGCAGCTCAGGGTCCGCTGGAGGCGGGCGTCGGCGCTGGGCTGAGGGTCGTGCAGCACGCCCGTGGCGTCGATCCCGGCCCCGTCCGCCAGCCAGCGGTCGTACGGGATTCGGGCGCCGTGGAACCGGACGAGGCCGTAGGGCAGCGGGAGCGCGCCCACCGGGAGCGGGCCGGAGACCGACACACCCGGTGCCGGGCGGCCGTCGGCCCCGGTGATGTCGACGAGGAAGGAGAACACTCCCCCGTCCCGGGCGCCCGTCAGCAGCCGTGCGCAGACCACCGCCTGCTGGGGCAGGCCGAGCGCCGCGACGGAGGAGAACTTCGCGGCCCGGTGGTCCGGGGTGTGCAGTGTGAACGCGCGGCGGACCGGGTCGAACCGGGCCTCGGTACGGATCCCGAGGTGGCTGCCGGCGTCGCCGATCTCGGTGACCAGGAAGGAGCCCTTGGTGCGTGCGTGCGCGAGGGCGCCGTCCGGGTCCGCGGCCTTGCCGCCCAGGAGAACCAGCGAGCCGACGCACAGGGTGTAGTGGGAGAGGAAGGTCTGGTAGAGCGATGGATCCGCCAGTGCCGTCGCCTCGCTGAGTGCGGCCAGCAGCTCCGCGTCGGCGACCACCTCGGCCGCCGGCGGCAGCGAGGCCGCCAGACGGGCCAGCCGCCGGTGCGCGCTGACGTCCGTGCGCAGGGCTGCCGCCCCGTGTTCGGCCCGGTGGTCCGCCAGGAGCTGTCTGAACTCCGCGGCCCGCCGGGGAGGGAGCAACGCCGAGAGGCGGGTCAGGACGTCGATCGCGTCGGCCTCCTCGCCGGGCGTCCGTTCGGTGTTCATGAGTCTCCCCGTGCGGCCGTCGTGGTCGGGTGGTGGTGGTGCGACGTGCCCTCCCCCGGCGCGGCGGGAGGCGGGCAGGAGCGCGGGGGCTCCAGCGGCGACTGGGGCGGGGACGGAGGGCCGGTCGGCCACGGACCGTCGGCGACCGGCGCGAGCGCGTCCTGCCGCGGGTCGATCCTGCGCACGCTGTTCGTCAGCGTGCTGCCGGTGCCCGCCTCGACGACCAGCGAGGCGTCCGCCAGCGCCGCGCCGAACACCGCGGGCAGGTCGAAGGGCCTGACCAGGCAGGCGGACAGCGCGCTCGGCAGGTCGCTGTCCGCGCGGTAGAGCCGGCCGGCCACCGCCGAGTACACCGGTCGGCGCGGCGGGGACAGGCGCAGCCGTCGGGCGAAGTACGCGAACGCACCGGCCTCGTGGACGAGAGCCGGGTGGTGGCTCATGAACGGGAGCCGCAGCCGCTGCACCCCCACGCCGTGCGCCGTCGCCGACCGTTCGACGACGGCGAGCCCGTCGAGCGGGCCGGAGACCACCGTCTCCCCGCCGTGGTTGACACAGGCCACCACCACGCCCGTGCCCGGCCCGGCGGCCGCGAGCAGCCGGCGGGCTGTGGCCGGGCCCGTGCCCAGCAGTGTCATGCCGCCACCGTGGCCGGTCAGCAACTGCCCGAGCCGGCAGGCCAGCCGGGCCCCGTCGGCGACCGAGCAGCATCCGGCCGCGGTCAGCGCGGGGATCTCGCCGAAGCTGACCGCCAGGAGACGGTGCGCCCGGCAGCCGTCGGCTTCGAGTGCCCGGTGCACCGCCAACGACACACCGAACAGCGCGAGTTGTACGGTCCCGGGCGGCTCGGCGGCCAGCGCGCCGGTGCTGAGCGGGGAGCCGCCTGTCAGTTGGGAGCCACCACCCGAACGGGAGCCGCCTGTCAGTTGGGAGCCGCCTGCCAGCCGGGGGCCGATCGGTGCCACCCCGAACTCGGCGGCGACCACGTCGGCCTCCTCGAAGACCTCGGCGACCGCGCGTGCCAGCGACCCGACGCGGGGAAGCGTCCGCAACAGCGGAGTCAGACTGAAATCTCCCTGCCCGGGGAACATGTGAACGAACTTTTCGATGGCCGTGGGACTCTGCGGACGCTGCGGGCCGGACATCACGGATTCCGCCTCCACCCTGGGGCACGCTCGAAGGAAACGCCCCGACGTCACTGATGGTGGAGTCTGCGGCCGCGCTCGCGGGCGCTTTTCGACGGCCGGCCCGTCAAGCTTTTCCGGGCGTCAACTTTCAAAGAATTAAACCGAGTTGAGAATCCCATTCGGGTATCCCGGCGGCACCGCGAGCGGATAGCATGGCGGGATGTGCGCAGCGCGACCGCGTACCGCGGAGGCCGGACCGGGCCGCCGTGAGCGCGGCGTCGACGACCCGCCGGGAGAGACATGGCCGTCCGCCGTGTGCCCAACGCCCGCCTTCGCGAACTCCTCGAAGAAGCCCAATGGACCGGAGAGCAACTGGCCCGGGCCGTCAATCAGATCGGCGCCGAATCCGGATGGGCCCGGGCCTACGGGCGCGCCTCGGTGCACCAGTGGCTCACCGGAGCTGTTCCCCGCAAGCCCGTCCCCCACCTCGTCTGCGCGGCGCTGGGCCGTCGGCTCCGACGGCCCGTCACCCTGGCCGACGCCGGATTCGGCGGCCCGCCACCGGACGCCCCGCCGCCGGATTCCCCGGCGGTGCTCGCACGGCTCGCTGCGGCGGCCGTCACACCCGATCGCCACGGGAGCCTCCTCTCCTACCAGCCGCCGCCCGCCCCGTCCGGAAGCCCGACCGGCCTGACCGAAGCCCCGAGCGGCCCGTCGGTACCCGCGGGCGCAAAGGCGCCCCCGCCCCAGCCGGACGCGCTCGCCCTGCTACTGCCCGTCTTCTCCGCGATCGACCGCGTCCACGGCGGAGGCCAGGCCCGCACCGCACTCGCCGCGTTCCTCTCGACCACGGCGGCGCCCATGCTCGCCGCACCCGCCCCGCCCGTCCGGCACTTCGGCATCCTCGGAGCCACCGCCCGACTGTGCTACCTGTGCGCCTTCATGCACATCGACGACGACCTCAACGGCCTCGCCGGCCAGTACTACCGCCTCGCCCTCGACCTGGCCCGGCACGCCGGCGACACGGCCGCCCAGGCGATGACCCTGCGCGCCATGGCCACCCAGGCCTACGAACTCGGCCACCGGCGCCAGAGCCTGCGCCTGGCGCAAGCCGCCGCCGACTGCCGCATCAGCTCCTCGGCGCCGCGGCTGCGCGCCTCCGTCCTGGGGCAACTCGCCCTGTCCGAGGCCGCCGTCGGCGATCGGACGGCCGCGCTGCGCCACATCGGCGACGCCCGCGACCTCCTCACGAACGCCACGGGCCCGCCGCCGCCGATCGGCGACTACCACCGCGCCTCGTGGGACCACCAGCGGGCCCTCGTCGGAGTCGAACTCGGCGACCCCGCCGGGGCGATCAAGCTCCTGGAGGTGTCCGCCGCCCGCAGGCCCCGGGGCGAGTCCCGCTCCCGTGCCGTCATCCTCAGCAGGCTGGCCGAGCACCAACTGGCGGCCGGGCACATCGAAGCCGCCTGCGCCACCTGGCACGAGTTCCTCGACGTCTACCCGCTGCTGGCCTCCCGCCGGGCCCATCTGGCCAGGGCGCGGATGCCCGGGCTCCTGCTCCCCCACCGACGACGGCCGGCCGCGGACCACCTCATCCAACGGGCCACCGCCCTGGGGCGCGCCTGACGATTCGCGCGCGGTACCGGCCGGGCCTTCTCCCCGTCAGGGCCGGCGCGGAGTCCGCGCGAGGACGTCGGTCGCGACCTCCGTGACCGTACGGTGGTAGGCCACGCTCACCGGCCCCAGGCCGCCGATCGCCCCGACCACCGCGTCCGTCGCGTCTCCAGCGCCCTCGGCCGCCCGCAGCGGGGCGATCACACCGACAGTCGCCGCCGCCGCGATCTCCTCGGGCCGCAGGGCGTTCAGACCGTTGAACGCCACGAACGCGCCGGAGCGGATCGACGCCGCCACGGCGCTGCTGGCGGAGACCAGTACCAGGTCGCTGGACTCCGCCACCGCGCGGACGGCGCGCCGCCGGTCGGAGGAGCGGTAGCACCACTGATCGGGGTGCTGGCCCCGAAGCAGCGGGAACCGCACGCGCAGCACCCCGAGGATCTCCGCGACCTCCTCGACCGGTGAGCACGGGTGCTGGACGAAGGACAGCCGCTCGGGATCGACGGACCGCAGGGCCCGCGCCCCGGCCGCATCCGGCACCCGGACCCACCCCGCCTGCTGCGCGCCCGTCTGCTGCGCGGCGGGGCCGGCCGGGGCGAAACCGCCGCAGCCGAGCACGAGGACCGTGTCCCCGCGCGCCTCGTACTGCCGGACGGCGGCCCACGTCGCGGCCGCCCGCGGACACTCGGCCTGCCCCGCGCCCCCTGCGGACGGGGGAAGCCGGTTCAGGGGCTGGGACGGGACGACCGGGGTCGGTCCGCACGCGGGCTCCGACGCGCAGACGATCAGCCGTCTGGTCCGCACCGTGGCCGACCAGACCCGGACGGCCTCCGCCGCCACCGCCTCCTGGCGGGCCGGAGCGATCACGGCGATCCCCACCACGGCCCCGTCCAGGTCGATGTAGGTCGTGGCGAACAGCCGCCCGCCCCGGCCCGCCGGCAGGATCCCGCCGGCACCGATCCGGGAGGCGAACCCGCGCTCGTGGAGCCACCCGGCCACGAGCGGGGCCGCCGGGCAGGTCACCGGTCCGCGCGTCGGATGGACGTAGCCGGACAAGACGGTGATCGGACCGTCAGGGCCCGATGCCACGTCGGACTGCTCCGTCAACCGGGACCGGTTCATGCCGGCTCCTCCCAAGGGTGGCTGGCCACGTCGTTCGGCTCCGGCGAAGATCGCGGATGCCGTTGGTGATCTTCCGAGTGTGCCCGGTGAAGCCGCGCCGGCGAGCTGCGGACAGCGCCGTGGACAGAGGTGTCGCCGACGGGCGTCCGACAGCACTCCGGCGACGGCAGCGGGGGCCGGAGCGGGCGACGGGCCGGGTGTGAAAGTCGGATTCTCCATGAATCCGACCCGCCAGTGAGCCACATGCGAATGGAAGTCGCATTGTCCTGGCGGTCGGACGGCCGGAATCCACTCCACAGCACGACGATTCACCGGCGACACGATTAACCTGAACGCCACATTCGGACAAGAAGTCGAGTCGACCACACGAACCACGAACTCCCTTACTTTCGAGCCGAGTTGAACCAACCTCCGACCGGTCACGCCGGACGCCCCGGCGAACCCCCGGAGTTCGGGGCAAAGGTTCCGTGCGCACGCGAATAGTCCAGCCCGCGACGGCCTGCGTGGCGCGATGCCACCGGCGCTGGAATATTGCTAGAAGTGACGGCAGTCACACGCAATGGAGTTCGATGTGCGCTTCGCGACGCGCGATGTCCGCCGCTCGGTCATCGTCAGCCTCATGGGTACCACGCTCGTCTGGTACGACTTCTTCCTCTACGTCAACGCTTCCGTACTGGTCTTCAAGCACCAGTTCTTCCCCTACCTCTCGCCCTTCGCGGCGACGCTCACCGGCATCGGCCTCTACGGGGCCGCGCTGGTGGCACGGCCGGTCGGCGGGGCGTTCTTCGGGCACCTCGGCGACCGCCACGGCAGGCGCCCCGCCCTGGTCGGCGCGCTGCTGCTGACCGGGGCCTCCACCGGCCTGGTCGGGCTGCTGCCCGGCTACGGCCAGATCGGCTTCGCCTCCCCCCTCCTGCTGGTCACGCTGCGCCTGCTCCAGGGGCTCGGCCTGGGCGGTGCGTGGGGGGCCGCCACCGTCGTCGCGCACGAGTGCGCCGAACCGGGTCGCCGGGGGCTGGTGTCGAGCTGGGCCCAGATCGGCGCGCCGGCGGGCAACCTGCTGGCGTTCGGGGCCATGACGGCGGTCTCCGGTGCGCTGACCCCCGCCCAGTTCATGACCTGGGGCTGGCGACTGCCCTTCCTGCTCTCCGCCGTGCTGGTGGTGGTGGGGCTGTGGGCCCGGGCGCGGATCGAGGAGACCCCCGCCTTCCGGGCGCTCACCCTCACCGGGGCCCGCAGCAGGCGGCCGGTCATCGAACTGATCGCCCGGCACCGCAGGAAGCTGCTGATCACCACGGCGATCACCGCCGGAGCCGACGTCGTGCTCTTCGGCTTCTCGTTCAACTACGTCCTCACCCTGCTGCGCGTCGCCGGCCTGTCGCTCAACGCCCTGATCGCGCTCTCGCTCCTCGCCCCGCTCGCGCTGATCGCCCTGATCCCGTTCTTCGGCGCGCTCTCGGACCGCTACGGGAGACGGCGCGTCTGCCTGGCCGGGACCATCACCACGGCGGTCTGGGCCGCCGCGTTCGCGCCCCTGCTGCGCTTCGGCTCTCCTCCGGTCCTGGTGCTCGCCTACCTGCTGTCGCTGGTGGGCTTCGCCGCGATGTACGCCCCCCAGGCTGCCCTGGTCTCCGAGCTCTTCCCGAGCCGTGTGCGCCTCAGCGGAACCGCCGTCGGCTACCAACTGGGCGGACTCCTCGGCGGCACCCTCGCCACCTACCTGACCGCCGAGGCCACCGACTGGTTCAAGTCCCCGTCCGTGACCCCGCTCTACGTCCTCGCCGTCCTGGTGGTCAGCGGTACGGCGCTCCTCACCCTCGCGCGCCACGGCGAGGACGACGGCTCCCCCGCAGCGGCCGGGCCCTCGGACTCCGGGTTCCCCACCCCGTCGAGCCGTCCCACAGCCCCGGCCCCCGGACTCCCCGGGTGAGCCGGCCCCCAGCACCACCGGGCTCCCCCACCCCAAGAAAGGCACGACCCCATGAAACACCCCATCGGTATCGCGGCCGCCGCCCTCACGGCCGGCACCCTGGTCGGCGGACTGCTCGTGTTCGACACCTCCGCCGTCGGAGTGCCCCAGGTCATCACCTGTGAGGACAGCTTCACGATGACCTTCAGCTCCGGCCTCACCCTCGTCCCCCAGGACAACATCACGGCCACCCTCGGCAACCCCAAACTGCTCAACTGCACCGGTGACGCCCCCATCACCCAGGCGGACTACGTGGGGACCGGCCTCGGCAACGGCGTGACCTGCGCGGCCGGCAGCTACCAGAACGCGCCCGGCACCCTGCAGCGCGTCACCTGGGAGACCGCGAACGGCCAGCCCACCACGGAGGACCCGGGCACCACCGACTTCACCTGGGACATGCAGCCGATCCAGGACCTGCTCAAGTCGAGCAACCCCCTCAGCGGCGGCATCACCGCGGGCCGCTACAAGGGCGCCACCTGGACGGTGGTCCTCGACCCGGTCAAGTCCAACATCGACCTCACGGCCTGCAGCACCCCGACCGGCCTGAAGTCGATGACGCTGGACGGGACGGTCACCATCACGCTGCCCACCGGCACGCAGTCCCCCACGCCGACACCGACCTCCACCTCCAGCCCGACCTCCACATCCAGCCCGACTTCCACCGCCACCCCCACGCCCACCGCCACACCCACGGCCACCCCCACGGCCAGGCCCATGCCCGTCCCCTTCGTCCCCGCGCAGGACGCCTGATCCCGAACGGGCGCCCCACCGCCGCGCTCCCGCAAGCCCCGCCCCTCGCTGCGGAGAGGGCGGTGCCCGGCGAACTCGGGCCGGGCGGGACGAGCCTCCTGGACACGGCGGCCTGACGAAGCGCTGGGCCCCGACGCCGATCAAGCGGCGCCGGGGCCCAGTCCGCTGTTCTAGAAGGTGAGGGTGATGCAGCCGTTGCCGCCCGCAGCGCCCTCGGTGCCGTCCTCGCCGGGGGTCTGGGGGTCGTCGAAGTTGCCGACGTAGTCCTGGCCGTCGCCGCCGTCCCCGCCGTCCCCTCCGTCGCCGGTGCCCGCGGGGCAGGCGGCCGGCACAGGAGCCCCCGCTGCACCGCCTTCGCCGCCCACGCCGCCCGTGCTGCCGGGGACGGTGTCGCCGACGGTGGCCGGTGTCACGTCGACGCCTTCCTCACCACCGGCGCCGAGGTCACCGTCGGATCCGCCCGTGCCACTGGGCCCTCCGCCCTTGCAGACGGAGGCGGGGACGCTCCCTCCGCCGTGGCCTCCCTCGCCCCGGGCGCCTCCGAGCACACTGCCCGCGCCCCCGCCACCGGGGCTTGACCCGCCGTCCACGGCTGCCAGGACGACTGCGCCGCCGGTGAGGGTGGATCGGCCCCCGGCGCCGCCGTCGGCGCCCGGGTCGGTCTCCTCACCGCTGGCGCCTCCCGCTCCACCGGCTCCGCCGCTGCCGACGGTGAGGGTCAGCACGTCGCCGGGGGTGACGGCCAGGGTGCAGGTGACCCGGGCCCCTCCTCCGCCGCCGCCTCCCGCCCCGCCCCCGCCGCCGCTCTTGAAGAGGCCGGTGCCACCTCCGCCGCCCCCGCCGCCTCCCCCGGCACCCGACGCGACGAGGGTGACGGTGATGCCGGTGACACCGTCCGGGACGGTGAACGTGGCGTCGGTGGTGAAGGTCCGGGTGGTCGCGTCCCGGGCGGGCGCGGTTGCACCGACGGGCAGCACCAGCGCCCCCGCGAGGCAGCCGGAACCGAGGGCGGCGCGCACCCTCCGGGGGCGGGCAGGCCTCACACGGGCTCCGGCTGTCACCCAATCGTCGTAGCTCATGCTCAAACAGTGCTGTGGCTGCGGTCCTCCCGCGACGCCGGAGTGGGGATCGGGTGACCCGACCCGTCCGCGGCGGGGCGCCCGCACCGCCCACCTGGCCGCCCCGTCCCGCTGTCCGAGTGAGACACGGAGCGCGCCGGTGCCGCACAAATGCCGGTTGATCGAGTACCGACGATCCTTGGCCCCAAGGCACAGCGCCGATGGACAGAGAGTAAGGACGACTGATGAGACGTTTGATGGTGGCGGCCCTCGTGGGCGGGTTGCTGTCGGTGGCGATCCCCGGCGTGGCCGGAACCGCACAGGCGACGGAGGTCCTGGACAACCTGACCTGCACAGGGCCGGCGACGTTGACGTTCAAGAACCCGGTGACCGACGCGGCGGCATCGAACTCGTACACGCTCGAAGGCAGTCTCGACGACTGTTACAGCGCCGCCGGAACCAACTCGAACGTCGGCCATGGCACGATCTCCTCGGTCGCCACCGGGACGTTCTCCTGCGAGTCCTACCATCCCTTCTCCGGAACGGCGACCTTCACCTGGTACGACGTCAACAACAGGGTCCTCGGCCGCACCACCGTCTCCTTCAAGGGCGGGGAGAAGGGCAACTCGGGCAGCAGCGAGGTGACCAACGACGAGACCGGCATCACGGACGTGACCAGCACCCTCCTGCCCCTCAACAGCTACCAGGGCAGCTTCGACCTGTCCGGCATCACCGGCTCCTGCGACGCCGGAGTGACGGCCCTGACCGGGAAGCACGAGGTGGACTTCAGCCTCGCCTCGCTCTGAGCGCACAGCACGCGCTCTCGAGCCCCCGGGCACCGTCCGCCGCCCGGGGGCTCGCCATTCCTGTGGCCACTGCTCGGAAGGCGTACACCCTTGCCGCGTTGACTCCGGCACGGTGAACGGAACAGATTCCGTCAAGCGCGTTGACCAAAAAGCTGCATGCCGATATGTCAGTGTACGAGCCGTTGGGCCAGGAGCCCGCTTCACCGCTACGTGCCGACGGAGGCGCAGACATGGTCGATGGAATCCGCGAAGAGGACGAGTCCGGAGGGCCGGGGGCAGCACCGGTGGCACGCCGAAGCCTCCTCAGGGCCGCAGGGCTGGGTGCCGCCGTGGTGGGCCTGGGCGCAGCCGTGCCCGCGGCGGCCGCAGCCGAGGACCGGTCCGCGACCCCCGCAGGCACCACCCGCCGGCCGGACGTGCTGAACAGCGTGAACCTGTACTGCTCGGCGGACGCGGGCACCTACATGGGCGGCGGGACGGCCACCGTGCAGGTCACGGTCGGCAACTTCAGCAGCGCCGCGGCCACCGGACCGGTGTCGCTGAAGGTCATCACCCCGTTCTACGCCAACGTCGCGTCGCTGCCCTCCGTCAGCGGCGGCACCTCCCGCTGGCTGTACCAGAACAGCGCGCCCGACGTGCCCTCCGTCATCCAGGTCTCGTTCAACGGCTTCCCGGCGAACACGGCCGTGACCGTGCCCGTCACCTTCACCCTGCTGCCCGCCGCCCCCAACATCCCCCCGATCGGCCGGGCGATCTTCACCACCGACGCGAACAACACCACCGACATGGACAGCGACCTGACCCGCAACGTGTGGGAGTTCGGCTTCGTCCGCTCCAGCCTGGCCACCCCGCCCCCCGGCAACGCCAACCTCTACTTCACCTCCCCCCAGCTGCCCCTGATCGCCGGAGGCGCGGCGGCCGAGATCCCGTTCCACTTCTTCAACGGCGCCGGCGCCCTGTTCGACGGCACCCAGAGCCCCGCGAACTTCACCTTCTCCACCCCCTTCTACACCCAGGTCCCCACCGCCGGCCGCCCGCCCGGCCTCACCGCGCTCTACGAGAACAACGACCCCGCCATCCCCTCCGTCTACCGGCTCTCCGTCCCCCCGGGGCTCGGCTCCCTCGGCCCGCAGACCCCCGCCACCATCGGCATCCCCTTCCTGATGCAGAGCGGCGGCCCGAGGGAGTACACCGTCTCCTCCGCCATGATCACCCCCACCGGCGGCGACACCCAGGGCGACCTCACCATCGCCCACCACCACTTCGGCATGGTCTCCGTCATCAACACCGCCGTGTAGCCCGGTCGGATCACCGGCCTTGCTCCTGGTGTCCTGCGCCGGACCTCCGGCGCAGGACACCAGTACTCCGAGCCCGCTCCGCACGCCTCCGAGCGCCGGGCCCTCTCGGAACCCGCTCGCGCGCTCACTCCACCGCTTCCAGGCCCGGCAACGGCCCGGGACGAGGCCCGCTGGGCGCCGCCTGCCGCCGCAAGCGCGGTGCCCACCAGTTGAGTTCACCGAGCAGGCGCATGGTGGCGGGGACCAGCAGCATGCGCACCACGGTGGCATCGACGGCCACGGCCACCAGGACACCGAGGGCGATCTCCTTCACGGTGACGACGGGGCTGGTCGCGAAGGCCGCGGCGACCAGCACGATCAGGGCCGCTGCGGCCGAGATCAGCCCGCCGGTGCGCCCGAGGCCGGTCACCACGGCGCTCGCGTTGTCCATGCCGCCGCGGTGGAGCTCGCGGATCTGCGCGATCAGGAAGAGTTCGTAGTCGACGGAGAGCGCGAAGACGAACATCAGCATGATGGCGGCCTCCAACGCGCCGACGTACCCGGTGGGTTGGAGGCCCAGCAGCCGGGCGCCATGGCCGTCCTGGACGGTCCAGGTGACGGCCGCGAAGGCGATGCCGAGGGACATCGTCGTGGTGATGACCGCCTTGAGCGGGACCAGCAGCGACCGGAAGGCCAGGAAGAGCAGGCCGAGCGTGACCACCAGCAGGTACCCGACCAGTGCCGGGAGCCTGGCCTTCAGGGTGTCCAGGACGTCGACGTTGGCCGCGGCCGGTCCGCCGACCAGGACGCGGCCGCCGTCGGGCGGGTCGAGCGCCCGCACGGCGCGCACCAGTTGCCCGGCGGCGGGAGCGTCCGGAGCCGCGTCGGTGGTGACGGTCAGTATGGCGCTGTGCGCGGTGCTGACGCGCAGCCGGACGTCCTGGGCGTTCGGCAGTCCGGCGAGCCGCTGCTGCCAGCGGGCCAGTGCGGCCTTGCCCGGCTGGCCGCCGATGTCGTCCCGCAGGTGGGCGACGACCTGGAGTTGGTCGAGCGCGGCCGCCGGGAAGTCCTCGTGCAGCAGTTCCTGGGCTCTGCGGCTGGCCGCCCCGGCGGGCAGGGTCCGCTGATCGCTCGCGGCCAGGTGCAGGCCGACGACCGGGGCGCTCAGCACCGCGATCATCGCGACGGCGGCGGTGAGCCAGGCCCACGGATGGGTGACGGCGCTCCGGCCGAGCCGGTACCAGAACCCCGTCTCCTCGCCCTCCGCCCAGGCACGTCCGAGACCGGCCCGTCCGAAGCCCGGCAGCCGGACGCACCCGGCCTCGACGCCCGGGCCGAGCACGGCCAGTACGGCGGGCAGCATGGTGAGGCTGACGGCGCCGGCCAGCGCGACGGTGACGGCGGCGCCGATGCCGAGGGAGCGGGTGATGGGGAACGGAAGCAGGGTCAGGCCCAGGACGGCGAGCGAGATGGCCGTCGCGGAGTAGAGCACGGTGTGCCCGGCGGTGGCCATGGTGGCGGCCACGGCCCGGTGCGGGTCGCCCCGGTGGCGCAGCTCGCGCCGGAAGCGGACGACGACGAACAGGGCGTAGTCGACGGACAGCCCGAGAGCGATCATGACGACGACGTTGCGGGTGACGTAGCTGACCGGCACCAGTGGGGCGAGCACGCGCAGCACCGCGAAGGACAGCGTGAGGCTCGCGCCGGCCACGGCCAGCGGCAGCAGGGCCGCGGCGAGGCTGCCGAAGAAGAGCAGCAGCAGCAGGAACAGCAGGGGGAAGACGTAGAGTTCGGCCCGGGTGAGGTCGTCGTCGACGGTGCGGTCCAGGTCGGCCTGGAGCGGGACCTGCCCGGCGTAGGCGACGGTGAGTCCGTCGGCGTGCAGCAGCCGGCGCAGCCGCTCGTAGGAGGCGGTCTTGGCCTGGTCGCCGGTGCCGGCCAGTCCGACGACCACGCAGGCCGCGTGCCCGTCGGTGGAGAGGAGTTCCCGCTTGCCGGTGTTCCAGTAGTGCTGGGCACCCGTCAGCACGGATCTGGGCACCTCGGCGAGCGCGGAGCGCACGGCTTCGCCGAACTCCAGGTCGTCCACGGTGAGGGTCTCGCTGCGGAAGACCACGATCGTGCTGGTCCCGCCCGCGTTGTAGTGGTGCTCGATGGCTTCGAGCGCCCGGCTGGACTCGGCCCCTTGGTTGGTGAAGCCGCCGTGGGACAGCCGCGCGGGCAGCCCGGCCCCGACGACCGCGGCGACGGCCAGCAGCAGGGCGGTGGTCCACAGCACCGCCCAGCGGTGGCGGGCGACGAGTGCGCCGAGCCGGGCCCCGGTGCCGTCGGGCGGCGCCGGGGTGGCTCGGACCGTACCCGCCCGGGGGTCAGTCCCGGCGCAGGGCGAGGACGACATTGTGGCCTCCGAAGCCGAAGGAGTGGCTGAGCGCCGCGTCGATGCGCTGCCGGCGCGCCGTCCCGGTGACGCAGTCGATGTCGAACTCGGCGATGTCGGGGGTGAGGTTTGCGATCGGCGGCACCAGCCCGCGTTCGATGGTCAGCACGGTGAGCGCCGCCTCGATCGCGCCGGCCGCGCCGAGGCTGTGGCCGAGCACGCCCTTGGGGGCGGTGACGCTGGGCTGGTGCGGCAGGGCGCGAGCGATCAGGCCGGCCTCGGCGGCGTCGTTGAGTGGGGTGGAGGTGCCGTGGGCGTTGACGTGGCCGATGTCGCCGGCGCCCAGGCCCGCGCTGCGCAGCGCCGTGCGCAGCGCCTGTTCCGCACCGGCGGCGCCCTGGGGCGGCGCGGTCGGGTGGTGGGCGTCGTTGCTGGCGCCGTGTCCGGCGAGCACGGCGCGCGCCCGGGCGCCGCGCGCCCTCGCGTCCGCGGCGCGCTCCAGGACGAGCACGGCGGCGCCCTCGGCCAGGACGAAGCCGTCCCGGTCGGCGGCGAACGGCCGGGAGGCGCCCGGTACGTCGTGCCCGCGTGCCGACAGGGTGCCCATCCGGTGGAACCCGGTCGCCACCAGCGGGCTGAGGGCGGCTTCGGCGCCACCGGCCAGGACGATGTCGCAGGACCCCGCGACCAGCAGGTCGTGGGCGATGGCCAGCGCCGTGGCACCGGAGGCGCAGGCGGTGGCGCAGGCGAGCGTGGGGCCGCGCGCGCCGAACTCCTGGGCCACCTCGCCGACGGCCATGTTGCCGATGACCATCGGGATCACCGTCGGCGAGACGTGGGCCGGCCCGCGCTGGTGGAGTCGGCGCAGTTGGTCCTCCCAGTGCGGCGCGCCGCCGAAGCCCACCCCGAGCACGACGGCGACCCGGGCGCCGTCCCACCCGCCGGTGTCCAGTCCCGCGTTCTGGACGGCCTCCCGGGCCGCGAGCAGCGCGAGCTTGCTGAACCGTCCGATCCGCCAGGCCTTCTTGCGCCCGACCGCCGTGTCCAGGTCCATGGCGGGGATGCGGCAGGAGAACGCCACCGGGGCGGCGTCGAGGTCCGGGTCCGGTGACGCGGTGGGTGTGCCGGCGCAGACCCGCTGCCAGGTCTCCTCGGCGCCGAACCCGGCCGGGGTGACCAGCCCCAGGCCGGTGACGGCGATCTCGGGGCGGTTCACGCGACCGGTTCGGTCGCGTCGCCGAGTCGGGCCTGGACGATCCGGGCGACGTCGATGAGCGTGCTCTGCCGGTCGGCGTCCTCCTGGCTGATCAGGATGCCGAACTCGTCCTGGAGCACGAAGGCGAACTCGGCCAGCGCGAGCGAGTCGACGTCCATCTCCTCGAAGGTGGCGTCGGGGCTGACGGCGTCGGCGGATACGCCGAACCGCTCGACGAGCAGGGTCTGGGCGGTGTCGCAGACGTCGTCCACGGAGAGCGTCGTGTCCATAGCGGTGGTTCCTTTCCGGAGTGTGAGGGGGCGGGCTCAGCCGCCGGTAGTGCGGTGGTGACGGGTCAGCTCGGCCATGGCCTGGTCGAACGTGGTGGGCGGCTCGAAGCCGAGGTCGCGCCGGGCCGACGTGAGGTCGAACCAGTGCGGCCGGGTGAGCTGGTGGAGCAGGAATCGGCTGAGGCCGTGGTCGGTGTGGCGGCGGAGCACCGTCGTGGTGGCGTCGGCCAGGACGGCGGCGGCCAGGGCGACGGGGTAGGGCACCGGGCGCCAGCTCGCGTGGCGTCCGGCTGCGGCGAGGAGCCTGGTCACCACCTCGCGCAGGGGCCGCGGTTCGCCCTGGGCGATGAAGTAGGCCTGCCCGGCCGCCGGGTGGCCCGGTCGCAGCCGGTCCAGCGCGAGCAGGTGGGCGTGGGCCGCGGTGGCGAGGTGGCAGGTGTCGACGAGGTTGGTGCCGCGGCCCGGCATCAGCAGTCGCCCGCCCTTGGTCGCCCGCAGCAGGGCGGGCAGGAAGTGCGGGTCGCCGGGCCCCCAGATCAGATGGGGGCGCAGCACCGTGGTCGCCAGGTCCGGGCCGTTGGCGGCGAGGACGGCCGCCTCGGCCTCGGCTTTGGTGCGGGGGTAGGCGGCCGAGTGGCGTCGGGGCCCGGGCAGGGACTCGTCCGCTCCCGTGACGCCCTCAGGGGTGAAGGCCACGCTCGCGGTGGAGGTATAGACCAGTTGGCGGATACCAAGGGCGCGGCAGGCGGTCAGGACGCGCCGGGTGCCGTCGACGTTGACCGCGCGGTACGGCTGCTCGGGCCCCCGGACCCCGGCCAGGGCCGCGTTGTGGATCACCGCCTCGCACCCGGCGAGGGCTCGCCGAACCGTATCCGGGTCGGCGATGTCGCCCAGGTGCTGACGGACCCCGAGCCGCTCCAGCTCCGGACTCCAGCGGCGGTTCAGTGAGACCGCCGCGTCGCCGCGCCCGGTGAGGCGGCGGCACAGCTCCAGACCGAGGAAGCCGCTGCCCCCGGTGACCAGGACCCTCATCGCCCGCCGCCCAGCACGCCGCCCGGGCGTCGTCGGCGCAGCCGGCGGCGGGCCCAGCGGGCGAGGCGGTCGCGGTCGACGCGCGAGTTGTGCCTCGGGTCGGTGGGCAGCCGGCGGTGGAGCAGGACGGTGGCGATCCGGTGGCCGCCCGGCACCGCCGACAGGGCGTGCCGAAGCCCCTGGAGGACGGCCGTCGCCGAGTTGGCCGCCGAGGGCGCCAACTCCACGCAGAGCACCGGCCGTTGACGGCCCGCGGGCCCGAGGCCGATCAGCGCGGTGCGGCCGATGCCGGGCACCGCGTCGGCGATCCGCTCGACCACCGCGGTGTCGAGCACGAACCCGGCTCCGTGCACCCGGTGCGCGGAGCGCCCGAGGAACCACAGCCGGCCGCTCCCGTCGAGCCAGCCGAGATCGCCGGTGCGGTGCAGCACGTCCTCGCCGGAGCCGACCTTGGCGGCCGCGTTCGCTCCCGGGCGGGCATGGTAGGCCAGGCTGACCTGCGGGCCACCGACCGTGATCTCCCCGTAACCCCCTTGCGGCACAGGCCGGTTGTACGACACGGGGCCGACCGGCACCAGGACGTGGGCCGTGATGCCGGGCACCGGGCGGCCCAGGCAGACCCCGCGGTGGGCGTGCAGCGGTTCCGCGTGCGCGGCGGCCAGTTCGGTGCTGTCGATCACGCTGACCGGCAGGCACTCGGTGGCGCCGTACGCGCTGAGCAACGTCGCGTCCTCCGGCAGCGCCCGGCGCAGCGCACGCACCAGCCGTTCGGACGGCGGGGCGCCGAAGGAACAGACCAGCCGCACCGGGGCGAGCGACACACGGCCGTGCTCGCACTCCCCGGCCAGGGCCCGCAGCACCGCCGGGGAGGCGCACACCACCGAGGTGAAGTGTTCGGTGACGGCGCGCGCCAGGTCGGCGCCCCGGGTGCGGGCCGGTCTGAGGTGGTTCACGGCCGGCACGACGGTGGTGGCGCCGGTGGCGGGCCCGAACAGGGCGAAGGGCAGGAATCCGGCGAGCAGCACCTCGCCCGGGCCCAGCCCCAGCAGCCCGGCGATCGAGCGGACCTGGGCGGCCAGCTGCCGGTGCTCGTACTCCACGCCCTTGGGCACTCCGGTGGAGCCGGAGGTGAAGGCGATCAGCGCGAGCGAGGCGGCGGGCGGCGGGCTCGGCCACGACGGCTCCGGCCGCTCCGTCTCCGGCTCCGGCTCCGGCCGACGCGCGCGCCACGCTCGGCCCGTGAGCAGCGAGACGGTGACGTGCGGGCGGGCCCAGCCGAGCAGCAGCCGGGCCAGCTGGGCGAGCGGGTCGCCGATGAACACCTCGGGCCGCGTCTCGTCCAGACAGGCCCGCAGCGCCGGACGGGGCAGCGCCGGGTCGATCAGCACCGGCACCGCACCGAGGGCGAGCAGCCCGTACACGGTGGTCACCAGGTCGTACGGGTCGCGGGCCATCACCACGGCCTTCTGCCCGGCGCCGACGCCCGCCTCGCGCAGTTCGCGGATGCGCGCCCGGCAGGCGGCCTCCAGCGTCGCGAAGTCGACGGTGTGCCAACGGCCGCGCGGAGCGGGCCAGACGAGCGCGGTGCGGTCCGGCTGCAGGCCGGCCCAGCCGGCCAGGTGGGCGGCGAGCGTCTCCGGCCAGGCGTCCTGCTCCTCGGTCGCCCCGGGGACCGCGCTCACCACCGCAGGGCCATGACGCCGAGGCTGGTGCCGCTGGCCAGGCCGAGGATCCCCACCAGGTCGCCTTCGTGCAGCCGGCCCTGCTCCTGCGCGAGTGCCAGCTGCAGCGGGATGGTGGCGGTGGCGACGTTGCCGTAGTGGGGGAAGGTGGGGATCACGGCCTCGGCGGGGATGCCCGCGGATGAGCAGAGGTCGCGGGTCATGGCCGCCGAGGGCTGGTGGACGCAGAACAGCGCGCAGTCGGCCACGGAATCGATCAGCTCGCCCGCGGCCTTGAAGGCCTGTTCCCGCAGCTCCGCGAAGGAGGCCGTCAACGCGGCGTCGTCGACGTCCAACTCGTGCATCCGGCCGGTGGCGTACGGGCTGCGCAGTACCGCACTCGGCCACGCGGCCGGGTTGGCGAAGAAGCGGCTGCCGAGGATACCGGGCCGTTCGCTCGCCTCCACCAGCACGGCCGCCCCCATGTCGCCCAGCGTGAGACTGGCCAGTGCCGATGCGAGCCGGCCGCGGTCCGGAACGCGCCAGCGGGTGATCCGGCTGGGCACCTCCCCGGTGACCACCAGCACCCGCCGGTAGGAACCGAGCCTGATCAGCGCGTCCACGCTCTCCAACGCGCTGAGCACGCCGTTGCAGGCGTTCATCAGATCGAAGACCGGCGCCGTGACACCGAGTTTGGCGGCCACCACGTTCGCGGTCGCCGGCTCGTCGAGGTCCTTGCTGATCCCGGTGTAGACGAGCAGGTCGATCGTCTCGGGCGGGAGGCCGGCGTCGCGCAGGACGGCGGCAGCCGCCCGGGCCGCCAGGTCCGAGGGCATTTCCTCCGCCGCCGCCACGCACCGCTCGCGCAGCCCGAACATGTGCTCCAGCAGTCCCGCCGGCAGCGCGGCCCCTGGGCTCTGCCGACGCAGTTCCTCCTCGATCTCGCGGGAACTCTGACGGGCCTCGGGGACATGGACCCGCACGAGACTGATCCTGCTGTGGGGCGAGGGCATGGGTACCTCTCCGTGATGGTTCGTCATCGCGTGGACAGGAAGCGCCGAAGCGGCCCGGTCAGGGACTCTCCGGCGTCCTCCAGGACGAAGTGGCCCGCGTCGGCGAAGGCGTGCACCTCGGCGTGCGGGAGCCTGCGCCGCCACTCCCCCAGGACGAGCGGGGTGAACACCGGGTCGCGCAGGCCCCAGCCGATGAACACCGGCAGCCCGGCGAGGTCGGCGCTGTCGCCACCGGGATCGACCAGGGACCAGGCGGGGTCCGCGCCGCTGCGCGGGATCTGCCGCAGGAAGTCCCGCACCGCGCGGCGCTGCCACGCGCTGCGGTACGGCCGCAGGTAGGCGGAGCGGACTTCGGCGGGCAGCGGCCGGACCACCCCGGCCCGCAGCGCCGCCCGGGGGAAGACGTTCAGCAGGTGCGCCGCCTCGCCGAGCGGCCGGACGTCGCGCAGCAGGGCCAGCGAGCGCGGCAGCCGGTACCCCTCGGGCCAGCGGAAACCCACGCTGTTCAGCACGACCAGCTTCGTGACCAACCCGGGGTGCCGCCTCGCCCAGGCCAGGCCGATCGGCCCTCCCCAGTCGTGTACCGCCAGGGTCCAGCCCGCCGACGGCGCCCGACGCTGCTCGATCAGGTGGGCCGCCAGCGCGTCGAGGTGCTCCAGCCGCTCCGCGAGCGGAATCGGACCGGCACCGGTCCTGTGCTGGGAGAACCCCATGCCCAGCTGGTCCGGCGCAATGCAACGGAAGTCCCCGGCCAGCGCGGTGATCAGACGCCGCCACAGATATCCCCACGTCGGGTTTCCGTGCAGCATGAGCACGACGTCGCCGGATCCGTGGTCGACGTAGTGCAATCCGGATTCCTCCTCGCGCCGCCAGTGCTCCCTACCCGGAAAGCCGGGCAGGAGGGGTCGACTGGGCAGCATGGGGGTCTCCCCTTGTCCGTCGGGCGGCCCGACGGGCCAGCGCTGAAAAGGTCTGCCGCAGAACGTAACCCGCCGCCGGGGGAAGACCCGGCAAGCACGCGCCGGTATCCCCCGACTGCCCGACAGTAAAGATTGTTCACGATCTTCAGTAGCAAAAAGACAACGTTGGAGGAGTTCGGTCCTGCGCTGCGACAGTCGGATCAATATCGCACCGTAAAGGCGAATCCAGCCCTGCTCGGATCGCACGGAGCCTCACTGGTGGTGATTCTGGCAGCAGCAGTTCGTACCTAAACAAAGGAGAGCATTATGGGAGCTCGACCCACCGCCCCAGGCACACCGTCCGGGCCGCACACCAGAAAACTCTCGGTCCGGCGGTGGCGACTCGCGACCGTCCCGCTCGCCCTGGTCGCCACGGCCGCCGGTGCCGGCCTGCTCTTCCAGCAGGCCTCCCCCATCCCGGCCGCCGCCAGCGAGTCCACCGGCCACCGCGACACGCTCCTGACCAAGCTCACCTGCTCCGGGCAGGCCGTCGGCAGCAGCAGCGCGCCGATCACGAACACCCCCGCAACCGTGTCCCTCTCCTGGGTCGGCACGTTCGACGAGTGTTTCGCCGAGAACGGCGGGCCCACGAACGTCCTGTCGGCGACGTTGACCTTCGCCGGCACCGGCACGCTCTCGTGTTCCTCCCCCAGTACGTTCAGCGGCACCGAGACCATCACCTGGTACAGCGGACTGAACCAGACCGGCAGCGTCGTCGGAACCTCCACCGTGACCACCAACGGCGCACAGGACGTCGAAGGCGACCCCGCGCGCGGGGACATCCTCAACTCGAGCGACGGCACGGTGTCCCTCGGCAGCAAGGTCCTGCCGCTCGCCGGCGTCCTCGCCACCTTCGAGCCCACCAGCGACATCAGCCACTGCTCCAACGGCCTGAGCAGCCTCACCGCGAAGCACGACGCCCAGTTCTCCAGCCTCCTCTGACCCCCTCAGCCGCCCGACTTCACAGAACAGGAACACCATGCCTTCGCACTCCTGGGACTCCGACCCCGTGCCGACGCGGGAAGCAGCGCCGTCCAGGCCCCGCCGGTGGCGCCTGGCCGCCGTCCCGCTCGCCCTGGCCGCCGTGGCCGCCACCTCGGCCGTGCTCCTCCAGCAGCCCGCCCCCGCCTCGGCCGCCGACACCCCGGCCGTGACCGACGGGGCCAACGGGGTCGCCGAAACCCGGGCCAACCCCCTGCTCCGGCTCATGTGCTCCGCGGAGGGTACGGTCAACAGCACCCAGCCGATCACGGACACCCCCGCTGCGGTCGACCTGTCCATGAACAACGGCGCCATCGACAGGTGCCTGACGAAGAACGGCGGCCCCGCCCTGTCCGCCGGATCGGTCTCCGTCACCGGGTCGGCGACCCTCGCCTGCAAGCAGATCGGCCAGCTCACCGGCACCATCGTCGTCGACTGGGTCGACGCGAACGGCAACCCGGCCGGCACCTCCACCATCAACACCTCGGGCATGCAACGCGTCGAGGGCGACCCCTCGAAGAACCAGATCGCCAACAGCCTCAACGGCACGGTCTCCCTCGACAGCACCGTCCTGCCCGGCGCCACCGTCACCGGCACCCTCTACCCGGGGGCCGACATCACGGACTGCGACAGCGGGACCATCAGCAGCCTCCCGGGAAGTCGAATGGTCATGCGCTTCAACCTCTGAGGCTCCCTCGACACTTGGCCGGGGCGCGGCACGTGCCGCGCCCCGGCCTCGGACGATCCGGGTCCGAGACCTCGCCCCACCCTGGTCTCCGGCGGGAGCGGCCCCGGGTCAGCTCGGGGAGCCGGACCAGATGACGTCCTTGCGCAGCCGCCCGAGACCGTAGTCGAACTGGGCGGAGAACCGGTCGGCCGCGCTGCCCGGCAGGGCGTACGCCGTCAGACCGGTGGCCTCCTCGCCCGGGGCCAGCGAGCCCTTGAGGATCTTCATCCGTCCGCTTCCGTCGATCAGTGTGAAGACGAGGTTGCCCTTGGCGTCCCTGATGGTGGGCAGCCCCGACCCGTCGAGCGAGGCCTCCTCCGACCCGGTGTTGACGACGGTGATCCGCACCTGGATGATCTTGGCGTTCTTGGGAGTCCCCGACACGCTGTCGCTCGGAACGTACGGCGTCGGCGCGGCCATCGTGACCTTCAGCCCGTCCCCGTACGTGTAGGACTGACCGAACGACAGACGCCGGGCCCGCTCGTCCGCGGCCGCCGTCTCCTGCTCGGCCTCGACCCTCCTCCGCTCGGCCTCGATCCGCTCCCGCTCCCTCGCCGCCCGCTCGTTGTCGGCCCGGGTCGCGGCATCGGCACGGGCGCGAGCGGCGTTCTCGTCCGCCCGCCGCTCGTCGTTGGCCGCCTGCACCCGCGTCACGACGAACACCCCGGCGCCGACCGAGACCAGCAGGCCGGTGATGCCCAGGATCACGCCCGCGAGCGCCATCGCCCGGTTGGTCGCCAGGCCCTTGCGGACGTAGCCCAGCCCGATGGCGCCGAAGACCACGGCGAGCAGGGCCGGCAGCCAGGACAGCCAGAAGAAGATGACGGCCAGGCTGAGGACGCCACCGACGATCCCGAGCACCATGGCCGCGGTGCCCAGGCCGTTGCGGGGCTGCGGCGCCGGCATCGGGTACGCGTACGGCGGCCAGTACGGGACGTTCGGAGCCGCGGCAGGGGGTGCGGCAGCGGTGGCGGCGGGCGCCGTGGCCTCGCCCTGACCCTGACCCGGGCTCGGCGCCGCCCATGCGTTGGTGTCGGCCGGCTCCTCGGCGGACCGCGGGCTGTCGGGCGGGGCAGGAACGGTCATGCAAAATCCTTCAGGCACTTGAGATGATGAGCGGCTGTTCAGCCTCGACGCCAAAGGATCTCCTGATCCCCCGACGACAGCGACCCGATTTCCGCGAAGCGACCACCACCCCAGGCCGGACCCGCACGTCGACACCCCGGGACGGGACACCGACGGGGTCGGCGGGTGATCAACATACAGGTGCCCGGTGACAGCTCCGACGTCGCGGTGCAAGCTCAAGCGAGCAACTGTTCAAGCCACCTGAAAGGGGAACACCCGCCATGGCCACCAGGACCGCACTCGTCACCGGAACCAGCCGCCCGGCCGGACTCGGCTTCGCCGTCGCCCGCGAACTCGCCGGACAGGGCTACCACGTCGTCCTCACCGCCCGCGACCACTCCACGGCAGAGCCGCTGGCCGACCGACTGCGCCGGGACGGGCACGCGGCCACCGCCCTGCGCCTGGACCTGTCCGACCCCGTCAGCATGCACGAAGCGGCCGACCACCTCACCCAGGCCTTCGGCCACCTCGACGTCCTGGTCAACAACGCCAGCGCCATGCCCGACTTCCAGGTCCTGTCCGCGATGGAGGCCGACATGGATGCGGTGCGCACCGCACTGGAAGTCACCGTGATCGGCCCGTGGGCCCTGACCCAGGCGATGCTGCCGCTGCTGACCGCCGCGCCCGCAGCCCGGATCGTGAACGTCTCAAGCCTGTCCGCCCAGCAGATCGCCACCGGCCTCGACCTCGGCGCGGCGCTGCGCGCCCCGGCCTACTCGATGGCCAAGTACATGCTCAACGCCCTGACCACGGTGCTCGCCCGGGACCTGGCGCACACCCCGATCCTCGTCAACGCCGTCGACCCCGGCAACACCGCGACCCACCCCGAACGCGGCGACGACGCAACCGACCGCCCTGCCGCCGAAAGTGCCCGCGACATCGTCCGAGCCGCCACCCTCGACGCCGACGGGCCCACCGGACAGCTGTTCGGCAACGGACGACCCGTTGCCTGACACCACGTTCAAACCGCGCCCACGGTGGCCTCTCCGCGCCGGGCGACAACGTGCACCCAATCCCCGGCCTCAGTCGCTTCAGTCCCTGTCGCCGCCCTGACCTGCGTCAATACGCAGCGACCAAAGCGACCAAAGGGGCCGGACAGCCCGGACAGCCCGTGGAAGCCGACAGTCGCTCGACCCGCCCTGGACGACTCCAGCCGCGAGTGCCCGAACACCAGGTCCCTGAGCGAAGACAGTCAGAGCCCGAGTGGAGTCGGGTCAGGGGGCCGTCGAGGGAACGAGGTGGTCGAGTCCCTGTGCACTGCCCGTCGCGGCCTCGATCGAGCGCGGCAGCATGATGCTCTCGTAGGCGCGGACGGCGTCGTCGACGCCGGGTTCGGTGGCGAGGGCGTGGGCGAGGTCGGAGCCGTCGAGCATGGCGAGATTGGCGCCCAGTCCGACCGGGGGCATCAGGTGCGCGGCATCGCCGAGCAGCGTGACGCCGGGAACGCGCTGCCAGGTGTGCGGGGCGGGCAGGACGAACAGGGGCCGGCTGACGAACCCGCTGTCGCTGTTGCGCAGGACGTAGCGCAGGCTCTCGTCCCAGCCGTCGAACGTCCTCAGCAGGTGCGTCCGCACGGCCCGCTGGTCGCCGAGGTCGATACCGGCGGCCGTGTGCCAGTCCTCCGGCACGCGCAGCGCTATGTAGGCGCGGATGTGGCCGTTGCTGTTGCGCTGGGCGACCAGGGACCTGCCGGCGCCCTTCGCCAGCATCGAACCGTTGCCGACCAGCCGCGCGAGGTCGGGGTGGCGGGTGTCGCAGTGGTCGAATCCGGTCTCGACGAAGGTGACACCGGTGTAGCGGGGTACGGCGGGCGACAGGGCCGGACGGACGCGCGACCAGGCGCCGTCGGCACCGACCACCAGGTCGAAGTCCTCGACGGTACCGTCACCGAAGCGCAGCCGGCAGGTGCCGTCCGTCAGCGGGGTGACCCCGCTGACGGCGCGGTCCCATCGCACCGTGCCCTCGGCGATCGAGTCCAGGAGCAGGCCGCGCAGTTGGCCCCGGTCGATCTCCGGCCGGCCGCCGTCGGCGGAAGGCCCCTGCTGTGCCAGGAGCGCGGCGGTGGCGAAGTCGAGCACGCGCCATGCGTCTCCTTCGGGGCGGGCGAGGGCGTGGAACCGGTCGAGGAGCCCCGCCGCGCGCAGGGCGGCCTGGCCGGTGTCGGCGTGCAGGTCGAGGGTGCCGCCCTGCGGGCGGGCGTCGGCGGATGCCTCGCGCTCGAAGACGGTGACGGAGCGGCCGTGCTGCTGCAGGACCCGGGCGCAGGTGAGGCCGCCGAGGCCGGCGCCGACGATCGCGATGCGGGGTTCGCGGGGTTCGCGGGCAGAGTTCATGGGAGTACCCCTCGGGGAGGTGGGTGGGCCGCTGGGAGGCCTGACATCACCAAGAAAGCACACTCGCTAAATAAGCGCAACGACTAAACTTTTGCAGCGGATGCACTTCGCCGATATGGTGGGCACGTGACCGAACCGACCGGGCGCCGCGAGCGCAAGAAGGCCCAGACCCGCCAGTCCCTGGCCGACGCCGCACTCGACCTCTTCCTCGAACACGGCTACGACCAGGTCGGCGTCAAGGACGTCGCCGAGGCCGCCGACGTCTCGGTGACCACCCTGTTCAAGCACTTCTCCGGCAAGGAAGCCCTGGTCTTCGACCAGGAGGACGACATCGAAGCAGCACTCGTCGCCGCCGTACGCGAACGCACCCCCGGCACGTCGATCCCGCAGGCGCTGCGCGAGCACCTCCTGCTGGCGCAGACCCAGTTCGCCGTCCACACCGCGGACCCGCGGTTCGCCGACTTCACGCGCATGGTGCAGGAGACCCCCGCGCTGCGCGACTACGCCCACCGCATGTGGACGCGCCACGAAACCGCCCTGGCACGAGCCATCGCCGAGGCCGTCGCCGCCCCCGAGGACGACGTCAGCTGCGCCGCCCTCGCCCGTTTCGCCCTTGAGGCCCGCGGCCTCATCCTGCGGCACCCTGAACCACGCCGAGCCGCCGACGACGCCTTCGCCCTGCTCGAACACGGCTGGGCAGCCTCCCACCCGGGCACCTGACCCGGCCGCGCCGCCTCTCGCCCTATACGGCGACGCCGAGCTCCCTGCCGGTCCGCTGGAGGAACTCGACGACCTGCGGCTCGCGGCGCCAAGGCGTGAGCGCGGTGTTGAACTCGCGGACGTAGTCCTTGGCCCGGCTGGACTGGACGCGGGCGAGGATGTCGACGGCCTGGTGGCCGAGCGCGAGGCCCTGGTCCAGGTCCTTGCTCTGGAGGTGGGCGGTGCCGACGATGGCCAGCCGCATCCCGACCGAGCGGGTGAACACCCCGGGCGGCATGGCGGCGGCCTGCGCGTTCCACGCGAGGGCGGCCTCGGGGTTCCTCAGGTCGCGGAAGATCTCGGCGGCGTCGGCCGAGAGCCGGGCGTGGTGGTAGAAGTCGATCCACGCCGGCTCCTCGGCGCCGTCGTGGGCCTGGTCGAGCAGGCTCTCGGAGGCAGCGAGCGCGGCGGAGGCGGCCCGGGCGTCGTCGTCCCGGGCGTGGGCCCGGGCCTCGATGAGCTTGGTGAACGCGAGCACCCTGGGGGCTGCCCGGCCCCTGGCCCGCTCGAAGGCGCCCTGGGCCATGTCGATGGCCTCGCTCGCGAATCCCCTCAGCAGAGTTTGCATGGCCATCGTGGCCAGGACATAGCAGCCGAGCTGGACGTCGCCGCCGGCCCGGGCCAGGCGGAGAGCCTGGATGAAGTGCCGTTGAGCGACGTCGTGTCGGCCGACGTCGAAGGCCGTCCAGCCTGCCAGGCGGGACAACTCGGCCGTCGCGGAGAACAGTTGCCGTCCGACCTCGTCGCTGAAGGAGCCGTTCAGGAGCGGGACCGCGCGTTCCCGGAGGCAGGCGGTGACGGAGTTGGCCTTCCAGTTCCCGCCGCCGTACTTGGAGTCCCAGCGCCGGGCGTCGTCGGCGGCGTCCCGCAGTTCGGCGAGGTCGGCGGCGCCGACCCGGCCGCGGCCGCGGTGGGCGGCGGTGTCGTCGGCGGGGGTGACCAGCCAGCGGGTGACCGGGGTGGTGAACGCGGAGACGGCGAAGCCCGCACCGGTGAGGAAGTCTCGGCGGTTCACGCTGCTCCAGAACGAAGTGGCCGTACGCACGGCCTCGGCGGGGTCCCTCGGGAAATCCCACCCCATCGCGGCGTCCGGTGTCCCGGCATCGGCCATACCGATCTCGCCGAGTCCCACGGGCCGGCCGAGCCGCTCGCCGATCGCCCGGGCCAGCAGCTTCGGCACGGGCCAGTCCGGAACCATGCCGCGCGCCGTCCAGTTCGCGACGGACGTGTGCGTATAGGTCGTGGTCAGCCCGGCTTCGTGGGCGAGCTCGTTCACCCGGTGGGCCAGCGATTTGCGGCTGGCGCCCTCGCACTTGTCGATCATCCGGGCCAGCGCGTCGTTCGGCGGCCTGGTCCGGCGGGTGGTCGACGCCACGGCGTCCCCCTCAATCGGTCCCCGCACGGGCGCGGGGAAGTCGTACGCGGCCAGGCACGAGACGTCGCAGGTCCGGCACCCGAGGCCTGATCGCCGAGGGTATGACATCCGTCGCTCACGGTGAATCGGATGCACGATTTGTGAGCCCCCTTGCGAGCCCTGTCCGCACCGACTGCCAGGCGGTTGCCTGGTGTTCGGGCCTCCGCCGGGGCCTGCGGAAACCTCCTCCCGGCGGGGCCACCACCGATTCACGCGCAGGGGTGACACCCGGATGCGCGGAATCGCAGGACCGGCCGGCGCGGACGCCGCCCGCCCCCTTCGGAAGGACACGTTCGTGAAGCTCACCGTGATCGGCTGCGGCTACCTCGGCGCGACCCACGCCGCCGCGATGGCCGAACTCGGCCACCAGGTCCTCGGCATGGACACCGACGCCGACAAGGTCGACGCGCTGAACAAAGGCCAGGCCCCGTTCGTCGAGCACGGCCTGGACGACCTGCTCGCCAAGCACACCGCCACCGGGCGGCTCCGTTTCACCCCCTCCTACGCGGAGGCCGCCGGCTTCGCCGACGTCCACTTCCTGGGCGTCGGCACCCCGCAGCGGGACGGCAGCGGCGCCTACGACCTCACCCACCTCCACACCGCCGTCCGGCGCCTGGCCCCCAGGCTCGGCGACGGCGCGGTGATCATCGGCAAATCGACCGTCCCGGTCGGCACGGTCACGGAACTGCGGCAGACCCTGGACGAGCACCTCCGCGCCGGGGTGAGCGTCGGCCTGGCCTGGTCGCCGGAGTTCCTGCGCGAGTCGTTCGCCCTCCTGGACACCCTGGAGCCGAACCGGATCGTGCTCGGCGTCGAGGACGGCGACACCGGCAGCGAGGCCGCCTTCCGGCGGGTCTACGCCGACATCCTGGCCGCCGGCTCCCCGCTGATCGTCACCGGCATCGCGACGGCCGAGCTGATCAAGGGCGCCGCGAACGCCTTCCTCGCCACCAAGATCTCCTTCATCAACGCGATGGCCGAGCTCTGCGAGCTGACCGGCGCCGACGTCCGGCAGATCGTCCTCGCCCTGGGCCACGACCACCGGATCGGCGCCGAGGGCATGCGGCCCGGCCTCGGGTTCGGCGGCGGCTGCCTGCCCAAGGACCTGGCCGGGTTCACCTACCGCGCCGAAGAGCTCGGCGCCGACACCGGCCTGCTCCGCCAGGTCGCGGCGATCAACCGGCGCCGGCGCGAGCACACCGTCGAACTCGCCCGCGAAGTCCTCGGCAACGCCGTGACCGGCAAGCGGATCGCGGTCTGGGGCGCCGCGTTCAAGGCCCACACCGACGACATCCGCGACTCCCCGGCCCTGGCCGTCGCCGACGCCCTCCTGCGGGCCGGCGCCGAGGTCACCGTCCACGACCCCGCCGCCGTGGACAACGCCCGCAGGGCCTACCCCCGGCTCGACTACGCCGACGACCCCACCCAGGCCGTCACCGGCGCCGAACTGCTGCTGCACCTGACCGACTGGCCCCAGTACTCCGACGCCGACCCGGCCGACCTCGCCCGGCACATCGCCGTCCCCCGGGTCATCGACGCCCGAGGCACCCTCGACGCCGCCCGCTGGCGCGCTGCCGGCTGGACCTTCCGCGCCCTCGGCCGCCCCTGACCCGCACGGATGACCCGCACGGGGCCCCGGCAGCCACGTCGATCCCGTCCGGCTCCGTGCCTGCCCCACCCCTGCGGTTGCCCCCGGGGCCGGCGTCGTCCGCGCCGCCCGGGTCTGCCCTTCTCCGTGCCCTGACGGGTCCGGGGCCACCAGAGTGCCGGTGGACCCGGGCGCCTATGATCGGCCGGGGGCGGATCCGCCCGTTCGCGCACCACCTGCCGGATACCACCGTCGGGGCCGGCCCACCGGAACGGATCACGGGAACGGGCCACGGGGGCGGATCGAGGGGTGGGGCACGGAGGGCTTTCCGGTCCGGCTGCCGCCCTGCGGACGGGGCTCCCCCACGGAGGGCCGCGGTACCGGCCTCGCCGTCCGACCCATGACACGCACCCCGGCCGGCCCACCGCACCGCCGACCCGAATGGAGACCGATGTCCGAGATAACCGCCGAGGAGCCGCGTCAGAGCACGGCCGACCCGACGGTCCTGATTCTGGCCGCGATGGCGGCGGTGATGGCCGCGCTCTCGGTCCGCATCCTGATGCTGGACAACGAGTCGACGGACTTCTACTACTTCCTCGGGCCCTGGTACCAGTACATCGCGAACAACGGCGGGTTCCACGCTCTCAGCGGCACCGGCTTCTCGGACTACAACGTCCCCTACCTGTACCTGATGGCCGCGCTCACCTACCTTCCGGTGGCCGCGCTCACGGGTATCAAGTGCATCTCGATCCTGTTCGACCTGGCGCTGGCGTACTACACGTTCCGCATCGTCTCCCTGCGGTCGCCGCAGCAGCCCTGGCGGGCCCTCGGCGCGGCGGTGATCGTCCTCTTCCTCCCCACGGTCGTGACCAACAGCGGCTGGTGGGGCCAGGCCGACGCGATCTTCACGACCTTCCTGGTCGGCGGCGTCTACCACATCCTGCGCGACCGGCCCTGGTGGGCCTGCTCGTTCTTCGGGATCGCGCTGGCGTTCAAGCTCCAGGCGATCTTCCTGTTCCCGCTCCTGCTCGTCCTGGTGCTGGCGCGACGGATCCCGTGGCGAAGCCTGCTGGCCCTTCCGGCGGTGTACGTGGCGCTCGACATCCCCGCCGTCCTGCTCGGCTCCGACCCGTGGCAGCTGCTGACGGTGTACGCCCGGCAGCCGGACACGTACAAGGACCTCACGCTCAACGCGCCGTCGGTCTACCAGTTCGTCTCGGTGCCGTACGAGGAGCAGGACCCCGTACGGCACGCAGGTGTGCTGGTCGCGGGCGCGCTGGTGCTGGTGCTGATCGGGCTGGCGGTCTGGGCCATCCGCCGCGCCGGCGGGGCGGCGGCCCTGGAGAACGGACCGACAGTACGGGAGGGACGGGCCAAGCTCACCGACACGGGGCTCCTGCTGCTGGCCGCCGTCTTCGCGATCGCGGTGCCGTTCCTGCTGCCGTCCATGCACGAGCGCTACTTCTACGTGGCGGACGTGATCAGCGTGATCATCGCCTTCCAACTGCCCCGGCGGCTCTGGTACGTGCCGGTCCTGGTCCAGCTGTCGTCCTTCGGCAGTTACCTCAAGTTCATCGCCCCCAGCGTGTCACCGTACCTGTCCATGCCGGCCAACGGCGTGCTGATGCTGCTGGCGCTGATAGTCGTACTCCGGGCCACCATCGGGGAGTTCCGGCGCTCGTGGACTCCGGGCGATCTCGAACCGGCCCCGGAGGCGGCGGCGCTGACCGCGTAGGTTCGCCGGAGCGCCCGGTCACCCGCCTTCGGGCAGCGGCCTTCCTCCCCGGCGGAGGCTCCCGCGGAATGATGGGCCCCTCTCGCGTCAAGCGTGGTTGACGCGAGAGGGGCCCATCGTGCCGTGGCGGCACGGGAGTTGACCACGAGAGCTCTACCCTTGGGGTCATGAAGCAGCAGTACGTCACCATGGCCCTCGCAGGCCTCCTGATCGGAATCCTCGCGTTCGGCGCCGGCTGGTACACGGCCCGTGCCCGGGAGACCGCTCCGGCCCCGACCTACATCACGGTCACGCCGGAGCCGGTCACCGCGGGCACGATCTCCCCTCCCGCCTCGGCCGGTGCCCGGTAGGGCTACTGACGAACCGCCCAGAAACGGTCGGCCATATTGTCGAAGCCGACCGACGCGGACAGGGACTCCGGCGGCTCCTTCCAGAGCATCTGCCACTGGCCGTCGCCCGGGTCGTTGTCCACGATCACCTCCAGGCCGCGGGCGGTGTTGACCCAGCTACTGGTCTGGTCGCGGAACCCGTAGTCGGCGAAGTACACCGGCTTGTCCTCGTGGAAGAGGTTGAACTGCAGCCTCCTGCCACCCCAGTTCTTGTCGGCGTAGAAGCAGTAGTAGGAGGGTTCGCTGGTCGGGGCCGGGCACTTCTTCCAGTCCGCGCCCCTGGCGGACCGGCGGTGGTGGTCCCCGCTCCACGGGGGAGCCTGCGCCTCCCCGGGCAGCGGCAGGACCACCACCGCCCCGTCCGGGTAGGTGATCTCGTTGGCGGCGGTCTGCTTACCGTTCTTGCTCGCGGCGAGTTGGGCGTCCACCGCCTGCTGCAGCAGGTCACGGTCACCGCGGGCAAGGTTTCTGATGACGGGCCGCGCGTCCTCGCCCGTACTGGGTGCGGCTGCGGCCCGCGCCCCAAGGGGCGCAGCCAGGAGCACGAAGGCCACGACCCCACGAACGAGGAGACTGCGGACTCGAGAGTGCGTCATATTCCAACGGTAGCGATATGCATACGATATGTGATGCTCGCGTCTCGATCAGGGGGCGTGAGACGGCATGCACGCGCCGATCGATCGAAACCTGCGCCCGGGAGAGCCCCTGCTGCTCGCCGTGTTCGTCCGGACTCGTCCGGGCTCGGGTCACGGGGCGGCCGGTGGTCGGTGGGCCGCCCGGCTGCGGACATTCGGCCCTATCTCACCTCGGCCGGTCCACGTCCGGATGCGGAACTTCCGTGTGGCATAGCCAATTTGGGTGAAGGTTTGCCCACCGATCGACGGCAGGGCGACGGGGCGCCGTAGCCTCGGTGGCGACCCGTCGCCGCCGAGGTGCGCGATCCGTTCGGTGCCACGGGAATTCGTCGACTCGGAAAGGCCAGCGACAGAATGACACTCTCATCGGGCTCATCGGGCGGGAACGACGCGACGACCGGCGGGCCCTCCCGCCGCAGGGTCCTCAAGATCGGCATCGGCGTCGCCGTGGGGGCGGGGGCCATCGGCTCGGGCGCCCCCGCGGCGGTCGCCGGCGGTCCGAACGACCCTCCGAGCCCGACGATCGCGACCAAGGTGAAGAACCTCAGCGGCCCGGTCGAGACCGGGCCGTTCGCCTCGCCGTGGACCGACCTCGGCATCCCGGTGCTGTGTCCGGACGGCACGATGCTCTTCGTCTGCGGCGACACCTTCGACGGCGCCCAGGTGGGCGCAGCCGACTGGCGTGCCCCGGTCGGCCTGCGCTCCAGCAGCGCCGACCTGAACAACCTGCGCATCGACGGCAGCGTCGGCGGCAGCCACGCCAACAGCCTGGTCGACGAGCCGCACAACCCGGTCGGTGACAAGGCCACGACGGCGATCCCGTCCGACGTGTTCGTCGTCGACGGCGTGATGTACATGCACCTCATGCGCGGCGTCATCTACGACACCCACCACACCGACTTCTGGCGCTCCACCGACAACGGTGAGACCTGGCAGTACCTGTGCCAGTGGCCGGGCGACCTGTACGGCGGCCAGTTCCAGCAGAAGACGTACGCCGTGGCCGACGACGGCTACTGCTACGTCCTGTCCACGGTCTTCAACCGCGACGTGGAATCGGGAATGCTGCTCCACCGGGTACGAAAGGAGAGCCTCGGCAATCCGGACGCCTACGAGCCGTGGGGCTACGCCGACGGCGGCTGGCGGTGGAACGCGCCCGCCCCGACGACCGTCTTCGGCACCCGCAAGTGGGGCGAGATGTGCTTCCGCGCCATGGACGGCAAGTACGTCCTCACGTGGCTGAACATGGACCAGTTGTCGATCAGGGCGATGGTCTTCGCCCTCCCGACCTCGGACCTGACCACGACGCTGGAACAGGCCATGATCCTCCCCTGCGCCCCGGGCCAGGAGGTCGCCAACCTGGTCGCCAGCCCGTACGGCGGTTTCGTCATCCCCGGCTCGACGTTCGGCAACTTCCACATCGTCGTCAGCCAGTGGTACGACCCGACGAACTACCGGATCATGCAGTACCGGATCAACATGCTGTCCTGAGCCCGCACCGGCTTCGGGTCGATGCCGCCGGCCCCGCGTCGGGCCCGCAGCGGCCCGGAAAACATGTCGACCGTGCTCGCCCCGTCCGGTACGGTCGCGGGGTTGTTTCGCCGCCGGAAGCCCGTGCCGTTCGCGTGTGGTCTCCCCGGCGGTTCCCCGGCTGAGAGCAGGTACTCGTCATGGCGTGTCGTATCGGTGAGCTGGTGCTCGGTTGCCGCGACCCCGAGGTGCTGGCGCGGTTCTGGTGCGAGGTCCTGGACTTCGTCGTACTCGGTCGCGAGGACGACGGCTCGATGGAGATCGGGCCGCGCGAAGGATTCGGCGGTGCGCAGCCGACGATCTTCCTCAGCCGCCGGGACGAGCCGGAGCCGGGCAAGTCCCGGCTGCACATCGACGTGAACGCCACCGACCGCGATCAGGACGCCGAGCTCGAACGCCTTCTGGCGCTCGGCGCCCGCCCGGCCGACATCGGCCAGACCGGGCAGGAGCAGTGGCATGTCCTGACCGACCCCGAAGGCAATGAGTTCTGCCTGCTCAAGGCCCGCATCGACCCGCTCTGACGCCGATCGGCCACGCCTCGGCGCGAGGCTCCGGGCACCCGGGGTCTGCCGCGAAGTCCGATGCGGCGGAGGTGCCTTGATCGGTCGCGAATCTGACGCGGCGAAAGTCTTGTGCAGAGACGTTCAACCGAGAAGGCCAGGGAGGACGAACCCGTGAAACGTGCGCCGGTGAAGGTGAAGCAGCGAGCGGGCGGCGCCCGGATTCTGCTGTTGATTCCCGCCGCGGCGCTGCTCGCCTCGGCCTGTGCGTCCGCAGCGGAGAACAGCGCCGCCGGGCAAGGTGAGGGCCGCCGCCCGACCGCCGTCGCGACGACCCCGGCGGAGGTGCGGACGGACGTCGAACCGTTGAAGCGCCACTTCCCGCAGCTGGGTGAGCTGTCCGCGACGAAGTGGGTCGGCCGGGTGCTGACGAAGAACTCCGTGCCGGAGATCCCCGGTCCGACCGACGTGAGCCTGGACGGGGTGGCGAAGCTCGATCCGGCGACGCTGACGGCGATCACGGGCAGCGGGACGTGGCGGGAGGGCGGCATCGGATGCGGTGTCCCGCAGGAGATAGCCGCCGAGGTCGGGGACACGATGGCGTGGCTCCACAGTGAGGCCTTCGACAAGTCGGTCACGCGGGCCCAGTACACAGGGAGCTTCTACTTCGACAGGCAGACCAACCGCGTGTACTTCTGCACGGTGAACCCGAAGGACCGAACCAGCTGATTCCCGCCGTCCGGCGGTTCGCTGCTCGCCCGATGGCGCGGGGCCGGGGTCCGATGGCCCCGCGCGATCGGCTAACGGGAGAAGTGGGCCTTGACGCTCACGGCCGGTCCACCCGAGTATTTCTGAACGGCCGTCCTTGCGTCTCCAGACACAGCCACGGAAACGGTGCCTGCGGGAGGAACGGTGATCAGCCCGCCGATCGGGACCACTTCAATCGCCTGCTGGGGCGTTCCGGCCGGTGTCTGGTTGTAGACCAGGTAGACGATCCGGACCGATACGGCCGCGTTGTTCGGGTTCTTCACGATGACCTGGTCGAATGCGTCGAACTTGGTCAGCTGCTGGCCTGCGGAATCCGCCGGCTCGGCCTCGACCGCGGACGCGTCCGCCGGAAGGTCCGCCGCGGCGAGTTCTTTGACGGTCACTCTGACATTGGCGACCCGTTGGGCGTCAGCCCCGTGGAAGGCCAGGACGTCGTAGCCACCGCCGGGCTGGATGACGAGACTGCCTCGGTCACTCCCGTACGCCGTGGTGACCTGTACGTCGGGCAGATCGTGACCGCTGCCGTCCACTGCCGTGATCGTCAGAGTGGGCGCCGCGCCGGCCTGCCCGTCGTTGTCGATGGACAGCGTCTGATCGATGTACTCATGTTTGCCCAGCGCGTGGTAACTGAAGGACAGTGATGTGGCTGTCGGGCCTGGTGCAGCGGCAGGTGTGGCGGGAGTTGCGGCAGTCGGCGCCGCATCGGTCGCGCTACTTGCTTGGGACGGCCCCTTCGCGGGGGTTGTGGAGGCACCACTCGGGTCGCAGCCGGTCAACGCGGCGACACCGAGGACGATGCCTACAACCGTCCGGATCCGGAGGGCGGAGGTGCCCCGCCTGCTCCGAACGAAAGATCGATCAATCCTTGACATTTGCCGGAGACTAGCGCAAGCGGAGGACACGGAGGCTCCGCTCTTCGCTCCCGACTCGGCGGGACGGCAGCAGCCGCGCCCGCAGACGTGAGTTCTCCGCACTGTTTGGCGCTGCCCCAGCGATGTCGAACACCGGTGAGCCGACGAGCCGCCAGCGAACGAGCGCCCGGCTCAAGGTGTGTGCTGCTACTCGGTGCGGTTCCGGAGCGCGGCGAGGGTCTCCTCGACCAGCTCCCGTGCCTCGGCCACTGTGGCCGCCAGCAGTTCGGCGCTCTCTCCGAGCGCCCCCAACAGGCCGCGGACTCGCGGGCCGAAGCCGGTTGGCGCGCCCGGAAGTGTCTCGGCGACAGCCAGCGCGCCCTTCTCGTTGAGGCACCAGCGCCGGTCCTCGGCGAACATCGCTTGCACCAGTACGCCGACGGCCCGGGACAGGCAGAGCGAGACGTACAACGTGTCCGCCCGTGCCGCGCCCTTCGCTGCGGCGCCGACCAGGAATTCCGCCTCCCAGGCTCCCGCCGTCAAGGCCTCTCGCAACGGCTCGGGGTAGGTCGCGGCCTTCTGCTGAAGGTCCGTCAGCTCGCGGGCGGGGTCGGCCAGGACCTGGCCGAGCGCCACCTCGCCTGCGTAGCAGGGCGACCAGAAGCCGAGGGGATGCCCGGCCTGCACGCCGACTTCGTACCGGCCCTCGCGGCAGTCCGTCCACACCTGCTCGACCCGGTCCATGTCCCGCAGGATCCAGTCCACCGCCACGCCGTCGACCTGCAGCCACGCGCCGCCGTTCACCCACGGCCCCCAGCCGCCCGGGCCGGCCACCTCCACCTCGGGGCCGGCCAGCGCGCGCAACGCGGCGAGATCGAGCCCGCCACGGTAGTAGACGCCGAGGTCCCAGTCCGAATCCGGCCGGTGCTCTCCGCGGGCCCGGCTGCCGCCGAGCATGACTCCGACGACGCCCGGCACCGCGGCCAGGCGGTTGGCCATCTCCTCGATGATCGCTCGCACGGAGCGAGTCTGGCAGTCACCCCTGCGTCGGGCCAGCCGTTTCCGCCGGCGGTCGCCGGATGCGGGGGCTTCGAGGGCGGGTGTGTGCCGGAGCCGGTGGCCGGCTCCGGCACCAAGGCCCATGCCCGATGGGACAGTTGGCCGCAGGGGCGGCGTCAGACCTGGTAGCGGTCCGGGGCGAGCAGGTGCAGGTGTTCGGCGACCCAGTCGGAGGTGTGGCGCAGGCCCTCGTCCAGGCCGACCTGGGGCTGCCAGCCGGCCAGGTCGCGCGCCTTGCGGTTGTCGGAGAGCAGCCGTTCGACCTCGCTGCCGCCGGGGCGCAGCCGGGTCGGGTCGACGACGATGTCGGCGTCCCGGCCGGAGGCGACGATCAGGGCCTTGGCCAGGTCGCCGATGGACACCTCGCTGCCGGTGCCGAGGTTGACGGTCTCGCCGAGCGTGCGGTCGGCGCGGGCGATGGCCAGGAAGCCTTCCGCGGTGTCGGTGGCGTAGGTGAAGTCCCGGGTGGGGGTGGTCGAGCCGAGCCTGATCTCCCGTGCGCCGGAGTGGAGTTGGGCCAGGATGGTGGGGATGACGGCGCGGGCGGACTGGCGCGGGCCGTAGGTGTTGAACGGGCGGACGACGGCGACCGGCAGTTCGAAGGCGTGCCAGTAGGAGAGTGCCATCATGTCCGCGCCGATCTTCGAGGCGGAGTACGGGGACTGCGGCTGGAGCGGGTGGTGCTCGTCGATGGGTGCGGTGATCGCGGTCCCGTACACCTCGCTGGTGGAGGTGTGCACCAGGCGGGCGCCGTGCCGCAGGCAGGCGGCGGCGACGTTCTGGGTGCCCACGACGTTGGTCTGCACGTAGGCCTCGGGGGCCTGGTAGCTGTAGGGGATGCCGATGAGCGCGGCGAGGTGGAAGACGGTGTCGCAGCCGGCGACGGCGTCCAGGACCCGGCCGGCGTCGCGGACGTCGCCGGCGAGCATCTCGACGGGGCTGCCGGGGTCGGCCAGGTAGTGGGCGAGGTATCCGCGCTCGGCGTACGGCTTGTAGTGGACCAGGGCCCGGACGCGGGCGCCGCGGGCGACCAGCAGGTCGACGAGGGTGCTGCCGATGAAGCCTTCGGCGCCGGTGACCAGGACGGTCCGGCCGGTCCAGTCCTGGTGTGCGGCGGGGGTGTTGGGGTGGGCGGGGCGGTTCATGGTGGTCCTCCGGTGGTTCGGGGCGGGTGGTCGGCGGTCAGTGGTCAAGCGGTCGAGCGGTCGAGCGGTCGAGCGGTCAGCGGTCGTACGGGCCGGGGGCGGGGGCCGGGACGGCGGGCGGCGCGGGTGCCGGGGTCCGGCCGATGACGCGGAGCACCTTGGCGGCCAGCAGGTCGGCGGCGCGCGCGTGGTCGCCCGGGTCGGCGGCCTGCGCCATCGCGGCGAGCCGGGCCGGATCGGCGAGCAGGGGTTCCACCAGGGCGGCCAGCCGTTCGCCGGTGCACTCGCCGTCCGGCAGCAGCAGGCCGGCGCCGGCGTCGGAGAGGACGCGTGCGTTGTGGGTCTGGTGGTCGTGCGGCGCGTGCGGGTAGGGCACCAGCACGGCGGGCATCCGGAGGCTGGAGAGTTCGGCGACGGTGGCCGCGCCGGCGCGGCACACCATGAGGTCGGCGGCCGCGTAGGCGAAGTCCATCCGGTCCAGGTAGGCGACAGCGTGCGCCACCGGGTTGCCGTCCAGTGCGGCCCGGACCTGTGCCAGCGCGGCCGGGCCGGTCTTGATCAGCAGCCGCCGGTCGGTGCGGTGGCGCCAGCGTCCGGCCAGTTCGACGGCGGCCGCGGTGAGGCGGGCGGCGCCGAGGCTGCCGCCGTTGAAGACCAGCAGCCGGACGCCGTCCGGGACGGCGAAGTGCCGACGGGCCTCGGCGCGCAGCGCCGCCCGGTCGAGCTGGGCGACGGCGCCGACCAGCGGCATCCCGACGGTCTGCGCCGAACGGCCGGCGGGCAGGTGCTCGCGGGTGCGGTCGAAGGCGAGCGCGATGTGCGGGGTGAGCCGGGCGGCGAAGCGGTTGGCCCGCCCGGGCACCGCGTTCGACTCGTGCACCACGCTCGGCAGCCCGGCCATCTTGGCGCCGACGATCACCGGCGCACTCGGGTAGCCGCCCATGCCGACCGCGACCTGCGCGCCCTGGGCCCGCAGGATCTCCCGGCAGTCCCGGCCGGAGCGCAGCAGCGCCGCGGGCAGCAGGTAGCGGCGCGCGCCGAGGGAGGCGTCGAAGGGGATCATGTCGACGGTGTGCAGCCGGTAGCCGGCCTGCGGGATGAGGGTGGTCTCCAGTCCGCGTTCGGTGCCGACGAAGGAGATCACGGCCCGCGGGTCGGCTCTGCGCAGCGCCTCGGCCAGTGCGAGGCCCGGGTAGATGTGTCCGCCGGTGCCGCCGGCGCCGATCACCACCGACAGGGGGCGGGCCGGATCGTGGTTGGCATGGTTGCCGTGTTCTGTCCGCATGCCGTCGAGCTTGCTGAGGCCGCCTAAGAGAGTTCTCAGAGTCGTTCTGAGAGGGTTGTCCGCATGAGCAACGGGCAGAGAGTGCTGGTCGTCGACGACGATCCGGAGGTACGGGCCGCCGTCGAGGACGGGCTGGCCGTCGAGGGCTACCAGGTGCGCGGCGCCGCCGACGGGCTGGCGGCGCTGAACGAGGTGTCCGGCTGGCAGCCCGACGCGATGGTCCTCGACCTGATGATGCCCGTCCTCGACGGGCTGGCCGTCTGCCGCCGGCTGCGGGCCCTGGGCGACCGGCTCCCGATCCTGGTGCTGACCGCGCGCGACTCGGTGAGCGACCGCGTCGACGGCCTCGACGCGGGGGCCGACGACTACCTGGTCAAGCCGTTCGCCCTGGACGAGCTGACCGCCCGACTGCGCGCCCTGCTGCGGCGCAGCGCCCCGGCCGCCGAGGAGCCCGGCTACCGCTTCGCCGACCTGGAGGTCGACCCGGTCACCCGGACCGGGAGCAGGGCGGGGCGGCCGGTGGAGTTCTCGCGCACCGAGTTCGCGCTGCTGGAGGTGCTGCTGCGCCACCCCGGCCAGGTGCTCCCGCGCGAGGTGATCATGGAGCGCGTGTGGGGCGCCGACTTCGGCCCCGACTCCAACTCCCTCGCCGTCTACGTCGGTTACCTGCGCCGCAAGCTGGAGGCCGGCGGCGAACCCCGGCTGGTGCACACGGTGCACGGGGTCGGCTACCGGCTGGACCGGGCTTGAGGGCGCACGCGCGCTGGCGGCGCCGGCGCCCGCTGCGCACCCGGCTGGCCCTCGCCTGCACGGCCGCGGTCGCCGTGGTGGCGCTCGGGATCAGCGCGGCCGCGTTCAGCATCGTCCGCTACGAGCTCAACCACCAACTCGATCAGCACCTCACCCAGCAGGCCACCCTGGTGCAGCAGCAGCACCGCGACCAGGGGCCGCAGGTCGTCTACGGCGAGTGCAACTACCTTGCCGCCCCGGCCTGCGCGCAGATCGTCTCCGCCGACCCCGGCAAACCACCGAACGAGCAGTACCTGCTGCCCGTCACACCGGCCACCCGCCAGGTCGCGAACCGGCAGCGGGCCGGCTACTTCACCGACCTCACCATCGGCGGCCACCCGGCCCGGATGCTCACCACCCCGATGATCGCGGCGCCGCCCGGCGCCCGGCAGGCCGTCCAGGTCGCGCTGCGCGCCGACAGCGTCCAGGAGGGGGTGCGGCAGGCCGGCGCGCTGATGGCGGCCGTCGCGGCGGCGGGCCTGCTGCTGGCCGCCGTCCTCGGGCGCACCGTGGCCCGCACCGCCCTCGCCCCGGTCGCCCGGCTGACCCGCACCGCCGAACGGATCGCCGACACCCGGGACGCGGGGCTGCGGATCGACCTGCCGCCCGGACGCCGCGAGGACGAACTGACCAGGCTGGCCGGCAGCTTCAACACCATGCTGGGCGAACTGGAGCAGTCCGTGGCCGCCCAGCGCCGGCTCGTCGCCGACGCCTCGCACGAGCTGCGCACCCCGCTGACGGCGCTGCGCACCAACGCCGAACTGCTGGCCCGCGCCGACCGGTTGACCGAGGGCCAGCGGGATCGGGCGGCGGCCGCGCTGCACCGCCAGCTGCGCGAGGTGACCGGGCTGGTGAACGACCTCATCGAGCTGGCCCGCGACGAGGAACCGCAGCCGCTGCTCGAACAGGTCGCGGTCGGCCGGCTCGTCGGGCACTGCGTCGACACCGCGCGCGGCCACTGGCCGGCGATCGCCTTCACCCTGGACGACGACGCGGACGGCGCCGCGGGCCACGGCGCCGCCGAGCGCACCGTCCCCGGCGTGCCGGCCCGGCTGGCCCGGCTGGTCTCCAACCTCCTCGACAACGCGGCCAAGTTCAGCCCGCCGGGCGCCACGGTCGAGGTCCGGCTCACCACCGGACTGGAACTGACCGTCCGCGACCACGGCCCCGGCATCGCGCCCGAGGACCTGCCGTACGTCTTCGACCGCTTCTACCGGGCCTCCGCCGCCCGCGCCCTGCCCGGCTCCGGGCTCGGGCTCGCCATGGCGCGGCAGATCGCCCACGCGCACGGCGCCACCCTCACCGCCGAGGCCGCCCCCGGCGGCGGGGCGCTGTTCCGCCTGCGGCTGCCGGGCTGAACGGGACGGCCGGCTTCTGATCCGCCGTCCGAGCGCCCACCCGTCACCACGCTCCCGATTGGCGGCATGGGAGAATCCGCAGGTGAGCCCCATATCGCCCCAGAAACAGGTCCAGCTGTGTGCGGATGCCGGCTGTTCTCAGCCGTCCGCGTACCGGACACGTTCGCGCGATGCCTGGTGCGACGATCACATCACAGGCATCCTCCGCGCCGGTGGACTGGAGCCGCTGGAGCCGTTCGCCAAGCCGACGGCATGGCGCCTGACCCGGTGCCTGACGTGTGACTGCGAGGCTCACTACCGCTTCGAGTACACCCTCGCCAAGAACGCGGAGGGCGAGGCGACCTGCCGGGCGTGCTACTGGCGCCAGTGGGCGCAGGACGAACGACGGCGCCACGGCGCGTACGCGGACCTGACGCCGGTTTCCGTGGCGGAGGCGAGGGAACACGCGGAGAAGCACGGCTACGACCACCTGGCAGCGCTGACCGACCCGTCCTACTCCGACGACCCCCACCACGTCCGGTGCAAGTACTGCGGCCGCCTCGCCGCCGAACGGCTGGGGGACATCGCATTCGGTTGCCGGTGCCAGACCAACCCGAGCCGCGCACGACAGACCCCCAACCCGCCCGGGCAGAAACAGCGGGCCCTGCTCAAGGACTCCGGGCTGCCGGTCCTCGACTGGTGGGACCACGAGACGAACGACCTCGCGCAGTGGGAGACCGTCACCGTCACGGCCCGCCGAGAAGCGGCCTGGCGCTGCCCCGGCTGCGACCTGCGGTTCACCGCCCGGGTCCACGACATGATCCACCGGGTACAGTGCCCGACGTGTGAACCGAAGCACCACGCCCAGTGGCAGGCGGAGTACGAGCGCTACGAGGTGACGCCCGTCGCCGACGTACCCGAACTCCTCTCGGCGTGGGCCGACGACGAGGACCCCCGTACCGTCACCGTTGCCGGGCTCGGGCCGCTGCGACGGTTCCGCTGTCCGCAGGGACACCACCCGCGAATATCCCCGTACACCTACCTGCACTCAGGCTGCCCCTCCTGCCGGAGCCAGGAGACCCGCACCGCCCGGCTGGAAGCCGTCGCTGTCGAACCCGCCCCGTTCAGGATCGGTCCGGAGATCGCTTCCCAGTGGCACCCGACCCGCAACGGTCGCATCAGCCTGGCCAAGCTCTCCCCCCGGTCCCGCCGGACCGTGTGGTGGCAGGACCCCAACTGCGGCCATCAGTGGCAGGACACACCGGAACAGCGGGACAAGGGGCAGCGCCTGCGCTGCCCCGAATGCCGCACGATCCTCGACTCACTCGCGTTCCACTTCCCGGAACTCGCCGCCGAGTGGTCGCCCGTGAACCCCCTCTCGGCCTGGCACGTGCGCCCCAGCGGTCAGACGGCCTTCGTCCCGACATGGGTCTGCACCGCCGACCCCGCGCACGTGTGGCAGACACCCCTGGCCTCCCGCGCGGCCGGCAGCGGGTGCCCCGAGTGCAGGGAACACGGCAAGTCCCGGATCGAGCTCGACCACCACGCGGCCGCCGAACGCGCATTCGGCAAAGCATCGTCCGGTCAGGCCGTACGCCATGTCGCGTTCGTCCGGCGCAGCGTCTGGCACGTCGACATCACGGTCGAACTCGCCGGCGGCCGGAAGCTCGCCGTGGAGTACGACGGGTCCTACTGGCACGCGGACAAGGCCGATGTCGATGAGGAGAAGTCCCGTGACCTGCTGGCCGCGGGGTACCTCGTCGCGCGGCTGCGCGAGCATCCGTTGCCCGCTCTGCCGATCGACGATCCCGGGTACGCCGAGTTCACCGTCCACTCGACCGTTTCCGACCCGGATGGTGTGATCGAGCGGGTGAAACGCTGGACGTCCGAACACTGAAGGCAACTGCCAATGATTCGCACCGGAACTCGCTCCGGTCGCGGTGTCGTTCGGCACGGTTCGGCGGTGATGGTGGCGGTCTCGTCGCTGCTCGGCCTGGCCACCGCCTTTTGCGATTGTTGTCGACACGATCGGGCTTCGGCCGGGACGTCGGTCAGGCCGTCGCCTGGCGCTCGCGCAGGACGACGACCCCTTCGCCGTCGAGCTGGTCGCAGTAGGACGCGCGGCCGGCCATCGCCATGACCAGGGCCAGGGTGGTGCCGGACACCCGTGGGCCGTCACCGGCGACGAAGAGGCCGTCGGTGGCCGCCAGCCGCAGGCCGGCGGCACGCTTCTTGGAGAGGACGGGCAGGTCGGAGCCCTGGTAGTAGACGGCCAGGGCGGTCAGCACGTCAACCGGGTAGTCGCGCTCGATACCGAGCGGTCGGCGGATGTCCTCCGCGTGCACGACGGTCTCCCCGAGCATCGCCACTCTCGGCAGGGGCGGCTTGGTCGTGCTGGTGATCACCTGGCGGAACCGCGCGAGCGTCTCGGCCGGAGCGGCGCCCATCTGCTCGGCCAGCCGCAGGGCAACCTGCCGGTCGAAGTCGAAGCGACAGCGGATCACACCCGCCATCCACCGTGCCGGGCCGAGGCTCGCCCCGGCGGTCATGTGCGCGAGCACCTCGCGGACAGTGAACCGGTCGCAGAGGGACCGGGTCGCCCACTGCCCCTCGTCCAGTCCTGCCAGGTCAGCGGCCAAGGCTGCCCGTTCGGCGTGGACCTGCTCCCAGGTGCCCGTCACGGGTCGAGGACTGTCGTTCGGTGTCGACGGTGGCATGCGGGCACTGCTCCTGTGCGCTAGTCGGACGGGCGCCGAACCGGGCACCGGCGAAGCGCAGCTTCGCACGCCTGAAGCCACTGCGCATCCGCCCATCACCGCTGTACAAGGCGCAGGGCTTTGAATCCGGGGGTGGCGACTTCGCCCCGTCGGCCCTCGGAGTTGCCCGCCGTGGCGCGGCCCCGGAACCGAACGCGCCTGTGGACAGGGCCGTGGGGTTCCCGTCGACGAGAAGCGGGTAAGGGCCGGTCCGCGTGTTGCCCGCGCACCATGGTGGACGGCCCGTACGGTGGGGCTCCCCACGTGCGCCCGCGCGGGTACGGCTGTTGGCGCCCGCACACCGTGCCGCGGCGGCCAACTCCCCTGTGAGCGGTACGAGTCACGGAGGTGCAGTCGTGGAGCAGTGGACCAGGCGCGAGGACGAACGGCTGCTCACCGGTCGGGGCCGCTTCGTCGCCGACATCGAGGTGCCCGGGTGCCTGGACGCGGCGTTCGTGCGCAGCGGCGTGGCCCACGGTGTGCTGCGCGGGGTGGACTGCGCTGCCGCCCGGGAGGTGCCGGGAGTGGTGGGGGCCTGGTCCGGCGCGGATCTGTCGGAGCCGGGCCCGCCCGGGACGGCGGCCTCCGGCTTTCGGGGGCTTCCGGCGGTGCCGTACACGTTGTTGGCCGGACTGTCCACGGAGGAGGCCGTGGCAGGCCGGGAGTGGCCGGCGCTGGCGAGGGACCGGGTGCGGTACGTGGGCGAGGCGGTGGCGGTGGTGCTGGGCGAGGACCGTTACCGGGCCGAGGACGGGGCGGCGGCGGTGTCCGTCCGGGTCGACCCGCTGCCCGCAGCAGTCACCGCGGGCGCGGCGGCGACGGACTCGGTCCGGTTGTTCGACGGTCTGAGCAACACCGTCTTCCGCGGGGAGGCCGGGCGGCCGATCGACGATTCGGTGTGGCGGCGGGCCGCGGTGGTGGTGGAGGGCCGCTACCGCCAGCAGCTCCTGCTGCCGTCCCCGATGGAGTGCCGAACAATCCTCGCCGTACCCGAAGGGGACCGGCTGACGGTGTGGTCAGGGCACCAGATGCCGCACCGGCTGCGGCGCGAACTGGCGGCGCTGCTGGGGTGGCCGGTCGACCGGGTGCGGGTGGTGGTCCCGGACACCGGCGGGGCGTTCGGGTCGAAGAGCGCGGCGTGGCCGGAGTTCGTCGTGGTCGCCCACCTGGCGGTGCGGCTGGGCCGGCCGGTGCGGTGGATCGAGGACCGGCTGGAGTCGATGACGGCCGCCTCCCGGGGCCGGGGGCAGGACCAGCGGGTGCGGCTCGCCGCCGACGCCGAAGGACGGCTGCTCGCCTACGAGTTGGAGATTGAAGCCGAGGTGGGCGCCTACCCTCAGCTCGGTGCCGGGCTGCCGATGCAGACCGCCTTGATGGCCACCGGCCCGTACGCGACCCCGCAGGTGCACGCGACCGTCCGCTCGGTGCTGACCAACACCATGGTGACGTACCCGTACCGCGGTGCCGGCCGACCGGAGGCGGCGATCGCGCTGGAGCGGGCCATGGACCAGATGGCTCGTGAACTCGCCATCGACCCAGCCGAATTGAGGCGGCGCAACTTCATCCCGCCGCACCACTTCCCGTACCGGACGCCCACCGGCCGGTGCTACGACAGCGGGAACTACGCCGCCGCGCTGGACCTGGCACTGGAGACCCTGGACTACCCCGGGTGGCGGGCCGAGCAGGCCCGGCGCCGAACGGACCCTGACGCCCTGCCGCTGGGCATCGGCCTGTCCTGCTACGTGGAACGCTCCGGCGGGGAGCCGGGCGGGCTCCACGAGTTCGGCGGCGTCGAGGCCGCAGCGGACGGCACGGTCGTCGTCCGGTGCGGCGCGGCCCCCGCCGGCCAGGGGCACGAGACGGTCTTCCCCGCGCTGGTGGCCGAAGCCCTGGGCGTGGACCCGGGCCGGGTCCGGCTGGTCGAGGGGGACACCGACGAGCAGCCCGAGGGAATGGGCTCCTTCGGCAGCCGCTCCGCCCAGGTGGCCGGCGCGATGCTGCGGCACGCCGCGCAGTTGCTGCTCGACGAGGCACGCGAGCGGGCCGCGCGGCTGTGGAGCGTTCCCACCGAGGCCGTGGACTGGTCCGACGGCGCCGCGCGCCTCGTCCGTGGCGGCTCGCCGGCGATCGAACTGGCCGAGCTGGTGCGGGCGACCGGGCCGCTGCGGGTGGACGACCGGTTCGAGGCGGGCATGGCCTTCCCCTTCGGCGCCCACGCGGCGGTGGCCGAGGTCGATCCCGAGCTGGGCACCGTACGGCTGCTGCGGGTGGTGGCCGTGGACGACTGCGGCGTGCAGCTCGACCCGGTGATCGTGCGCGGGCAGGCCTTCGGGTCGGCGGTGCAGGGCATCGGCCAGGCCCTGTACGAGGGGATCCCCCACCGGGACGACGGCGTACCGCTGTTGGCCTCCGGGCTGCTGGACTACCTGCTGCCGACCTTCACCGAAGTGCCGGCCATCGAGGTCAGGGACACCTGCACCCCGGGCCCGGGTACGCCGCTGGGCGCCAAGGGGGCGGGCGAGTCGGGCTGCATCGGCACTCCGGCCGCGGTCGTCAACGCCGTGGTCGACGCGCTGCGGATCGCCGACCCCGACCTGTTGCAGATGCCGCTCACCCCGGACGTGGTCTGGCGGGCGGCCCGTGCCCCGAAGCTTGTGGAGGCGGCTCGGTGAAGCCGGCCGCCTTCGACTACGCCGTACCGCGCACGGTGGCCGAGGCCGTCGAGGCGCTCGGCTCCGCGGACGGGACGGCCCAGGTGCTCGCCGGCGGGCAGAGCCTGATCCTCGACATGCGCCTGCACCGCGTGCGCCCCGGGCTGGTGGTCGACATCAACCGCGTCCCGGGACTCGACCGGGTCGACCCGGACGGCGGCACCCTGCGGGTCGGCGCCCTGGTACGACACCGCGCGTTCGAATCGGCACGGGCCGTCCCCGGCCCGCTCGGTGCGCTGTTCGCCCGCGCGGCGGTCCACATCGCCCACCCTCCCATCCGCTCGCGCGGCACGATGGCGGGCAGCTTCGCCTGGGCGCACCCCGCCTCCGAGTGGTGCGCCGTGGGCGCCGCCCTGGACGCCGACGTCGAGCTGTCCGGCCCGCGGGGCACGCGCACGGTCGCGGCCCGGGACTACTTCCAGGGGCCGCACCTGACCGCTCGCCGACCGGACGAGCTGCTGACCTCGGTGGCCTTCCCGCTGCTCGACGGCGACACCGGGGTCGGTTTCACCGAGCACCGCCGTACACACTTCTGCTTCGCCCAGGTCGCGGTCGCCGCCGCCCTGACGGTGCGGGACGGGGTGGTCTCCGAGGCCCGGATCGGGCTGGCCAACTGCGCCGACCGGCCGCTGCGGGCCCGCGCCGCCGAACAGGCGCTGATCGGCGCCGAGGCCTGGGCACCCGTCGGCGGACACCGGCTGCCCGACGGGCACCCGTTCGTCCGGGCCGGCGGGATCGCGGCGCAGCAGGACGCCGCCCCCGTGCCGGAGCCGTACGCCGACACCGAGTACAAGCGGCACGCCGTCGCGGTGCTGGTCGCCAGGACGCTGCACCAGGCGGCACGGGACCTGCGATCCCGCCGCACCGGGCCGGACGGAGACCGCGCATGAGGATCACCCTGACCGTCAACGGCGAAACGCACCGCCTCGACGTGGAACCCCGCCGCATCCTCGCCGACGTGCTGCGGGAGGACTGCCGGTTGACCGGCACCCACCTGGGCTGCGAGCACGGCGTCTGCGGGGCGTGCACGGTGCTGGTGGACGGCGAGGCGGTCCGCTCCTGCCTCGTGTTCGCCGTGCAGTGCGACGGGAGTTCGGTGGGCACCGTCGAGGGCCTCGCCGGGCCGGGCGGCGAGCCCCACCCCCTTCAGCGCGCGTTCTCCGCCGAACACGCCCTGCAGTGCGGCTTCTGCACCCCGGGGTTCCTCATGGTCGCCGCCGGCGCCTTGGCGGCCGACCCCGGCCTCACGGACTCCCCCGAGAAGGTCGACGCCCTGGTCGGCTCCAACCTCTGCCGGTGCACCGGCTACGAACCCATCCGCCGCGCGATCCTGCGGGCCGCCCGCGAGCAGAACGCGCCGCGCCCGGACGACCTGCGGGATCCGCCGCAGCGACCGTCCGCTCACCACCACCCGTAGAAGACATCTCATGTGGAGAGTCGGCGGGTGCAGATGGGGGCTGCGGCGGTGCCGGCGAAGGCGGCGAAGTGGTCGGCCTTGCGTTCGTAGCGGCGGTGGAGCCGGCGGAAGCCGCCGAGCCAGGCGGTTGATCACCCAGCGGTGTCGGCCGAGGCGTTGCCTGCGGCCCGGGACAGGCTCGCCCGGCCGGTCAGAGGAGGGCGCCGCCGGAGACCTCGATGCGCTCGGCGGTCACCCAGCGCAGGCCCTCGGAGGCCAGCGTGGCGATGGCGTCGCCGATCTCCTCGGGTTCGCCGACACGGCCGAGCGCGGTCTGCCCGGCCAGAACCTGGCGCATACCGACGTCATCCCGCATGGCACCGCCGTTGAAGTCGGTGGCGGTCGGCCCCGGGGCAATGGAGTTGACCCGGATGCCTCGGGGGCCGAGTTCTGCGGCCAGAGCGCGGCTCAGCGCCTCGACGGCGGCCTTCGAAGCGGAGTAGACCGACGTCGCGGGACTGGTGTGGCGAGTCAACGACGACGAGACGTTGATGACGTGGGCGCCCTGCGCCAGCAGCGGCACAAGCGACTGGATGAGGAAGAACGTGCCCCGCACGTTCGTGCCGAACACCGTGTCGAAGTCGTCGGCCGTGACAGCTTCCAGCGGGCCGAAGACACCAACCCCCGCGTTGTTGACCACGATATCGAGCCGCGAGGCCCCCCAGCGCTCAAGCAGTCCGCTCAGCTCGGAAGTGAAGGCTCCGAAGGAGGAGACGTCGCTGATGTCGAGACGCACGACGGCGGCAGTCCCACCCGCGGCGTGCACTCGCTGCGCCGTCTCCTCGGCCCCGTCCGCATCGCCGCGATGGGTGACCACGACCCGCACCCCGCGCGCCGCCAGGGCAAGAGCCGTACTCCGGCCCAGGCCACGGTTCGCACCGGTCACCAAAGCGATCCTGTCGGCTGTCATCAGCTGCTCCCTCATCGCACGGCACCCGAGAGGCATCGGGCACCGCCATCAGATGCGAGTCGGTTGACTCGCCTTTCCATTGCAGCGTAGGCACAGCAAAAGAGGCGAGTCAAGTGACTCGCCTCGGATTTGGGGCATACTGCACGCATGGCAGCAGAGCTCTCCGCACACCACCGCCGTCTCGCCCAGCAGAAGCGTGAGGCGATCATCTCCGCAGCCACGAACCTCTTCCTCAACCGCGGCTACGACGGAACCTCCCTCGCCCGCATCGCCGAAGGGGCGGCCGTCTCGAAGTCCACCCTGTTCAAGCAGTTCCCCACCAAGGCAGCCCTCTTCGAGGCCATCGTCACCGAGTCCTGGCAGCGTGACACCGCGGACACTGTCGCGCGCCCTCAGGCCGGAGACCTGCGCTCCGGCCTGACCTCCATCGGCCACCGCTACGCCGACCTGATCGGCCGGCCCGGTATGACAGCCCTGTTCCGCATCGTCATCGCCGAGCTGCCCCGCTTCCCCGAACTGGGGCAGATGCAGTTCCAACTCGGCAAGCTGCCCTACTTCACCTCGGTCCAGCACTACCTGGAGTCGGAGCACGAGGCCGGCAACGCCGACGTCCCGGACGCCGAGAGCGCCGCCAACCAGTTCCTCGGGATGATCGCCAACTACGTCCTGTGGCCCCGCATGCTGCTGACCGACTGGAACCCCGCAGCCTCTGACATCCGCTACGCCGTCGAGCAGGCCGTAGAGACCACGCTCGCCCGGTACGCCTCCGATCGACCAGCCTGATCCAAGGGCTGGAATTCGTACGCCGCCGCCCCAGTGCTGGAGGGGCCCGCGGAGCCGTGATCGTGCGGACCGTCGCCGTCGGCAAACGATGGCGAACTCAAGCGGTCAGCGCATCACCGCTGTTGAGGAGGCGGGACGGCCAGCCGTGCGCCGGGAGGCAACGACGGATGCGCGCGCAGTCCATCCCCCTGCCCCGCGCCGGGCTAGTTTCGGCCTCCCAGGCAGGCCGGGCGACCCCACGCGATCGTCGCGGGGCACGGAGGCCGGCTGCGACCCCACACCAGACGAAGGCCGGCGCAACGATGACCGATCTCCGCGACGGGCAACCACACAGCACCCCGGACGCCTTGTGGTGCCCCTTCCCCTCCCTGACGAACCCCCACGCCGAACAGGCCGACCGGCAGAGCCTGGCCTGGCTGGCGTGCCACCGGCTGCTGGACGGTCGGCTCCGGCAGTCCGACCGGATCGGGCGCCAGCGCAGCGGCCACCTGGCCGCACGGACCAACCCCGAGGTCTCCGCCGAGATGCTGCGCCTGCTGTCCGACTGGTACGTCTGGCTCTTCGCCTTCGACGACGGGTACTGCGAGGACCGCGAACGCGGAGACCGCCCAGGGCCGTTGGCCCGAACGACCGCTCTCCTCGCCCGGGTGGTCGACCCCGAGCCGCCCGGCGACGAGATGCCCGGACCGGCCGGCGCCTACGCGGCGGCCCTGCGGGAGATCCGGGACCGGGTCGCCGCACACGCCTCGCCGTCACAGCTGTTCCGGTGGGAGTGCACGGTCCGCGACTACCTCTCCGCCCAGGTGTGGGAGGCCGCCAACCGCGAGGCGGGCACCGTACCGGGCCCGTCCGAGTACGCCGCCATGCGCAGGCACGCCGGGGCGACGTACACCTGCCTCGCCCTGGTCGACATCGCCGCCGGCTACGAAGTCCCGGCCGCGGAGGCGGACGGGCCTTCGCTGCGCAGGCTCAGGGACCTCACGGCGAACCTGGTGAGCTGGGACAACGACCTGTACTCCCACGCCAAGGAGACCGCGGGCGGCCAGGGCCGCCACAACCTGGTCGAGGTCCTCGCCCGCCACCACCACTGCTCTCCGGTCGAAGCCCGACGGTCCGCCGTCGCCATGCGTGACACCGAGATGCGCGCGTTCATCGAGCTGAGCCGAACCATCCACACGGACGGCAGCGACGCGGCCTCGACCTACGCCCGCAGCCTCGGGCTGTGGCTGCGCGGACACATCGACTGGTCCCGCCACACCTCCCGGTTCGACGTGCCGGCCCCCGCGGCGGGGCACTGATGCGCGAGGAGGACACCCCGCCCGGCACCGCACCGTGCGCGCCGGGCCACCTGCCCCTGCTCGGGCACCTGCTCCCGCTGCTGACCCGCCCCATGCCCTTCCTCCAGTCGCTGGCCGACCACGGACCGGTGGTGCGGATCCACCTGTGGCGCAGACCGGTTCACGTCCTCACCGATCCCGAGCTGGTCCACCGGCTGCTCGTTCGGGACGCCGCGAAGACCGAGAAGGGCTTCGTCTTCGACAAGGCCCGCGGCCTGCTGGGCAACGGCCTGTTCACCTCCGAGGGCGCGTTCCACCTCCGCCAGCGACGCCTGGTCCAACCGGCCTTCCACCGCGACAGCATCCACCGGTACGCCGCACTGACCGCCCGACTGGCAGCGGCGGCGGTGACCCGCTGGGAGCCCGGGCGGCCGGCGCCGATCGAGCCTCGGATGCACCGACTCGCCCGGGACGTCGTGGTCGAGGCACTGTTCGCCACCCGCCTGAGCGGCGCCCAGAAGGCCCGGATCGACCGGGCCGTGCCCGTGGTCCTCACCGGATTCGTCCAGCGGGCGCTCTACCCGTCACCGCTGCTGGAAAAGCTGCCCGTACCGGCCAACCGGCGCTTCGACACAGCGGTCAGGGAGCTGCGCACCGTCGTGGACGAGATCATCGCCCAGGCCGCCGCCCCGCACCAGGGCCCGGACGACACGCTGCTGTCCCTGCTGCTGACCACCCGCGACAAGGAGACCGGCCTCGCCATGGCACCGGCCCAGGTCCGGGACGAAGCGGTCTCGCTGCTCCTGGCCGGCACCGAGACGACCGGCACCACACTCGCCTGGTTCTTCCACGAACTCGCCCGGCACCAGGACCTGCAGGACGAGCTGAGCGAGGAGGTGCGCGCCGTCGCCACCGACGGCGCCGTGTCCCCTGGCGACCTACCGCGTCTGGAGCGCACGGGGCACGCGCTCAGCGAGACCCTCCGCCTCCACACCCCCAACTGGATCCTGATGCGCCGGGCAGTGGCACCGCTCCGGTACGGCGGTGTCCTCCTGCCCCCGGGGGCGGAGGTCCTCTTCAGCCCGACCGCGCTGCACCGCTCCCCGCGGCTCCACCCCGACCCCTTGCGATTCGATCCCGACCGCTGGCGCCGTCCTGCGGGCCACGCCCCACCCAGACTGTTCATCCCCTTCGGCGCGGGCCACCACAAGTGCGTCGGCGAGTCCTTCGCCTGGGCCGAGATGCTCGTCGTCGCCGCAGCCGTCCTCGCCCGCCTGCGACTCAGGCCCGCCACCGCCACCCCCCTCCGGGAGAGCGCCACCGCCGCCACCATCCGCCCGCGCGGCACGGGAGCACGAGAACGTCGCCGGGAGGGCATCGAGCCGGGGTGCATCAGCGAAGCACCGATACTGACAGATCGTCAGTTCCACTTCTCTCCTAGGACATTTCCCGTGCACTGACGTACAACCGTTCCGGCTCCCGCCTCCGTAGTGTCACAGCCAGTCCCGGACCCTGGTGCAACCCGCAGCAAGCGGCGGGCCAGCGGCCCACTTCCCGAATAGGAGAACTGCATTGTCCCAGAACATGCTTGACGAAGACACCTCCGCCGTGATCGGGGCGGCGGAGCGCCTGCTGGAGGGTGAGCAGCCCGCGGAGCCGAGCACGCCGTCGTCCTGCGCGGACCAGCGGATCGCCGCCGTGATGGGTGGCGGGTTCTACACCTACTGCTGATCGGTGCCCCGCCCGCACTCGCCCGGCGCCCCCTCGGGCGAGTGCGGGCCCTCCCCCGTGCCGCAACGGCCTCCGGAGCGCCGGCGGGCCCGACCACAAGGACACACCGATGAATCCCACCGAGACCGCCGATCCGCTGACGGTTCCCCCCGACTGGTTCGCGGCCGTGGGCACGGAGATCGCCATGGTGCTGGAGGACCTGCGCCGTGACCACCCGAACCTGGCGGACGCGGTCACCGGCCTGCTGGCGGCGGACGGCGGCGGCCGAAGCCCCTTCCGCCTCCTGGGCATGGCCGTCCTCGGGACGATCACCGGCGAGCCCCGGCCGGCGGCCGCGGTGTGTGCGGTCTCCCGGCTGTGGTGGGCGGGGGCCGAAGCCCTCGACGACCTCGCCGACGGCCAGGGCCCGGCCGCACCCCGGGGCAGGTCCGAACTGGCCCGCACCACCCTGGCAGCCGTGGCCTGCGGGAGCACACTGCCCCACCGGGTGGCCGACCGGTACTCGGCAGCCCCGGACATCCGCCTCTCCTGGGAGCAGGAACTGGTCCGCACCGCACTGGACGCACTGGAGGGCCAGTTGGCCGACATCGCCGAGCCGGCGGACGACCCCGTGACGTGGCGGTCCGTCATGGCCTGCTACCGGGGCAAGAGCGGCGCCGCCTACGGCCGCGACGCGGTGATGGCAGCCAGGCTCGCCACGGACCGGCCCGAAACGCTGCGGTCCTGGCGGACCTTCGGCGAACTCTTCGGCGTCCTGCGACAGCTCGGCAACGACGGAGCTCCCAGCGCGGCGCAGGAGTTCGAGGATCTGGCCAACGGCACTCGCACCCTCCTGCTGGCCCACGCACTCGCAGTCGCCGCCCCCGCGCACCGGGAGCACCTGCTGGACCTGCGGGCCCGGGCCGGCACCGATCCGGGCGCCCGCGGGGAGCTGCGGGCCGCTCCCTTCGCATCGGGGCTGCTCGCCAGGCTCGCCGACGACGTCGAGCACGGCGGGCCGGTGACCCGCCTGATCGGACGGCACCCACAGGCCGGCGCGCCCCTGTTCACCATCCGCGCCATGGCCGGGGTCCAGGGCCTGCTGACCGCCGGGCGGCTTCCCCGACTGACCGCGCACCTGGCCGAGTCGAGTGCGGCGGACGGAATCGAACCGCGCGGCACCGACCGGTCGTGGAACCTCTTCGTCACGGCGATCGCCGACCACCCCGCCGAGATCGCCACCGCGCTCGACAACCCGGTGCAGCAGCACGAGCCCGTCCGGGCCGCGACACTGCTGCACGGGCTCGCACTGGTGCGGGCCCCGCGGATCCGACTGCTCGAACTCGGCGCCTGCGCCGGACTCAACCTGCTGATCGACCGCTACCGGTGGTTCGGGCCCGGCTGGGAGTGGGGCGACCCCGCCTCAACGGTCCGGCTGCCCGCCCACGGTCCGAACCCCGGAAGCATCCGGATCGTGGCGCGCGCGGGCTGCGACCTGCGTCCCCGCGACCCCGCCGATCCGGCCGACGTGCAGACCGTACGGAGCTACCTGCCCTTCGAGCACACCTTCCTGCGAGCCGCCCTCGACGACGCGCTCGACCTCGCCGCCCGCACCCCGGTCCGGGTGGAACAGGCGGATGCGGTCGGGTGGCTGCGGCGCGAGCTGGCGACGCCGGCCGATCCGTCGGTGCGCACGGTGGTCTGGCACAGCCTGTTCTGGGGGTTCCTCGAACCAGGCCAACAGGACGCCCTGGAAGGGATCATGACCGATGCCGCCGCCACCGCGCCGCTCACCCGCATCGCCTTCGAACCCCACGACTGGACGATGCCGCCACGGCTCCAGCTGATCCAGTACTCCTGAGCCCAGGGCGTTCACGGCACTCGCTCGACCCAGAAACCCGATCCCTACGTGAGGAATCCCGGCATGCTGCCCGGCGAGGCATTCCAGTACCTGGCGTCACCCACCGGCCGCCAGAACCCCTATCCCGCGTACGCCGCCCTCCGGTCCCACGGGCCAGTGGTGCGCCTGCGACCGGGGTTCTACGCGGCGACCGGGTACGACGCCGTCAACGCACTGCTGCGGGACCCGCGACTGGAAGTCCGGGGCTGGCCGGACGGTGCCGCCGCACGCCTGATCGCGGACTCCATGATGAAGGCCAACGGGTCCGACCACGCCCGCGTCCGACGGCTCGCCGCAGACGCCTTCTCACCCCGCGGGACCGACCGACTGGAGGAAGTCGTCACCGCACGGGCGACCGCCCTCGCCGACCACCTGGCCCGGATCGGCCGCGACGGCGAGGCCGTGGACCTCATGGCCGAGTTCGCCTACCCGCTGACGATCCGGATCATCGGCACACTGCTCGGTGTCCCGGACGGCGAACACCAGTGGTTGCGCGAGCGCGCCCAGGAGACGACCGCCGTCCTGGAGCCGTTGCGTCCCGCCGGCCCTGCCACCGCGGCCGACCGCGCGGCCCTCGAACTGGAAGCGTACGTCACCGAGCTGACCCGGCTCCGACGTGCCGAACCCGGCGAGGACCTGATCACCGCACTGGTACTGGCGCACGACCGCGACGGCAGCGAACTGTCCACCCGCGAACTCGTCGTGAACCTGGTGTTCCTGCTGCTGGCGGGATTCGAGACCTCCGCCAACCTCCTCGGCAACGGCCTGGGAGCCCTCCTGGACCACCCCGACCTCGCCGCGCGGCTGCGCACGGACCCGGGCCTGACCGACCGGTACGTCGAAGAGGTGTCACGCTTCGACGCGCCCCTGCAACTCACCAGCCGGTGGGCACCCGAGCCGATCGAGATCGACGGCATCGGCAGCATCGAGAAGGGCAGCCACATCCTGCTGCTCCTCGGGGCGGGAAACCACGATCCGGCGCACTTCACCGCCCCGGACCGGTTCGACCCGTTCCGGGACGCCCAGCCGTCGCTCTCCTTCGGCGCCGGCGCACACTACCGCCTCGGCTCGGCGCTGGCCCGTACGGAGGCGCGACTGGCACTCCCGTTGCTGCTGGAGCACCTGCCCGCCATGCGGCGCGCCGGCCCGGCAGTGCGCCGCGACCGCCTCACCTTCCGGGGCTACGCCAACCTCCCCGTTTCCTTCCGGAACTGACCGGCCGCCCGCCAACCCGTGCTGTTCGCCTGTGTCCAGACCGATTCCCCATGCGGCGGCCGCACTTCGCCTCGGCCGCTTCCGCGCCGGGGCAGGGCAGTTGGGCGGTCTTGGTCCAGGTGCGGCCCAGGTGTCGCCCGGCCGCCGGCCGTCAGCGGCCGCGCCGCCGGTCTCAGCGGACCTCCACCGTCACCGGCTCGGAGGTCCGTTCGCGAACGGGGTGCTGGTCGTCCGGGCCGGTCAGGCCGAACAGCGCCGCGCGGTACTCCAGGGCGCCGCTGTGTGCTGCCTTGACGTGCGCGACGGCCTCCGCCTCGGTGCCCGTCTCGACCACGGCGCCGCAGGTCATCCGCTCCCACGTCGAACCGCTGCTGCGGCCCTCCAGGCACACCTGGAGGTAGGCGGCACCGTCGTCGTCCCCGCGCCCCGTGACCGTGAAGGTCGTGCCGACCCGCGCCGTGTGCGGAGCCGTGATCTCCACGTCGCCCTTGGCGAACGCCGGTCCGGCGGCCAGGGCCACCGAGGCCAGGCCCAGCGCACCGATCACGGCGGCCCGGCCGCCCCGCGTCGTCGTCCCGGTCCTCTTCGTCCTGCTCATGAACAGCCTCCTTTGGAACTCCCCACATGGGGGACCGCGCCTTGCACAGGCGCCCGGGTGTGCCCCACCGATTGTCGGGGCCAGCCGCCGCCCCGGCCGGGTTACGACGCGGCCTGACGTGGTCGGGACGCGACAGTGGAGGCGGATCGTCGGACGGGTCGCGTCCGGGGTGGACAGCGGCCAGGCCCTCGCGGGAACCGGGGACGATCAACTCCCGGGTGAACCCGCCCTGTTCCGCGCGGGTCGAGCCGACCTCGCGCCGGTCCGGCGTGGCCCCGGGTCTGCCCTTTCGGCCCTCGCCCCGCCACCCCGCCGCCCGTAGACTCGGCGGGGGGCGGCCGGAAGGGTGGGGAGGGCGTGCGCGAGACACGGAGAGCCGCGGAGCGGCAGACGACGGCGCCGGCCGCCGCCGGGCACGGGGCACGCCTCACGGGCCTGGCCGCGCTTCAGCGGCAGGTGGGGAACGCCGCGGTGACACGCCAGGTGCAGCGCCAGAAGGGCGGCCTGGACGAGCACTACGCCACGAGGCCCGCCGAGCACCCCGAGTGGGGGCCGTACCAGGACCTGACGAAGGCCGCGGGCATTCCGCAGCCCCAGGCCGACGCCGCCTGGCAGCTGCTGCTCGGCGGGGTCGACTCGCAGGGCGCGCTGAACGACGAGGCCGTGGCGAAGACGAAGGACCGCCAGGAGCAGCGCGAGCTGCGGGCTTCTAACTCCTGGTACCAGGAGTTCGTCAAGCTCATCGCCGAGCACCTGGAGATCGAGACGCCCACCATGGCCCTGTGGGCGGGCGGCATCGAGACCAGCGACTACGCGTACCGGAAGGGCCACACGCCGCTGGGGCGGACCCGGATCGGCGGCGTGCTCAACGTCCTGGAGCTGCACCCGGACTGGAAGCTGACGGGGCCGATGTGGAGCGTGCTGTCCAAGGCCTTCGTGTCCCGCGCGACCGGCCCCGTGCACATCTTCGTACGGGCCTACGCTCCGGAGAGCATCCTGATCAGGCTGGAAGTCCCGGAACTACGGCTGGTCCAGCGGCTGAACCCGGACGTGAAACTGATCTGGCACCCCGTGTACACCGCTCCCGGCGGGCAGATGAGGGAGATCTCGAAGGACTGCCGACTCGTCGACAACGCGGAGTACGACGGGCGGGACACGTGCGTGAGCGCCCTCGTCCAGTACCTCAGGATGTTCCACGACGACAGCAACACCGAGGCCGCCCCCGCCCACAGGAGCATGGAGCAACTGCTCGTCGCGAACGGCCACAAGGACGGCGTCTGAGGCGGCGGCCCGCGGCGGCTCGTACGCGGACCTGGTAGGTGTGGCCGTCGTAGGGCTGGCCGGTGAACTGCCAGGAGAGGTCGAACCGGTGGGCCGGGGCGAGGAAATGGCACGGGCCCTGCGCGGGTGAGCCGTCAACTGTCCGGCGGACAAGGCCCATCGGTTTCTGGGACAGGATCGGGATACTTCCCGCACCTGCCTGTGAACGACCCTCGCCTACGGTGATCACACCCGGTGAACCTCACCGGTCGAACGACATCGGGAGACCTCATGCGCACGCGCCGCCTCGCCCTCACCGCCGCCGCCGTCGCGGCGCTCGCCGCCACCGCGACGGCCTGCGGGCCGGACAACAGCGACACGGGCTCCACCGCCGCCAGCCCCGCGGCCACCGCCGCCGCGACCACCGGGGCCGCGACCGCACCCACCGGGGCTTCGCCGACGAAGGCCGCCGCCGCGCCCACGGCGCCCTCCACACCGAAGTCGTCCTCCACGCCGAAGTCGCCCGACGCGGCCTCCGCCCCTGCCGCCGACAAGACCGGCTACGGTCAGGCCTGCGGCGCCAACGACCTCGCACTCAGCGCGAAGTCCGAATCCCAGGCCGGCGGCTACCTCCTGATCACGGCCAAGGCCAAGCCGGGCATCACCTGCACGCTCCCCGCGACCCACCCCACCATCGCGTTCGGCTCGCGCGGCATCGAGGCCGCCAACGCCGAGCAGGCCACCGGTGAACCGATCACCCTGAGTGGCGCCAAGGTCGCGTACGCGGGCATCATGACGAAGACCACCAACACCAACCAGGCAATCCAGTTCACCGACGTCATCGTGGGCATCGGCAACGCCGACCCCAACCCGGCCAGCATCGCCGTCGGCACCACGCCGGTCGACAAGCCGATCGTCACCAACTGGCACACCGTTGCGAAGGACGCCGTCCCCGGTCTCTGACGGCCGTTCACCGGAGGGGCGCGGGCCGGCCGTACGACGGCGGCGACGGCCGCCGTACGGGCCTGCGCTGTTGCGCTGGTTCAGCTCAGGAAGTCGACGCGGTCGATGAGGCCTTCGCGCACCCGGTAGGCCACCAGGACGCGGACCGGCTCGTCGGCCAGGCCGTGGGCGACTTCGTGGTCGACCACCCAGTCGCCTTCGCTGAGCCGCCCCACGATCTCCGCCCGGCAGCGGCCCTTGGCGAACTGTCCGGCGTACCTGTCGCGCAGAGCCTGCCGGCCATGGAGTCGGGTGCCGTCGGCCCGGTGGATCGTGATGTCCTCGGCGTAGGTGGCGACGAAGGCGTCGATGTCGTGGCTGTTGTAGGCGGCGAGCTGCTGCTCGACCACGTCGCGCGGTTCGGTCATGTGGTTGATCGTTTCTTCCTCGGTGTACGGGTTACGGGTTACGGGTTGCGGGTTCAGCAGGGTTGCGTGCTACGGGTTCGACCGGGCTCAGGCCGCGAGACGGCGGGTGGCGAGTTCGGCGTAGAGCGCGGCCCCGTCGGGGAGCACCGCGTCGTCGAACTCCGCGTAGGGCGAGTGGTTGACCGGCAGGTCGTCGGGGTCGGTCCCCTTCGGGGCGGCGCCGAGCCACACGAGCGATCCCGGCACGGCGTCCAGGACCCGGGAGAAGTCCTCCGACCCGGTCATCGGGTTCGGCATCGGCTGGAAGCGCTCCTCGCCGAAGACCTCCCGGACGGTGTCCGCCAGGAAGTCGGTCTCGGCCCCGTCGGTCACGGTCACCGGGTACTGGGGAAGGAACTCGACCTCGGCCCGCAGGCCGTGGGCGGCCGCGATGGCCCTGACCAGCTCCACCGTGGTGTCGGCGACCTTGGACTGCGCCGCGGCGGAGAAGGTGCGCACGGTCGCCTCGAAGTAGGCGGTCTCGGGGATGATGTTGCGCTGGGTGCCGGCCTGGATCAGCCCGACGGTGACCACCACCGGATCGAACACGTCGAAGCGGCGGGTCACCATGGTCTGCAGGGCGGTGACCATCTCGCAGGCCGCCGGGATGGGGTCCTTGGCCCGGTGCGGCACCGAACCGTGGCCGCCCGCACCGTGGACGGTGACGTTCAGCGCAGCGGAAGCGGCCATGATCGGCCCGCGCCGGGAGCCGAACTCCCCGTGCCGCATGGCCGACGACACGTGCAGGGCGTAGGCGGCGACCGGGCGCCTTCCTGCCGCGTCGAGCACGCCCTCGGCCAGCATGGCCCCGGCCCCGTCCCACCCCTCCTCGCCCGGCTGGAACATGAAGACCACGTCGCCGTGGAGCTGTTCCCGCCGTGCGGCCAGCAGGTGTGCGGCACCCGCGAGCATGGTGGTGTGCAGATCGTGTCCGCAGGCGTGCATGGCCCCGTTGTCGGCGGCGAACGGCAGCGGGGCCTTCTCGGCGACCGGCAGGCCGTCCATGTCCCCGCGCAGCAGCACCGCCGGCCCCGGTCGGCCGCCGCGCAGCACCGCGGTGACCGAACTCAGCGCCGAGCCCTGGCTCACCTCCAGCGGCAGGCCGTCCAGGGCCCGCAGCACCCGCTCCTGGGTGCGCGGCAGGGCCAGGCCCAACTCGGGGAACCGGTGCAGGTCGTGGCGCAGCCGGACCAGGTCCGGGGCCAGAGCGAGAGCGTCGTCGTGCAGGGACACGGGCACCTCCGTCGATCCCGCGCGTGGCGGGAACTTGTGCAGAGCGATCTTGTTCCGTGATTCTGGATCTCGCGGCGGGATTTGCCCGCGATTTCGCAGGATCACGCCACCAGGAGGCCCTTCGATGCACGAATCCACCGGCAGCCGACGGTGACCGGCTCCGAGATGCCCGACACCGCGACGACCGGCACCGAGGTGACCGGCACCGCGACGACCGGCGCCGAGGTGACGGTGGACGAGCTGGACCTCGCCCTGGTGAACGCGCTGCAGTTGCGGCCCCGCGCACCCTGGTCGCTGCTCGGCCAGACCCTCGGGATCAGCCCGGTCACCGCCGCCCGCCGCTGGCGCCGACTCTCGCAGGCCGGGATCGCCTGGGTGACCGCCTACGGTCTGCCGCACCCCGAGGACCGCGGGTGCGTCGCCTACCTCGACCTCGACTGCGCTCCCGGCCGGCTCCGGCAGATCGCCGACGAACTGGCCGAGGACCCGCACGTGATGAGCATCGAACACGTCGCCCAGGGCTGCGACCTCGTCGTCACCGTGGCCTTCACCGACCTGGCGACGGTCTCCCGGTACACCGCCGAACGGCTCGGCCCACTCCCCGGGGTCAACGCCGTCCGCGTCCACCTGGCAACCGGCTTCTACGCCGAGGGGATCCGCTGGCGACTGGACTCGCTGGACCAGGCCCAGCGCGTGGAACTGCACGACGATCACCTGGCGGGCTACGGGACGCCGTCCGGCGTACGAGCCGAAGTCCGGGAAGAAGACCGGGAGTTGCTCATCAGACTGGGCGTCGACGGCCGCCTCGGCCAAGCCGAGCTGGCCGCCGCCACCGGGCTCAGCCCGTCCACGCTGCGCCGGCGCCTCGACCGGCTGGCCGCCTCCGACGCGATCCGCTTCCGCTGCGAGATCGCCGCCCGCGACGCCGGCCGGCCGGTCCTGGCGACCTTCCGGGCCGACCTCCCCCCGGAGCGGCTCGACGAGGTCGGCCCCCAGCTCGCCAGACTCCCCGAGGTCCGGCTGTGCGTGTCCGTCACCGGCCCGCACAACCTCCTGCTCTCCGTCTGGCAGCGCTCCCTCGCCGACGTCCAGCGGCTGGAAACCGCTCTCGCCCGCAGGTTCCCCGACCTGCGGGTGGCCGAGCGCCGCGTGTCGCTGCGCACCGTGAAGCGGATGGGCCGAATCCTCGACGGGGACGGACGCGCGGTCCGCGCCGTTCCGCTGGACATCTGGCGGGATCCGATCCCGCTCTCCTGACGGCCGTTCAGGTCCGTCCCTGCTGCAGCGCGCCGTCACCAGGAGCTGCGGGCCGCCTCGCGCAGGCCCGGCGGCCCGCCCGTGTGTTCCGGCCATTTCCGGGCGTAGGCGCCCGTACCGGCCGCCCCGGTGGGCAGGATGGCCGACGGCCCGCGCCACTGCCCGGCCGGGCCCCGCAGACCGATCGGAAGGCAGGGACCAGCCATGCCCAAGAGCGCACGGCGATGCACGGCGGCGGCGACCGTCTGCGCCGCACTCATCGGCGCAGTCGGCCTCCTCGCGCCATCCGCCCAGGCCCAGGCCCCGACCTCCGTACAGGCACCGGCGACCGTGTCGTCGACGGCGGACCGGCCCCGGGACACCACCACGCCCCCGGGCACCGAGGGGCAGTCCACCACGGTCACCCGTCCCGGCGGCACCCAGGCGCGGTTCGCGGTCTTCTCGACCGCCGACGGCACCGGCGGGACCATCTGGTACCGGACGCAGTCGTCCTCCGGTGGCCCGTTCGGCGCCTGGAGCCAGGTCAACGACATGAGCCTCAGCTACCGGAACCAGGTGCTCACCGCCGCCGCGGACGCCGACGGCGCCCTGGAGGTGTTCACCATCGGGTACCAGTCGTCGGTCCTGGTACGGATGCACCAGGCGGGCCCGGACGGGCCGTGGTCGGCGCCCGAGCCCTTCGGCCCCGCCGGGGGGCTGGTGCCGAGGTTCTTCGGGGTGCCGGTGGCCTTCCAGCGGGCGGACGGCGCGCTGGCCTTCTTCGAGGTCTACCAGGGTTCGAGCAGCCCGCAGTTGTACGTCAACGAGCAGAGCACCCCCGGCATCTGGGGCTCCTGGACCAACCTGGGCACCGGTCCGCTGTCGGAGGCGGTGGCCACCCCCTCCTCCGTCACCGAGGCGGCCGACGGGAGGCTGACGGTGCTCGCGCACATGTGGAACGGCCCCTCATTGTCCGCCGAGATCTCCGAGCAGGCCCCGGGCGGTGCCTGGGGCCCCTGGCGCGACTGCCGCAACGGCGGCTGCGCCGGGGGCTGACCGCCGGCGGCCACGCCCGGAAGCCCCGCGTGGCGGCCGGGAGGCCGAGCACACCGCCCCCCACCGGGATGCCCGGCGGCCTCGACCACCCCCGGGCCCGAGCCGCCCGAGGCGCTGGCGCAGACTGGGAGACGAACACCCGACCGACCGACCGGAGGACGACACCCATGGCCGACCGGCCCCTGACGCTGATGGCAGTCCACGCCCACCCCGACGACGAGGCCACCTCGACCGGCGGCGTCCTCGCCCGCTACGCCGCCGAGGGCATCCGCACCGTCCTCGTCACCTGTACCGACGGCGCCTGCGGCGACGGCCCCGGCGGCGCCAAGCCGGGCGAGGAGGGCCACGACCCCGCCGCCATCGCCGAACTGCGCCGCCAGGAACTCGAAGCCAGCTGCCGGATCCTCGGGGTCGACCACCTCGAACTGCTCGGCTACGGCGACTCCGGGATGATGGGCTGGCCCGCCAACGACGCCCCTGGATCGTTCTGGAGCACCCCCGTCGCCGACGGCGCCGCCCGGCTCGCCGACCTGATGCTCCGCTACCGGCCCGACGTCGTCGTGACCTACGACGAGAACGGCTTCTACGGCCACCCCGACCACATCCAGGCCAACCGCATCACCATGGCCGCCCTCACCCAGGCCGCCCTGACGCCCAAGGTGTACTGGACGACGGCGCCGCACTCGATGATGCAGCGCTTCGGCGAGCTCATGCGCGAGTTCGGCACCGACGGGGACACCGCGGCTGACAGCACTGACGGGGACAACCCGGAGCCCACCGGGGAGGCCGTGGAGCTGCCCCCGATCGGGCTGTCCGACGAGGAGATCACCACCTGGGTGGACGCCACCGCCTTCGGCGGGCAGAAGTACGACGCGCTGCTCGCGCACGCCAGCCAGGGCGAGAACATCTTCTTCCTGAAGATGGGCCGGGAGCGGTTCACCGAACTGATGGGCGTGGAGACGTTCGTCCGGGTCCTCGACACCACCGGCGCGGCGCTGCCCGAGAAGGACCTGTTCACCGGCCTGCGCTGAGCCGAAGGGCAGGCCCGGGGCCTCGGAGGAAACGATGCAGGCCACGCCCGGAAGGGCGTGGCCGCTTCCACTCGGGGGCAGTCGGCAAGGGTCCTGACGGATCAGCGGGTGGTGTAGCCGCCGTTGGCGAACACGGTCTGCCCGTTGATCCACCAGCCGTCGGTGAGCAGGAACTTCACGAGCGGGGCGATGTCCTCGATCCTGGTGAGCTCCCCGTTCATGGAGGACGACTTGTGGTAGACGACGGAGTCGTCGGTCTCGGCCGGGTAGAAGAACGAGGTGTCCATCGGGCCGGGGGCGACGTTGTTGACGGAGATGTTGCGGCCGAACAGTTCCTTGGACAGGGCGCGGGTGAAGTGCTCGACGGGGGACTTGCTGCCCGCGTAGACGGAGTACAGGCCGGTGTAGGCGGCCAGCAGCGAGGTCACGATCGTGACGATCTTCCCGCCGTCCTCCAGGCGCTTGGCCGCCTCGCGCATCATGAAGTACGCCGCCTTGGTGTTGACGGCGAACATCCTGTCGAACTCCTCCTCCGTGGTCTCCGTCATGGGCTTCTTGATGACCATGCCGGCCGTGTTGACCATGCAATCGACCTTGCCGAAGGCGCTCACCGCGACGTCGAAGAGCGTCTCCACCTCGGAGACCCTGCTCAGGTCGCCCTGATGGACGATGGCGTCGCCACCGAGCTCCTTCACGTCGGCGGCCGTCTGCTCGGCCTTGTCGCGGGAGGCGTCGCTGTTGTAGTGCACAACGACCCTGGCACCGTCCCGGGCGCACTCCTTGGCGATGAGGCTGCCGAGGTTCTTCGATGCGCCTCCGATGACGACGACCTTGTCCTTGAGCGTGTGGCCGGGCATGGAACTCTCCTCATCAGGAGCCGGGGGAAGGGGAGGGGAAGTCGGGCAGGCCCGCCGGCCCGGACGAGTGCGCCTGGCGCCTCGCTGCCACCACCACGCTCACGCTATGGCGGCATGCCAGGGCCCGCATGTCGAGGTTCCGCGGCTTGCGCCCGTGGCAACCGGCACCCACCACCACGCACCAGGGAAAGGCCCACGGCTTGGTGCCGGCCCACAGCACGCCACGGGCGGGTGTCCCTGCCACGCCCAGGAACACCGGGGTGCCGCCCCGCCCACCCCCGCTCCCCCAGAGTTAGGAGTCACGCCGGGCTGTCCACGAGCGTCCGATTCGTCGGCCCCGGCCTCAGCGAAGCCGACGAAAGGCACGACGTGACCACCAGCGCTCCCGGCGGCACCCTCACCCTGGCCCCCGACCTCGCCCTCAGCCGGATGGGCTACGGCGCCATGCAGCTGGCCGGCCCCGGCGTCTTCGGTCCCCCCAGGGACCGCGACCAGGCCCTGGCGGTCCTGCGCGAAGCCGTCGAGCTGGGCATCACCCACATCGACACCAGCGACTACTACGGGCCGTTCGTCGTCAACGAACTCATCAAGGAAGCCCTGCACCCCTACCCGGCCGGACTGCACATCGTCACCAAGGTCGGCGCCCGCCGCGACGAGACCGGCGACTGGATCCCCTCGCAGGAGCCCGCGGACCTCAAGGCCCAGGTCCACGACAACCTCCGGCACCTCGGCCTGGAGGCCCTGGACGTCGTCAACCTGCGCCTGGACTCGGTGGAAAACATCTCCGATGCGCCCATCGCCGAGCAGTTCGGCGCCTTGGCCGACCTGCGCCGTCAGGGGCTGATCCGCCACCTGGGCATCAGCGGCGTCTCCGACGCCCAGCTCACCGAGGCGCAGGCCATCGCCCCGGTCGTCACCGTCCAGAACCTCTACAACCTGGCCAACCGGCAGGACGACTCACTCGTGGACCGCTGCGCGGACCAGAACATCGCCTTCGCCTCGTTCTTCCCCTTGGGCGGCTTCAGCCCGTTCCAGTCCCAGGTGCTCAACGATGTCGCCGCCCGTCTCGACGCCTCCCCGCAACAGGTCGCACTGGCCTGGCTGTTGCAGCGCTCGGCAACCACCGTCCTGATCCCCGGCACCTCCTCCATCGCCCACCTGCGCGAGAACACCGCCGCGGCCGACCTCGTCCTGCCCGCCGACGCCGTCGCCGAACTCGACACCATCGGCTCCGCGAGATCGCGGTAGTCCTCAACGCGGCTGGCAGCGCTGCCACTTCGACTTCGCCGACGCCACGCCGATCATCGGGGACCACGGCCGTCGAGCCCATGGGCGGTGTTGCGAACGCCGCGGATCCCGCGTCCTGCGGCGGTTCCCGCACAGCCCGCCGGGATCCGGGTTCCGCCGCGGTTGCGCCCGTACGGGTGGCCTTCAGCGCTTCCGGCTCCCCTCCGTTCGCGTACGGCACTAGGTTGCTGGGCGACCCGCTGGCCCGCTTCCCGGAGGACACCGATGGCCATCCCCGCCCTGGACCACTCGACGACCCGCTATTCCCTCCCCCACGCCTACTGGATGGCGCAGGCCGCCGGACTGGCCGTGCTGGACCGGGCCGGCATCGAGGACAAGGCCCACGCCTGGGGCTTCGACGAGGTGCGGCACTTCGAGTCGACGCACCAGATGCCGTTCCCGATCGAGGACACCCAGGCCTACACCATGGCCAGCGACCGCATGATCGTCACCGGCTTCCGGGGCACCGAGGTCCTGAAGATCTACGACTGGCTCACCGACGTCAGCACCCCGCCCGTTCCCGGACCGGCGAACAAGGGCTTCGTCCACTACGGCTTCCACCAGGCCCTGCGGTCCGTCTACCCCGAGATCCGCGACACCATCCGGGGACTGCGCACCAACGGGCAGAGCGTCTGGTTCACCGGCCACAGCCTCGGCGGCGCCCTCGCCATGCTGGCCGGCGCCTGCTGGTACTTCGAGGAGCCTCGCCAACTCCCCGACGGCGTCTACACCTTCGGCCAGCCCCGCACCTGTGAACGCCTTCTCGCCGCCGCCCACAACACGGCTTTCAGGGACTGCTGCTACCGCTTCGTCAACAACAACGACATCGTCCCCCAGCTCCCGCCCGAGCCGGCCTTCACCCATGTCAACGCACTCCGCTACTTCGACGCCGACGGAGAGCTCCACGAGGCCATGCCGCTCATCGCCGGGCTGAAGGACCGGGCGAAGGGCTACCGCCAGGACATGTTCGCCCCCGAGACCGACGGCATCAAGGACCACCACCTGCGCAACTACCTCGCCGCGTTCGAGAAGAACCTCGCCACAGCCGCCTGATCGCAGGACACCCGGGGCCGACCCCACAGGGCCGGGCCCGACCCGACGTCCGCTCCACAACCCGACGGGAGGCTGCGGCGGACGGCGAGGAGTCCGGGCTTCGTGGGCGAAGCGGCCGTGACCGGCACGGGGACTGCACGGTGTCCTGCTTCGCCCGGAGCCGGGTTGATGTCTCGTTGGGCCGACCACCTCGCCGCCCATCAGTACGGCTCAGTACGGCGATGCGTCAGTGCCGCCTGACTCTGCCCTTCTCCGAAGCCGCCGTCGGCCGGGCATCGAACGTACAATCGCCGGACGAGTAGGTGCGGGAGGGCGCAGTGGGACACTTCGAGGGCTTCGACGTCACCGGGTTCTGGGACGATTCGGCGTACGCGCTGGAGCAGTACGTGGAGGAGGCCCCGCCCTCGCCGGAGTTGGTCGCGTCGTTGGAGGAGGAGCTCAGCGGATACCGTCTGCCCGACTCCTACGTCGCGCTGATGACCGTGCACAACGGCGGCACCCCGGCCCGGACCTGCTTCCCCATGCCCGAAGCCACGTCCTGGGCCGACGACTACATCGAGATCACCGGAATCCGGGGCGTCGGGCGGACCCGTCCGCAATCGCTCGGCGGCGAGTTCGGCAGCCGGTTCTGGATCGACAGGTGGGAGTACCCCGACATCGGTGTCTACTTCGCCGCCATGCCCTCGGGCGGCCACGACATGCTCGCCCTCGACTACCGCGCGTGCGGCAGGCGCGGCGAGCCGACCGTGGTGCACGTCAGCCAGGAGGCCGACTTCGCGATCACCTTGGTCGCGGAGAACTTCGAGGCGTTCGTCACGGGCCTGGTCGACGAGTCCGTCTACGACACCTCGGAGCAGGACCGGCTCGCCGACCTGGCCGCGGTGCGCGACGGCAGCTTCTCCCCCGTCCTGCTGCGCGCCTTCCGCGAGGTCGCGGACGTTCTGCCCGACGCGGACCGGCGGATGCGGGCGCTCGCCGAGGCCCTCGTGCACGACAAGGGGTTCTTCGCCCTGCACGCCGACGCGCGCTCCACGCTCATGTACGACTACCTGTTCTGGCTGTTCAGCAGCTTCAACCGGGTCGACTCCTTCGAGCGGTACCTCAGAACGCCTGCGCAGGACGAGCCTTCCTACGCGCTGCCGGACTACGGGCTCATGATCGCCTTCGGCCTCGAGTCCGAGCAGTACGGCTTCCGCACCGGCGGATACGCCCCCGGCTTCCTCGAGGACTGGTGGAACTCCCGTATCGCCTCGGGTCAGATCGTCGAGACTGCCGACGGCTATCGGTTGACCGACGCCACCATCACCACGCTGCTCGACGGACTCGCCACCGTGGCCGGGCAGGACGGGTAGCCGTGTTCGCCGGGCCAGTTGGTGCCCGTCCGGCGGCGGCACCGCTTCCTCCTCCCCGGAAAGGAACCACGCCATGACCGCCCCGCACACCTTCCCCCTGAAACCCACCCCGATCCATGTGCCCGACGAGGTCCTCGACGACCTGCGCACGCGTCTCGCACTGACTCGTCCGCCGCTGGACGAGGGGAACGAGGACTGGTCCTACGGCGTCCCGGACAGCTACCTCCGTGAACTGGTCGCCTACTGGCGGGACGGGTACGACTGGCGCAAGGCCGAGGCCGCCATCAACGCCCACGAGCACTACCAGGTGAGCGTCGGCGGCGTCCCGGTGCACTTCCTGCGCAAACCCGGCCGCGGCCCCCGCCCGATCCCGTTGATCCTCACCCACGGCTGGCCGTGGACATTCTGGCACTGGTCGAAGGTGATCGACCCGCTCGCCGACCCGGCCGCGTTCGGCGGCGACCCCGCCGACGCGTTCGACGTCATCGTGCCGTCCCTGCCCGGCTTCGGCTTCCCCGGCCCGCTCACCGGCTTTCCGGACGTCAACTTCTGGAAGGTCTCCGACCTCTGGCACACCCTGATGACCGAGACCCTGGGATACGGGAAGTACGCCGCCGGGGGCTGCGACATCGGCGGGATCGTCTCCAGCCAGCTCGGCCACAAGTACGCCGACGAGCTGTACGGCATCCACATCGGCTCCGGGCTGCCGCTCGACTTCTTCACCGGACCCCGCGCCTGGGACTTCGCCCGGAACCGGCCCCTCACCGACGACCAGCCCGCCGACGTCCGCGCCCGCACCATCGAGCTGGACCAGCGCTCGGCGTCCCACCTCGCCGTGCACACGCTCGACGGCGCCACCCTCGCCCACGGGCTGAGCGACTCGCCCGCCGGACTGCTCGCCTGGCTGCTGGAGCGCTGGAACGCCTGGAGCGACAACGGCGGAGACGTCGAATCCGTCTTCACCAAGGACGACCTGCTCACCCACGCCACGATCTACTGGGTGAACAACTCCATCGCCACGTCGATGCGTTACTACGCCAACGCCAACCGCTACCCCTGGGCCCCCGCCCACGACCGCACCCCGGTCGTACAGGCCCCGGTCGGCCTCACCCTCGTCACGTACGAGAACCCGCCCGGCATCCACACCGCCGACGAACGCGTCCGGGCGTTCAGGACCGGCCCGCAGGCCGACTGGTTCAACCACGTCAACGTCAACGCCCACGACCACGGCGGCCACTTCATCCCCTGGGAGAACCCCGACGCCTGGGTGGACGACCTGCGCCGCACCTTCCACGACCGCAGGCCCTGAACAACCCGGCCGGCTCGCCCGGCGACAGGCCGGGCGAGCGTTGCCCCGCGCGTTGCCCCCCGCGGGGGCGGGCGCGGGGCGTGCGCGGGGGCGACGGTGGGATCAGACGGCAGGATCAGGGGTGCTGGAAGGCGACCTCCGGGTCGGCCGGTGACGGGCCGTCGAGCAGCGGCTGCGGGATGCCGCGCAGGTGCAGGTCGAAGAAGGCCCCGACGTAGGCGCGGGTGATCTCCTCCGCGCGCTGCGCCGGGATCGGCACGGCCGGGCCGGCCACGCCCAACTGTGCGGCGAGGACGGGCAGATCGGTGAAGCTGGAGTGGTCGGAGCCGGCGATGGTCAGCCACCGCTTCCAGCCGTCCAGGCGCGCCCAGTCGCGGTCCCAGCTGGTGTCCGCGCCGCCCGGGCTGTGGTTGGCCAGGGTGCCGAACATGAGGAAGGGGCGGCCCTGGAGGCCGGCGGCGGGGACCGGCGCGAGGAAGGTTCCGTCCATGTTCACCCCGGCTCGTACCCGGTCGTCAACAGCCATGGTCGCGGCGGCGGCGTCACCGCCGATGGAGTGCCCGGCCATGCCGATCCGCCGCGGGTCGATCATGCCGGCGTATCGCCACGGTGAATGACGGTCGGTCAACTGATCGACGACGAAGGAGAGATCCGTGGCCCGGCTCCGGGCTATCGCCTCCAGAGCCTCGAGGGTGGGGGTCTGGTCGCAGACGGCGCAGGTGCGGGTCCGTCCGTCGGGGAAGGTCACACCGGTGGACTCGTAGGTGTGGTCGACCAGCGCGACGACGTACCCGCGACTGGCCAGGTCCTCGGCGAGGCCGGTGAGGGTGGCGCGCGGCAGCCCGAGGCCGGGCGAGAGCACCAGCAGGGGGAACCTGCCGCGCTCCGGCCGTGCGTCGGCGTGCGCGAAGGTGCGGGTGCCGCCGAGCGCTTCGGCCGGGACGGCGCCGCCCTGAGCCGCCTGCTGAAGCAGCAGCCGGGCCTCCTCGGTGGTCATGTAGGGGGCCGGTCCGCCTGTCCCGGGCCGGGCCGGGTAGTACGTCGACACCATCAGTTCCCGGGCACCCGCGGCCGGCACCCAGGGATCCCGGCGGTGCTGGTCGACGAGGTGCAGGGTGCTGCGTCCGATCGCGTGCGGACCCGTCGGGCGGGGCAGCTCCAGCTGGACGCCGGACCTGTCCGAGGCTGCGGAGGGGGCCGCGGACGGGGCCATGGAGGGGGCTGTGGCGGAGGGCCCGGGCGCGGCGAACGCCGTACCCGCTCCGATGATCGGCAGCGGCAGGACGAGCGTGAGCACGGCGGCCAGGGCAGCACGACGGATTCTGGTCATTCCGGCGACGCTAGTTCGCGGGCGCAGTAGTTGACATCCCCTCAGGGGAGGACGGGGAAGGGGACAAGGCATCCCAGCGGAGGAGGAGCGGGCATCCCAGCGGATGAGGGCGGACGGGCCGGCGCAACAGGCGGGCCGGCGCAACAGGCCGGACGGGCCGCGGCGGCGGGCCGTTCCGTCCCCCGTGCGGAACGGCCCGCCGACGGCTCCCGCTACTTCAGCAGGAAGTCGTACACCGCCTGCCGTCCGGCCGGGTTCGCCGCCCGGTTCTGCACCGAGTGCGCCGCCCCGGGCACGATCACGGTCTGCGGGTCGTGCGCCAACTCGGCCTGCTGGTAGAGCACTTCGTACGGCGTGGACAGGTCCCGGTCGCCGCCGAGCAGCAGCACCGGCACGTCCGGCAGCTTGCGGTGGTCCGACGGCGCCGGCGGCACCTGCTCGCGCGGCCAGTCGAGGCAGACCAGGAGGCTGCCGAGCCCGGTCGCGGTCGCCGGGTCGTACGGCCAGGTCTGCTCGGCGGTCAGCCGCTGCCGGGTGCGCTCCAGCGCCGCCGCACGGCCCGCGACCGGGGTATCGGTGGTGCCCCACGGGAAGCGCGAGTCGGCGCACAGGGCGGCGGAGTGCAGCCCCTGGCTGAGCTCCTCGGCCGAGGCCGCGTCGACCTGCCGGCGGACCAGGTCGAAGAAGTCCTGGAGCTTCGCGGGCTGCCCGGCGGCGGCCTCGTGCAGGATCTCCGGGACCCCGCCGTAGTTCGGGTCGATGAACTCGTAGCCGGTGAGCGCACTCAGGATCTGCGCCCCGTTGCCGTACCGCCGAACCGTGGCGGCGAGGTCGGCGGCCGGGTCGGTGGTGCAGCCGGTGGCCTGGCAGGCGGCCCGCAGGACCCGGGCGCTCGCGGGCAGCGCGGCCAGGTCGAGGGGGTCGAAACCCTGTTGCGGCACCACCGAGTCGAGCACCAACCGGGCCACGTGCGCCGGGTGGGCGAGCGCGTACCGCTCGGCGACGAAGCTGCCGTACGAGACGCCGTCCAGGGTGAGGCGCCGGTCGCCGAGGGCGCGGCGCAGCAGGTCGATGTCGGCGACGGTGTCCGCCGTGCTGTAGTGGCGGGAGTTGGGGCCGAGGGCGGCGGCGCAGTCGGCGATCGACTGCTTGCGCGGCAGGGCGAGGTCGGAGGAGCCCATGTCCTCCTGGAGGCCCGGACACTGGAGCGCGCCCCGGCCGGTGCCGCGCTGGTCGTACATCACCAGGCGGTAGTCCTTGAGGACGGGCTCCAGCTTGCCCGCCATCCGCTTGATCGCCGGGACGCCGGGCTGGCCGGGGCCGCCGGTGAGGAACAGCAGGTCGCCCTTGGGCGCCGTGGTGTTGCCGGTGACGGCCACCTCAAGGTCGAGGGTGCCGGGGGTGGCGCCGCTGTGGTCGAACGGGACGGTGAGGGTCCCGCAGCTGAACTCGGGTGCGTCCGGGCAGGGCGCCTGGCCGGTGATCCCGCCGACGCGGGCCGGTCCGGCCGTGGCGGCGAAGCCGACTGCAGGGGTGGCCAGGGTGGTGCCGGCGACCACCGCGACGGCGCCCAGCAGGGCGGCGACGCGGCCGCGCGTGCTCGTCATGTTCGTCCTTCCGCTCGCGCCGCGTCCGTGCTGACGCGGTCACGGAACCAGCCTGCGCCCCGGGGCTCTTCGATGGGGAGCGTTCGGGCGGGATTCGACCTGGAAGGCGGACGGAACCGCGTCCGCTACGCCCCCACGTCCCTCACGCTGCGCCGCGGCGGCACGCCTCGCCGACGGCCTCAAGAACGGGTGAGGAGTTCGGTGAGGTCCGTCAGCGCGGCGTCCCACCCGTGGGCCAGCACCACGCCGGCGGGGTTCAGGACCACCTCGTCGACTCCGGCCGTCCCGTAGGCGGCGAGCTCGGTCGCCAGTTGGCCGGGCGAGCCGTAGAGGAAGACTCCGGACTCGACGAGTTCGCGGGCGCCGGCCACCGGGTCGCGGGTGTCCAGGTGCAGGCCCGCGCGGCGGAGCATGTCGGCGTAGTGCGGCGCGCCGAGGTGCCGGCCGGCGCCGTGCTGGGCCAGCACCATCGGGTGGCGGCCCGGCCGGGCGACGGCGGCGTGCACCACGGTCACCACTCGCGGCGGGGCCGCCGGTCTCGGCGGGGCCGCCACCCGGCCCGTCGTCGCTGCGCCTTCGGCCAGGGCGGGGACGAGGACCTCGGCCACGTAGCGGGGCGGGGTCATCCAGGTGATCGCGACGTCCGCGACCCGCCCGGCCGCGCGGGCCATGGCGGGTCGCAGGACGCCCGCGCCCAGCTCGACCGCCGGCGGGTGCTCCCCGTGCGGGAGCCGAAGCCCTGGCACGGCGGAACCGGGGCCCGGTGCGGGCGGCCCGGCCGACCGGCCGTCCAACAGCGTGCGGACGGCGCCGACGTAGTCCGCCACGGCCTCGGCCGGCCGGGCGTAGGGGGCGCCCAACAGGCCGCCGACGAGCGAGGGTTCACCCGCGCCGTAGCCGATCACCGGCCGGTGTCCGGTGAGCACGGCCAAGGACTGGGCCTGGGCGGCCGCCTCGAAGGGGTGCCGCAGGGCAGTCAGCGTGACCGAGAGTCCGACCGGGATCCGCTGCCCCGTCCCGGCCAGCCAGGCCAGCGCCTGGTGGCTCTCCACCGCCAGGGACTGCCCGAGCCAGAGCCGGTCGGCCGCTCCGGCGCTCACCAGCGAGGCGAGCGCCGTCAGCGCGGTGAGGTCGGCCCGGTCGCGGAGGGCGTGCGGGAAGAGGACGGAGATCCGCATGCCGCTCAGCCGTTCCGCGAGGGGTCGGTGGGGTCGGTGGCCGCGTCGCGCAGCGATCGGGCGACGGAGGCGGCGAGCGCCGGTCCGCCTGATCCGTCCGGGCCGTCCGGGGCGGCCGCGTGTCGCAGTACTCCTTCGGCCACCGCCGCCGCCCGGTGCTGGCCGAAGCTCCGGCCGCGCCACCCGGCCCTGGTGTCGCCGGGCTCGTCGGCGGTGGCGATGCCCGGCCCCAACGGGTGGGCGAAGACCGAGGTCTGCGCGCCGAGACCGGGCAGGTCGCGCAGCGCCGCCACCAAGGCCGTCAACTCGCCGGCGTGGGAGCGGGGGAGGTAGAGCACGACCGCGTCGCGACGCGGGTACGACCAGGGCCGGGACAGCACCTTGGCCCGGTACCGCAGCGAGCGGGCGGCCGACTCCCGGAGCAGCGCCGCCCAGAGCGCGGGCGCGGCGGCGGGCTCCTCGACGTGCAGGTAGAGCCGCCGCACCAACTCGCCCTCGTGCGGCCCGCCGTGCGGCCCGTCCACCAGCAGGAAGCCGGGCGACAGTGCGGGGCGGACGGCGGGCAGCTCGACGGTCACGGACGTGTCCGCCGGTCGCGGGCCGTCGCTCCGGACGGCGGCGGCCGGGACGCGGACCGTCACTCCGCCCAGCTCGACCGTGAACTCCGTGGCGGCGCCCCCGGCTCCGGTCCCGGGCTCAGCCCCGGCCCCAGCTACGGCCCCGGTCCCGGCCTCGGTCGGGACGGCGGCGCGCAGGCGGGCGGGGGCGAGCGTGTCCGCGTGCGGTGTCGCCGAGATCAGCTGCCGCTCGAACTCCACGTCACGGCGGGGCAGTCGAGTGGCGGTGCGGGACCGGTCGAGGCGCGACCGGTCGAGGCCGGCGTGCCACTGCTCGTAGAGCGCCGCGCCCAGGGCGAACCGCAGGCCGCGCGGCGAGTCGGCGCTGATGCGGTGGCCGTCCACCGAGACGGCCTGCGGGTACTCGGTGAGGTCGATGCCGGTGAGCGCGGCCGCGAGCTGTTCGGACACGTGTGTCATGACGCCACCAGCCCGATCGCCTCGATGAACCGGTCCGGGGCGAGCAGTGCCCCGCGTCCCACACCGGCGATGCCGCGCTGAACCGCGCTCAGGGTGGGCCGGACGCTCGCGGTGGCCATGGTGCGGTCGAAGAGGTGCCAGCCGGCGTACCCGACCACCCGCTCGGCGAGTTCGGGATCGAGCCGGTCGGCGTGCTGCCGGTAGCCCTGCCAGAAGGCGCCGATCACCGGGAGGACGGCGGCCAGTTCGCGCTCTCCGCTGCGCATGAGGGTGCCGTGGGCGTCGGCGGGTCGGCCGCCGTCGGCCTCAGCGTCAATGGGGTCGACCTCCACGTCGACCTCGTCGGTGTCGACGCCGGTGAACATCCGGCTCGCCGCCCGGTACAGCCACTGCCCGACGAAGCCGCCGAGGTCGATCGCCGGGTCGGCGAGCTGGAACTCCTCCCAGTCGGTCAGCTGGAGCGTGCCGTCACAGAGCAGGAACTGGTCCAGCCGCAGGTCGCCGTGGACCGGACGGTGGTCGGCGGCGGCCGAGCGGGCGTCCAACGCGCGCAGGGCGCCGTGCAGTCGGCGGTCCTGCTGGAGCAGGCCCCAGAGGGCCAGTTCGGCGCCGCTGCTCGCGGTGTACTCGGCCACGGTCAGCGCGGCCAGCCGGTGGCCGGTGCGCGCGCCGGGGCGGGGCTTGGGCCGGACGTCAGCCGTCGGGAAGCCGTGCAGCTCGGCGAGCGCCCGGCCGGCCCGCCGGGCGAGTGCGGTGTCGAAGCCGTCCTCGTCGGCGAGGGTGTTCCCGGTGACGGCGTCCGCCAGCAGGTCGAAGACCAGCACCAACCGCTTCCGGTCGCCGCCGAGCAGCGCCGGCGACTCCCAGGAGAGTGCGCCGGCCCCGGTCCGGGCCGACTCGAAGGCGCAGGAGCGGTCGTAGCGGTCGGTTCCGTCGGGGGCCTGGCCGTCGAGCCGTTTGATGAAGACGCCGGTGCCGTCCGTGGTGCGTCCCGCCCACGAGTCGTTGCGGCCGAGATGGCTCACCAGGCTGTCCGGCTCCAGCGGGGCGAAGCCCAACGCGGCCAGTGCCACCGGCACTTCGGGCGCGTACTCGAAGAGGCCCGGGGTGCGGCCGGGGCCGGCCCGGTCGGCTGCCGGCGTTGCCGGTGGGGTCGAGACTGTCGCTGCCATGGCGGCCACGCTAGGGATCCCGGCCGGCGGTCACCACGGGCAGGCTCCTGTCATGCCCGAGTGGGCAAGGGGCAGGATGCCCCACTTTCCTGCTACTGGGCACTGGCATCGAACGCCTGATCTGCTGGGGGCAGTCGAGGAACCCGCACCTCGCCGAAATCCGAAACCGAAACCGAATCCGGGCCCGATCCGAGCTCGAATCCGACGAGTCGAGAGGATGACCATGAGCTCTGCTGACCTGATGGGCGGCTACGCCGCCTACACCACCCCGAACGCGGCGATCGAGGAGCTCGCCAGCACCGGCATCACGGCCGAGTTGGAGTTCACCCCGGTCCTCACGGTCACCCCGTGGACCGAGGCGATCTCCCTGGTGGTGGTCTCCATCGCCACCCAGCTGTGATCCACTCACAGACCTGATTTCGCTTCCATCTCAAGGGAGTTCGACATGAGTACTGCTGATCTGATGGGCGGCTACGCCGCCTACACCACGCCGAACGCCGCGATCGCGGAGCTCGCCAGCACCGGCGTCGCCGGCGTCCCGGCGGAGCTGGAGGTCACCCCGAGCGTCTCGCTCGTCGTCCTCTCGCTCGTCACGATCACCATCATCGGCTGACGGACTCGTCGAGCGTCACGTCGTCCGGGCCCCGCCGCGCGCTGCGGGCGGGGCCCGCCCGGCAGCCGGAGCGGTGCACCCAGCCGGCGACGCCGACCCGCGAGGAGCACTGCAACCGCCGCATCGTCTCGCGGAGGTGGTTGACCACCGTCCACTCCGAGATGCCCAGGCGGCGCGCGATCTGATGATTGCTCAGTCCGTCGGCCACCAGGAGTGAGACCTCCAGTTGGCGGCTGGTCAGCTGCTGCCTCGGCGGTGCCTCGACGGAGTCCGACTCGGCGAGGGGGAGGACGGGGGAGAGGGAGCAGAGCAGGTCCAGGAGCGCGGTGGCCGCGCCGGCTGCCAGCGCGTGGGCGAACTCGTCCTCGGCGAGCCGGCGACGGATGCCGGGCAGCAGCCGAGCGGTGGCCAGGTCGGGATCCGCGGGGTCGCCGGGAATGCCGGCTCGCCCCGGATGGAAGCTGCCCAGCAGCCGGGCGGCGTCGGTCGCCCGCGCCGGCGCGGGGCGTAGGGGGCTCGCGACCAGGCCGACCAGCGCGCCGAGCGTGGCGACCGCGCCGAGTGGGCGCAGGTGGGCCAGCCCCTCGACGTAGTGGGCGCGGGACGCGGACGGATCTCCGTCGGCGGCGGCGAGCAGGCCCAGGTGCAGCAGGGCCGTTCCGGCCAGCAGCACGTCCCCCCGGCGTCGGGCCGCGGTCAGCACCCGGCCCGCCAGTGCGCGGCCGGGCCCGGTCCGGCCGAGCCGAAGCTCGGCCAGGGCGGCCTCCAACTCGACGCGCAGGGCCGCCGGTTCGTCGTCGGCCGCACGGAGGAGCGCTGCTGCCCCGGTGAGGGCGGCGAGGGCTCGGTCGGGGTCCCGGTCGCATCCGGTCAGGCCCCGCAGCCGCAGGAGTCGGGCCGCCATGGAGGGTTCATCTGGAGTGGTCCGGGATCGGTCGGGCAGGGATGAGGCCGCCTCGGCTTCGTCCAGCAGGGCACTCGCCAACTCGTGGTCGCCGTCGAGCAGTCGGGCCTCGGCGCGGATCAGCGCGAGCCGGACTCGTGCTCGCCCATCGGTGATTCCGGCAGGGCCGGTTGGGCTGGTGGCGCCGAGCGGCACGGCGGGCCGGTCGGCCCAGTCCGGGCCGAGGCCGACGACTCGGGCGTGGGCGAGCAACTGCTCCATCAGGTCGAGGGCCTCGACAGTGAACCCGTGCCGGCTCAGCGTGTCGACCGCCAGCCGGAGGTTGGCCTCCTCGACGCGCAGGGCGAGCAGGGCTGTCGGCTGATCGCCGGCGGCCAGCCGCCGGGCGGCCCCGGCGGCGAGCCGGGCGTAGTAGCGCGCATGACGGAGCGTGAGGACGACGAGCGGGCCGCTGGCAGGCCGGACCTCGGGCAGGTCGCCGAACGGTACGTACAGTCGCGTCTCGGCCGCACCGTCCAATCGGCCGGACGGCCGGTCCTCCAGCGTCAGCGACTGCCGGTCGAGCAGGGCTTCCAGCGCCGCCGGGAAGGCACTCGGCGCGATCCCGGCCACCGCCCGGAGCGCCTCGGGCCCGAACCCGCCGGCGAACAGGGGTGTGCAGGACATCAGCCGCGCCGCGTCGGCGCCGAGCGGGCCGTACCGTCCTGATGGCCGTCCCGCCTCTCGCCCTACCCCTCGTCCCGGCGACCGGTCCGCCGACGGGACGGGCAGCGGGCCAGGCGGCTCGACATACGCGGCCACCAGGCTGCCTCCCCCCGCCCCGCCGAGTGCGGCCAGCACGGTGCCGACGCCCTCCAGCGCCGCCACCCGGGCCGCGAGCACCAACGCCCCAGGCAGTCCCCGGAGTTCCACGCAGATCCGGCCCACGGTCTGCTGGTTCCGGGAGGTCACCGTGAAGCCCGGGCTCCAGGCCCGCCGGGCGGCCGTGAAGACCTGCACCGCGGGGGTGCGGCAGAAGGCGTCCAGGTCGGCCGGTGACCAGTCCACCGGAACGGCCAGCGGGTCCACCCGATACGCCACGCCCGCGCCGGCGGGTGACAGCCGACCGGTGGCGAGCACCTTCGCCCCACGCGGGGCACACCGGGCCAGCAGCGCCAGGTAGTCGTCCGTTTCGACCTGATCGACCGTCAGAAGCTCGGCTGGTCCCGGAGTTCCGGTCGCCCCGCCCGCCGCCCGGTACCGCTCGGCGACCGCGAACGCCAGCCGGGTCTTGCCGCTGCCCGGAAGGCCGTGCAGCAGCACGCCGGGTACGGCGGGGTCGGCGAGTAGCCGCAGCAGCTCGGCCGTCTCACGTGCTCGCCCGAACAGCTCACCCGTGAAGGCCCGGTGGTCCGCGGGTTCCTGCCGGGGGATGCCGGACTCGAACAAGATGGTCATGGACGGCTCCAGAGCTGGCTCCGCCCGCCTACACAGCGCAGGTGCGCCGGCGGGATCGTCCGTACTGATCCTGGACGGCGGCGCCGACCGGCGGTATCCCAGACTTCTGGGACGCCGCCGGTTCAGCACCGCCGGTTCAGCACCGCCGGTTCAGCATCGGCGCGCGGCCAGGCTCAACTCCTCGTCCAGGTCGGCCCGCCGTTCGGTTCCGGGTTCACCGCAGTCCCCGGTGCCGGCGGTGGTGGCCCGCATGGTGGTGGTGGTGCCGGTTGCGCCGTCGCCACCGCCGTCGACCGGCTCCCGCCGCCGAGGCTCCGGCCGCCGACGATCCGGTGGACCGGGACGAGTCGGCGAAGGCGTCGCCCGACTCCCGCCCGGAGTCCTTCGATCCTGCGGGCAGCACGTCGATCCGGCCCATCTGGCCGTGCGAGGAGTGCACCATGTGGTGGCAGTGGTAGACGTACTCGCCCGGATATTCGCCCCAGGTCATGGCGATCCGGACGCTCTCCCCCGGGTGGACCGTGATGGTGTCCTTCAGCCCGGCCTCGGCCGGGCCGACCGGCACCCCGTCACGGTCCAGCACGCGGAACTGCACCAGGTGGGTGTGGAAGGAGTGGGGGGCGTGGAAGACCCCGGCCGGCGGGCGGGTGAGGTGGTTGCGGATCGTCCAGATCTCGCTGCTGCCGACGGTGGTCCGCACGTCGGTCCGCTTCGGGTCGTACTTGCGCCCGTTGATCCTGGCGTCCGGGAAGGTCGTCAGCGCGAACTCCCGGTGCACCGTCGCCTTCGGGATCGGCGGCAGAGTGGCCAGGACGTCCGGAATCCGGCTCCGGTCCTCGGCCGTCCGGGTGATGTCGAAGCGCAGCACCTCGGTCCGCTCGCTCTCCAGCGCGGCCGTGTTCTCCAGCACCACCGATCCGCCGACCGGGTAGCGGGCGAAGTCGACCACGATCTCGGCGCGCTCCGCGCCGGTCAGGGTCAGCTCGTGCAGCGTCACCGGCGCGGCGAGCAGTCCGCCGTCCGAGGCGATCTGGGTGAACGGCTGGCCGTCGGCGAGGCGCAGCGACACATGGCGGTTGGGCGAGACGTTGAAGACCCGCAGCCGGTACTTGCGCGCGGCCACCTGGAAGTAGGGCCGCTCCTTGCCGTTGACCAGCATGTGCGGGCACGCGTACGGGTCGGTGTAGACCAGCCTGCCGTCGGTCTCGATCCGGGCATCCCGGATCAGCAGCGGGATGTCGAACTCGCCGTTCGGCAGCGGCAGGCCGCTCTCGTGCGGGTCGCTGAGCAGGTAGGCGCCGGCCAGGCCGCGGTAGACGTTCTCGGCCTCCAGCTCGTGCGCGTGGTCGTGGTACCAGAGCGAGGCGGCCACCTGCTCGTTGGGGTAGCGGTACTCGCGGGTCTCGCCGGGCTGGACGAGGTCCATCGGCAGGCCGTCGTAGCGCGAGTGCACCTGGCCGCCGTGCAGGTGGACGGAGGTGTGCACGCGCAGGTCGTTGGTCTGCTGGACCACCACCTCCCGCCCTCTGACCGCCCGGATGGTCGGACCGGGGAAGCAGCCGCCGAAGGTCCGGACGGTGGTCAGCAGCCCCTTGACGATCTCCGCCTGGGTATCGGCCATCCGCAGCCGGTACAGGTCCGAGGAGTCCGTCCGCGACACCGGGTTCAGCACGGGGGGCACCGGCATGGCGTGCTCGAAGGGGGTGATCCGGGCGGCCGACCGCTTGGCCTCCGACCTGGGCGGCGCGGCGTGCGCGGCCGGAGCGGCTTGCGTGGCCGGCGCGGCCGACAACGCCAGGGACGAGACCCGGGCCCCGCCCGGTGCGCGGTCCCAGGGGAAGAGGACCGCCGGGCCGCCTATCGCGGCGGCTTTCAAGAGGTCTCGTCGGTTCAGCATTCCCGGTCTTTCCGTCCAGGGCCGGGCGGTCGGTACGCCGCCGGGCCAGTGGTCGCCGGTCGTGGCTTCCGGCGGCCCTGCTCGGTGGCCGCCGCGCGCACGCCGGCGCGGGCCGGGCGTGTCGGACCGTAGCGCCGACGCGACGTTCCGTCACTGCCCGTTGGCTCAGTATCGGCGAGCTTCGCGCGCTCCGCAGCGCGACCGCACCTGCCCGGGCCCTGACCCAGCGCCCGGCCCCCTGCCCCCTGCCCCCTGCCCCCGGAACGACGGACGCGGGGCCGGGCACCTGGTGCCCGGCCCGGCCGCCGATCAGGAATCGGGCGACGCCCAGGTGCCCAGGGACATCTCGGCGGTGATCCCCGGGCCGAACCCGGCCAGCAGCCCTTGGTGCCCGTCGAGGGCCGACTTCTCGTCGAACATCCGGGCCAGGGCGTCGAGTACGACCGCACTGGCGATGTTGCCGTACTGGGTGAGGGTGGCCCGGCTGAAGCGGAACGCCTCGGGCGGCACCTCCAGGAAGCGACTGAGGTCGTCCAGGATGCGTGGGCCGCCGGCGTGGACGATGTAGAAGTCCAGCGTGCCCACGTCCCACTGGTGCTGCTCCGCCACCGCGCGCAGGGCCGGGCTGAGCGGCTCCATCGTCCCCGGCACCCTCTTGTCCAGCTGGAAGTGGAATCCGGTGGGGCGGACCGCGTAGGAGATCCACTCCTCGGTGTCCGGGATGAGGTACGAGCCGTTGCGTTCCAGCCGCATTCCGGTCCCGCCCTCGCCCCGGACCACGGCGGCGGCGATCCCGTCGCCGAACAGGCCGTTGGACAGCAGCGAGCCCACGCCCAGGTCCGTGGGCTGGTAGCACAGCGAGCAGAACTCGCAGGCCACGATCAGCACGTTGGCGCCCGGGTAGGCCGAGCAGAAGTCGTGGGCCCGGTTCACCGCCGCACCGCCGCCCGCACACCCCAGTTGGGCGATCGGCAGCTGCCGGGTCTCCGGCCGGAAGCCCAGCCTGTTGATCAGCCACGCCGTGAGCGACGGCATCATGAAACCGGTGCACGACACATAGACGATCAAGTCGATCTGGGACGCCTCCACTTGGGCCTGTTCGAGGGCCCTGATAACCACCGCCGGGACGCGGGCCTTCGACTCCGCCGCGAAGACGGCACTGCGCTCGTCCCACCCCGGGTGCTTCAGCACCACTTCGATGGGTTGGATCAGGTGCCGCTTGCGCACTCCGGTGTTCTTGATGAGACGCAGCGCCAGTTCGAGCTGTGGATGGTCGGGGTGGAGCCTGCGCGCCAGCTCGATGGTCTCCTCGTTGGTGATGACGTGCTCGGGTACGTCTATCGCCGGTTTGCACAGAACTGCCACGGCACTTCCTCCAGACGAGCGGTGTTCCCGGTGCGACCCTGGCGGGGCGGGATTTCACCACTCGACGGCAGCCGCTGCGAGCCGGACGCGCGGAGGGCGCGGTCGGCGGGACGCACCGGGCGGGACCCAACTCAGCGGCCGACGAGCCGACCGGGCGAGCATCGGTTGATCGCGGTGCGGGCGGTCGTGCTGGCCGCAAGTTGGTTCAGGCCACCTAGCCCAATTTACGGAAGGCGGGCCCGTCCCGCATGTCGGCCCGCACACCCCCGGGGGTGCGGGCCGACATGCGCGGTGTTTCCGGCAGCGGGTGGCTGCGGGCGGCCGCCGGAGCGTGGGGGCACCGTCACCAGGTGACCGGCAGCGCCAGCGGATAGCGCCAGATGGACGTGGTGTTCCACGCCAGCTCCGCGGCCGGCTTCGCCAGCGCGATCCTGGGGAAGCGCTCCAGCAGCGTCCCGAGGGCGACTTCGAGTTCGGTGACGGCCAGCGGCGCGCCGAGGCAGTGGTGCGCGCCCCAGCCGAAGGTCATGTGGGAGGGGCTGGTCCGCTCCAGGTCCAGCTCGTCGGGCCGGTCGAACCTGCGGCCGTCCCGGTTGGCCGTCAGGTAGGAGACGTGCACGATGTCCCCCGCCGGGATCGTCACCCCGCTCAGCTCCACGTCCTCAAGGGCCACCCGGGGGATGCCGACGCCCTTGCGGAAGGGGATGAAGCGCAGCAGCTCCTGGAGCGTGCGGGAGAGCGTCTCGGGCCGCTCGCGCAGTGCGGCGAGCACGTCGGGCCGGCTGAGGATGGTGTACGAGAGGTTGCCGAGCTCGTACGTCGTGGTGTCCTGGCCCGTGATCAGCAGGACCATGGCCATCACGGTGAGTTCCTTCTCGTCGAGGACCTCGTCGCCGTCGCGGGCCGTGGCCAGCACGCTGATCAGGTCGTCGCCGGGGTTCCTGCGCCGTTCGGCGGTCAGCTCGGCGAAGTACGCCCGCAGGTCGGCCTTGGCGCGTACCGCGTTCGGCTTGTTGGCCAGGCTCACGTCCATCATCGTCCGGGCGTTGGCGCGCAGCTGGGCGCTGTCGGCCTCGGGGATCTCCAGGACCTCGCAGATCGTGATCAGCGGGAGCGGATGGGCCAGGTGCTCCATGAGGTCGGCCGGGGGGCCCTGGTCCCGCATGCGGTCCAGCAGCCCGTTCACCACGTGCTGGGTGCGCTCCCTCATCCGCTCGATGTGGTCGGGGGTGAAGCCCTTGGACACCAGGCTGCGCAGGCGGGCGCTGGCGGGCGGGTCCATGACGTTGATCGCCTCGGCCTGGACGATCGGCTCCGGGGTCATGCGCGGGAAGTCCCGGCCGACGATGGCGTGGCGGCTGAACCGCCGGTCGGTGGTCACCGTGCGCACGTCGTCGTAGCCCGTGACGAGCCAGGCCTCCCCCTCGCCGTAGGGCAGGCGGATGCGGCTGACCGGTGCGTCGTTCATGAGCTGCCGGAGCGTCGGGTCGAACTCTAGGGTCTCGGCGAAGTCGAACGGGCAGTTCCGTGCGCTGGAGTCGGTGGACATGCGGACCTCCAGGTCTGGGCCGCGCGGGCCGGATGGGGGAGGCGGACGGAATGCACCGGTACCCGATCGGTCGGCCGCACACACCGGCGGACGGGCGAGAGCGCCGGTAATTCATCCGGTCTGATCAGCGGATCGGCTCCACCCGCGCCGGGGCCTGCCACTGGTCGGTGGCAGGCCCCGGCGGCCCCGGCCAGGGTGCCTCAGCCCTCCCCGGCGGCCCGGTGCCCGTGCCGGAAGAGCGGGGCGCGGGTGTCGAAGGGCACGTCCTCGCGGCAGGCGGCGACGGCGGCGTCCGAGCGGGGGAGGTCGAACGGGAGCGTCGCGGTCATCGGGGCCCGGCCGAGCGCGGCGTCCAGCACGACCTCGTCCGCGGCGCCGAACTCGCCGATCAGCAGCGCCGCGTGCGGGGCGAGCGGGGTGAGCACGGCGGGCCGCTCCAGCTGGGCGGCGAACACCGTGGGCACGGTGGCGGCCAGCGCGGTGAGCCGGTCGACCTCGGCCGGCTCGAACTCCAGCGAGCCGCTGTGGAAGTGCTGCTCCAGCATCCCTTCACGCCGCTCGTACGGGGTGGCGAGGCGGATCACGGCCAGCTCGGCCCGCTCCGGGTCCTCGACGAGGGTGCCGTACCCGGCGGCGACGGCGGGGTCGATGCCCTCGACGTACAGCCGGGTGGCGGTGCGCGGCTCGCCGGCCAGGTGGACCACCGAGCGGCGCTGGACCTCGCGGCCCAGCGCCCGGCCCTCCGGGGCGCCGACCAGGTCGGCGGCGGCCTCCGGGTCGACGTACGGGTCGGCGAAGAGGCCGAGGCGGAACTTGTCGCGCAGGATGCGGCGGACCGACTCGTCGAGCCGGGCCTCGGTCACCGCGCCGGAGCGGACGGCGGCCAGGATCAGCTCCGGGTCCGTCTCGCCGCCGAGCTGGTCGGCGCCCGCGTCCAGGGTGAGCACGACCTGCTCGGCGACGGACAGCTCCTCGACGCCCCAGTGCCGCGGGGGCAGTGTGACCACTCCGGGGACGTCCATGCCGGTGATGGCGTTGAAGTCGGTGCAGACCACGCCGTCGAAGCCGTAGCGACCGCGCAGCAGGCCGGTGATGACGTCCCGGTTGAAGTTGGCGCCGACCTCGTCGAGGCCGCTGCCGGAGGGGATCGCGTAGGCGGGCATGATCTGCGCGGTGCCCGCGGCGAAGGCCGCCTCGAAGGGGCGCAGGTGGGTCTCGAACTCGCCGCCGGGGTAGACCAGTCGGCGCCCGGCGGCGAAGTGCGAGTCCTCGCCGCCGGCCTGCGGGCCGCCGCCGGGGAAGTGCTTGGTCATGCAGGCGACGCTGTCCGGGCCGATCGGCCCGCCCTGGAGGCCCTCGATGTAGGCGGTGATCATCCGCGAGGCGCGCTCCGGGTCCTCCCCGAAGGTGCCGCTGATCCGGGCCCAGCGGGGCTCGGTGGCGAGGTCGGCCATCGGGTGGATGGCGACCCGGATGCCGACGGCGCACAGCTCGCGGCGGATCAGGTCGGCGTAGCGGCGCACCAGGTCGGGGTCGTCGGTGGCGGCGAGGCCGATCGGCTCGGGGCCGGTGCTGAAGCCGCCGCCGGTGTGGGCGGTGGCCGGGTTGGCGGTGAAGCCGTGCCGGGGGTCGGAGGAGAGGGTGACGGGGATGCCCAGCCGGCCGGCCGCGGCGAGGTCCTGGACGTGGTTGTTCCACTCGGCCATCGCGCGCGGGTCGGGGACGGCCATCATGGCGAAGTGGGTGAGGCCGCGCTCGGTGATCAGGCGGGCGCCGGAGGGGAACGGGCCCTGGTCGCCGGGGAGCATCCGGCCGTGCAGCATCAGCGCGGCCTTCTCCTGCAAGGTCATCCGGGTGAGGAGGTCCTCGACCCGCTCCTCGACGGGCAGCCGCGGGTCCTCGTAGGGCTCCATGGTGCCGTTGTGGTTGAGGTCGCGGAAGGGCGTGCCGTCGGTGTGCCGCAGCAGGGTCAGCATGCCGTCACCTCGGCGGTGTTCGACGCGGCGGTACGGGCGGCGGTACCGGCCTCGGTGCGGGCGGCGGTGCGGGCCTCGGCACCGGCGGCTGTACGGGCGGCGGCCTTGGCGCGGAAGGCGTCCAGGGTCTCGGCGCCGACCCCGCAGGCGGTCAGGAAGCCCTCGGCGCCGCCGTTCTCGGCGCGGACCAGGTCGAGGAAGGTGCTCATCGCCCCGGCGGGAGCCTCCAGCAGCGGGGCGGGGACGACCATCCGGCCGGCCTCGACCTCGTTGAGGGCGGCCCGGTTGCGGTCGGCGAGGCCGGCCCAGATCTGCTCGATCGCCTCGTTGGTGCGGGCGTAGTCGGCGACGATCTCCTCGGCGGGCACCCCGAGCAGCTCCAGCAGCAGCGCGGTGAGCAGCCCGGTGCGGTCCTTGCCGGCCGCGCAGTGCACCAGCACGCCGCCCGGGCGGACGGCGGCCTCGACGGCGGCGGCCAGCCCCTGCGGCGCGGACTCGGCCATCAGCAGGTAGAAGGCGCCGAGGTCCTCCGCGGTGGTCATGGCCCGCATGGCCTGCGCCAGTTCGTCGTTGGTCGGCTCGATCCGGGCGGGGACGACGGCGATGCCGGCGGCCTCGGCGGCGGCCCAGTCCTCGGGGCGGCTCTCGGGCTCGCCCCGGAGGTCGACGATGGTGGTGATGCCGTGCTCGCGCAGCTGGGCGACGACGGTCTCGTCGGCGGCGGGGAAGGGCTGGGCGGAGCGGAACAGGGTGCCGGGGCGGATCCACCGGCCGGCGGGGTCGGCGAGCGCTGCGGGGTCGCGGAAGTTGACCAGGGACATGCGGGGGCCTTTCGGGAAGTGCGAAGCAGGTGGTGAAGGTGCGCGGCGGGCCGCGCGAAGGGGGGGAGGGGGGCGGAAAGGGCGTGCGGTGCCGTCCGGACGGCCGGCGGCATCGCCCAGGGGTGTCGCGGTGACGGGGTGTAGAGGTGCGGGGCTGTCGGCTCGGGTCAGCCGGCGGTGTCGAGCACGTCCCGGTAGGCCTGGCGCCATTCGGCCACCGTGCCGGTCTCGGACGCGATCAGGACGTGGTGGCGCACCATGCCGCCGAACTGCGCGCCGAGCGCGGTCGGGCGCAGGTCGGTGGCCGGGTCGACGCCGAGCCGCTCGGCCGCGATGGTGACGGTGCGTTCGGTGAAGCCGTCGATCACGACCACGGCGTAGTTGTGCACGGAACCCTGCACCTCGATCAGGCTCCGGCGCAGCCGGCGGCGGCGCTCGGTGTGCTCGACGGGCTCTTCGAGCCGGCCGCCGGTGGCGGTCAGCGCGTGGTCGAGCGCGGCCCAGAGCGGGAGTTCGGCGGGGGCGGCGGCGAAGGCGTCGAGGATGGCCTGGCCGAAGTCCCAGCCGAACAGCAGCGCCTCCTTGGCCGGGTAGTAGCGGAAGAACGTGCGGTGGGCGATGTCGGCGCGGCGGCAGATCTGGTCCACGGTGGTGCGCTCGAAGCCCTGCTCCTCGAAGAGGTCGAGCGCCGCGGTGCGGATGCTGTCGCGGGTACGCGCCTTCTTGCGGTCGCGCATGCCCTGCTCCGCCGCGGTGTCCGTCCCCTGCATGGTTCTTCCGTTTCCTCTCGGTGAGTTGAGTGTGGATGGGGCCGCCGAGGGGGCGGCTGTCAGTACCGAATCACGTCCGACCGTGCTCGCTCAAGGCGAGTGCCGACTCTTCCGGGTCTCGTCATCTGAAATTTGCACAACTGCCTTTTGGCAGTACTGCCACTTCCGGAATGGTGTGGGGCGTCGGCGGCCGCACTCCCCCAGGCCGCCCCCGCTCCCCTCCCCCCTCCCCCGAACCGAGGAACCATGAAGCGGCACACCCACCTCCTGGTAGCGGCGGCCTGCACGGCCGCGCTCACCCTCACCGCCTGCTCCGCCTCCGACGACGCGCTCTCCGGCGCCGGCGCCGGGAACACCGGCGCGGCGAACGACGGACCGGCCGTGGACGGCGGCACGCTCAAGATCGGCCTGGACCGGCCGTTCGCCAAGCTCGACCCGGCCGACGGCACCCTGACCTCGATGCCGATGATGGTCCTCGCCAACGCCCTGTACGACCCGCTGATGGTCAACGGCGACAACGGCGCCGTCCAGCCCTACCTCGCCAAGTCCTTCACCCCCAACGCGGACGCCACGGTCTGGACCCTCGACCTGCACGAGGGCGTGAAGTTCAGCGACGGCAAGCCGCTGGACGCCCAGGCCGTCGCCGACCACGTCACCCGGCTCGCCAAGCCGGAGAGCAAGTGCGCCTGCGCCATCGACGCAGCCACCATCGGCGCCACCACCGTCTCCGGCCCGACCACCCTCACCTTCACCCTCAAGGCGCCCGACGCCGCCTTCCCCAACCTGTTCACCCGCTCCCTCGGCTACGTCTCCGAGGCCCCGGCCGGCGACTCCCCCGCCGTCGGCTCCGGCCCGTACACCGTGGAGAGCGTGCAGCCCGGAGTCTCCGTCACCCTCGCCCGCAACCCCGCGTACTGGGGCGCCAAGGGCCACGCCGACAAGCTCGTCTACCGGGTGCTCACCGACACCGACAGCCGCTACCAGTCGCTGCGCTCCGGCGACACCGACCTGATCTGGACCGAGACGCCCAGCCAGTTCAAGCAGGCCTCCGCCGACGGGCTGCGCCGCGCCACCGGGCCCGGCGGCACCACCACCATGGTCTTCAACACCACGTCGGCGCCCTTCGACGACGTGCGGGTCCGCCGGGCCGTGCAGTACGCGATCGACCGCGAGGCCCTGGAGAAGGTCGTCTCCCTCGACCAGGGCGCCGTCTCGGACGGCCCGATCGGCTCCCGCTCCCCGTACCGCACCGCCCCCGGGTACCCGGCCCACGACGCGGCCAAGGCCCGGGCGCTGCTCGCCGAGTCCGGCCACCCCGACCTCGCCTTCGACTACCTCGTCGACAGCCGCCCCGAGGGCCAGCAGCGCGCCACCGTGCTCCAGCAGATGCTCGGCGAGGCCGGGATCAAGGTGACCATCAAGCCGCTCGACGCCGCGGGCCTGGGCACCGCGATGCTCCAGCGCAAGTTCCAGGTGATCGACTTCCCCACCAGCATGTTCGGCGACACCGACACCGCGCTCACCAGCCTCTACCTGCCCAACTCGCCGTACAACTTCATGAGTTGGTCCGACCCGGAGACCTCGAAGGCGATCGCCGAGGGCCGCTCCTCCACCGACCCCGCCCAGCGTGCGGCCGCCTACCAGCAGGCCGCCCGGCGGGTCGTCGGCGAGGTGCCGATGGCCTTCCTCACCGAGAACACCGTCGGATTCCTCGGCTCCGCCAAGGTCGGCGGACTGCCCGACCTGTCCAAGCGCACCGTCCTCAACGTCTCCCCCGCCCCCCTGTGGGTGAAGCGGTGACCCCCCGCACCCGCACCGCGCTGCGCCACGGCGGGCGGCTCGGCCGCGCCGCGGCCGTGCTGCTGCTGGTCACCGTCGCCGCCCTGTACCTGCCCCACCTGATGCCGGGCTCCCCCGCCGTCGCCGCCCTCGGCCCCACCGCCACCCCCGAGCAGATCTCCGCCTACGAGGCCGGGCTCGGCCTGGACCGCAACCTGTTCGCCGCCACCTGGCAGTGGATCGCCGACGCCCTGCACGGCGACCTCGGCCACTCGCTGTCCACCGGAGCCGCCGTCACCACCGAACTCGCCGACCGCATCCCCGTCACCCTCGAACTCTTCCTCGCCGCCCAGCTGGTGGCACTCGCCCTGGCCGTGCCCGTCGCCCTGCTCTCCGCCTGGCGCCCCGGCGGCACCTTCGACCGGATCGCCACCGCCGGCACCTTCGGCTGGCTCGCCGTCCCCGGCTTCGCCCTCGGCCTGCTGCTCATCTGGCTCGCCGCCGTCCAACTGCGCGTCCTGCCCGCCACCGGCTGGACCCCGTTCACCGAGAACCCGGCCGAGAACCTGCGCCACCTGGTGCTGCCCGCCCTCACCCTCGGCCTCACCGAGGCCGCCGTGTTCACCCGCACCCTGCGCGGACAACTGCTCGACACCCTCGACCAGCCGTACATCGCCGCCGCCCGCAGCCGCGGCATGGCCACCACCCGGCTGCTGCTGCGCCGCGCCCTGCGGCCCTCCAGCCTGCCGCTGGTCACCCTGGTCGGCATCGGCATCGGCACCTCGCTGGGCGGCTCGGTGCTGGTCGAGTCGCTGTTCGCGGTGCCCGGCGTCGGCAGCCTGGCCGCCGGGGCCATCTCCGGCCGGGACTTCCCCGTCGTCCAGGCCGTGGTGGTGGTCAGCGCCCTCGGCGTGGTCGCGGCCACCTTCGCGGTCGACCTGCTGTACCGCACGATCGACCCGAGGATCGCCCATGAGCACCGCTGAGACCACCGCCGTGACCGCCGTGACCGCCGAGGCGGCCCCGGCGCGCACCGCCCGCCGCCGGCCCCCCGCCGGCGTGCTCGCCGCCGGGGCCTGGCTGGCCGTGGTCGCCCTCGCCGCCCTGCTGCTGCCCCTGCTGCCCGGCTTCGACCCGCTGCACGGCGACTTCGCCCACCCCGCCGCCGCCCCCGGCCCCGGCCACTGGCTGGGCACCGACAGCGCCGGACGGGACGTCCTGCAGCGCACCGTCGCCGGCGCCCGCGCCTCCTTCACCGTCGCCGTCCTCACCATCCTGGTCGGCCTGCTCGGCGGCGGAACGCTCGGCCTCGCCGCCGGCTGGTTCCGCGGCCCGCTCGACAAGGCGATCGGCTTCGCGACCGACCTGCTGATGTCCGTGCCCAGCCTGATCCTGGTGATGATCGTGGTCTCGCTGCGCGGCCCCAGCCTCACCGTGATCGGCACGCTGATCGGGCTGTTCACCGTCCCGCACTTCACCCGGGTGGTGCGCGCCGTCGTGCTCTCGCTCAGCGAGCGCGGCTTCGTCCAGGCCGCCCGCATGCTCGGCACCGCCCCGCTGCGCATCCTGCGCCGCGACATCGTCCCGCACGTCGTGCCGGCCGCCCTCACCTTCGCCTTCACCGCCACCACCGTCGCCATCGTCGCCGAGGGCTCGCTCAGCTTCCTCGGCTTCGGACTGCGCCCGCCGGAGCCCTCCTGGGGCGGCATCATCGCCGAGGGGCGCACGGCCCTCGGCAGCGCGCCGTGGATCTCGCTGGCACCCGCGGCCGTGCTCTGCCTGACCGTCCTCGCCCTCAACTACCTCGGGGAGCACCTGCGTTCGGGTGGCCCCGCCGGCCCGAAGGGAGCGCGCGGATGACCTCCGCCCCCGACCTCGACTCCCCTGCCCTTGCCGTCCCGGCGCTCGACGGACCTGCCCTCGACGTCCCGGTGCTCGACGTCCGCTCGCTGGACACCGTCCTGCACACCCCCGACGGCCGCGCCCTGCACGTCCTGCACAGCGTCAGCCTCACCATCGCGGCCGGCGAGTGCCTCGGCGTGGTCGGCGAGTCCGGCTCCGGCAAGTCCGTGCTCGCCCGCGCCGTCCTCGGCGTCGAGTCCCGCACCACCAGGGCCGTCGCCACCGGCGAGATCCGACTGAACGGCGAGGACCTGCTCGCCGCCTCCCGCACCCGCCGCGCCGAACTGCTCGGCACCGGCATCGCCATGGTCCACCAGGACCCGATGACCTCGCTCAACCCGGTGGTCCGGATCGCCGACCAGGTCACCGAGTCCCTCACCAACCGGCGCCGGCTCTCCCGGCGCGAACGGCTGCGCACCGCCACCGAGTTGCTCGCCGCCGTCGACGTCCCCGACCCCGCCCGGCGGGCCCGCGCCCACCCGCACGAGCTCTCCGGCGGCCTGCGCCAGCGCGTCGGCATCGCCGCCGCCCTGGCCGGCGAACCCGCCCTGCTGCTCGCCGACGAACCCACCACCGCCCTCGACGTCACCGTCCAGCGCACCGTCCTCGACCTGCTCGACCAGCACCGGCGCAGCCGCGGCCTCGCCACCCTGCTGATCACCCACGACATCGGCCTGCTGTACGGGCGGGCCCGCCGGATCGCCGTCATGTACGGCGGCCGGATCGTGGAGACCGGCCCCACCGAGGCCGTCACCCGCCACCCCCGGCACCCCTACACCGCGGCCCTGCTGCGCTCCGTACCGCGGGTCACCGGCCCGCTGCGCCGCACCCTGCCCGCGATCCCCGGCTCGCCGCCCGACCTCACCCGGCCCACCCCCGGCTGCCCCTTCGCCCCGCGCTGCGAACTGGCGACGGACCTCTGCACCACGACCGCGCCCCCCACCCACACCGCGGCGGACGGCCACACCGCCGCCTGCCACTTCCCGCTCACCGCGCCGTCTGACGCGCCGTCGTCCTCGCATTCGTCCTCCCCTTCGCCCTCGCCCGATTCCTCGCCCGATTCCTCGCCCGATTCCTCGCCCGACGAACTGGAGCCCGCGGCGTGACCACCGCCCCCGACGCCGCTGCCCACGCAGCCGTCGCTCCCGAAGCCACCGCACCCGGAACGGCCGTCCTGGAGGCCACCGGCCTCAGCGTCGTCCACCGCACCCGCTCCGGCCCGCTGCACGCCGTCAGCGGCGTCGACCTGGCCCTCCACCCCCGCCGCACCCTCGCCCTGGTCGGCGAGTCCGGCTCCGGCAAGAGCAGCATCGCCAAGGCCCTGCTGCGGCTGCCCCCGCCCACCACCGGCACCGTCACCCTCGACGGCACCGACCTCGCCACCCTCTCCCCGCGCGCCCTGCGGGCCGTCCGGCCCCGCCTCCAGATGGTGTTCCAGGACCCGCTCTCCTCCCTCAACCCGCACCGCCGGGTCCGCGACCTGGTCGCCGAACCCCTCGACGCCCATCCCGACCCGGCCCGCGACCGCGAGCAGGTCGTCACCGAGCAGCTGTCGGCCGTCGGCCTGCCGCCCGCCCTGTTCGGCGACCGCCGCCCCCACCAGCTCTCCGGCGGGCAGGCCCAACGCGTCGCCATCGCCCGGGCCCTGGCCGCCGGACCGCGCGTCCTGATCGCCGACGAGGCGGTCTCCGCCCTCGACGTCTCGGCCCAGGCCACCGTGCTCAACCTGCTGCGCGGGCTCACCGAGGGACGCGGACTGGCCGGCCTCTTCATCTCCCACGACCTCGGCGTGGTCCGCGCGGTGAGCGACGAGGTGGCCGTGCTCCAACTCGGCCGCATCTGCGAACGCGGCCCCACCGAAGCCGTCCTCGCCGCCCCGGCCCACCCCTACACCGCCGCCCTGCTCGCCGCCGTCCCCGAACCCGGCCGCCCGCTGCGCGACACCGGCCTCCTCCCCACCGACCCGCCCTCCCCCCTCGCCCCGCCCAGCGGCTGCCGCTTCCGCACCCGCTGCCCGCTGGCCGACACCCGCTGCGCCACCGAGGAGCCGCAGCTGCGGGAGGTGGCACCAGGCCGCGCGGTGGCCTGCCACCGACCGCTGATCGACGCCGCCACAGCGTCCTGACCAGCCGGACGCACCACGGGCCCCCGGGCCGGGAGCCCCACTCCCGCCCCGGGGGCCCCTTCCGTTCCGTTCCGTTCCGGCCGCGGACGGGCCTGCGTCCAGGGCGCGCCGTCGGCGGAAGCGACGGACGACGCCCCTGCCGGGCTGTCACCTGGCAGGGACAAGGCCTTCGCGCCCCGTTCGCACCCCTTCACGCCGGTGACGATTCGCGTACGCAGACTTACCGTTGGTTGCGACCACGGGTCGCACCCGGCGACCCGGCGTACCGGAGGTCCCATCATGCGACGCCTCGTCACGACGATCGGTACCCTCATCGCCGCAGGGACGCTGGCCGTGGCCGTCCCCGCCTCCGCCCAGGCCGCCACGGGCACCCTGACGTTCTACAACGTGATCTTCCCCGGCGGGTCGGGCGTCGGCCCTGGCGTGCCCTACCTCGACCCGGCCCCGGGCTGCTACGACGTGCCGAGGGAGGCGCACGGGCCCCTGTCAGGCGTGAACAACGCGACGGACAGCACGGTCCGCTTCTACTGGGGCGAGGACTGCACCGGCGGATCCCTGTTCAGCGTGTCGGCCGGCCGTTCGGTCAGGTTCAACTCGCACCCGCGCTCCTTCAGGGTCGAGAGCTGACCCTGAACCCGAACGCACCCACGCCGGCCCCCCGCGACCGAAGCGCGGGCAACTCGGACACAGAAACGGCCAGTTGGACAGCGACAACGTCGCTGTCCACACCGCCCGATCTGCGGCGGCGAGAGCCAGCCGACCGAGCCGGATGGCCCGGCTGGAGCCTCACCATGTAGTTGTCGGGCGTCTCGTCGTAGCACGTGGCCAGGCTCCGCCACGCTCGGATCCCGTGGGAGACCGGTTTCCCACCCGCGCTGCCGCGCCTCTTTCGGTACGTCCCGGTCAGACAGCGGAGAGGTGCAGCTTGAACGGCGAACCGTTGGAGCTGGGCGTCCAGCCGTTCGACCGCCCGGCCCGAATACCTGCGGCGACTTCGCGCGGCAGGACGACCTCAGCCGGCAGCATGTTCGGTTCGAGCACGGCCGGCCGACCGGTCTCCACGACGAGCGTCGTTCCGGGACAGGCCGCGTCCTCCACCATGTAACCCAAGGTGATGCCGTCGTAGTCGCAGCACGGTTTCCTGCTCACTCGCCAGCGGTACTCGACGCCGTCGACGACAATGCGGCGGGACCCTTTCTTCGCCAGTGCCACTCTTTGCCCTTCGGCCTTCGACTGCTCGTATATGTGTATCGCCAGTCTCCCTGTACGGCACACGCGTGTCACCGGGTTCGGCGCCAGAGCTGATCACGCAAGGCCGAGGAGCGCGAGGGGGCGGCGTGCGTCGCGCGCGTTGCGGCGGAGGCCGGCCGCAATGTTCCTGACGCCGCTCAGCCATAGGACTCCAACAGCGAGATTGCGCCAGGTCGCCATGGCGCGGGGGACGTTCCCGGTCCGCAGTTGGGAGGCGTCCTCGGCGAAGGTCGTGTCGCGGACGTGGTGCAGGGCCTCGATCTTCCAGTGGTTCCGGATCAGTTGCGCGAGCTGGGCGGGAGTGGCCTGTTCGGCGGTCAGGCTGGTGACCTCGTAGATGGTCGCGATGGTGGTCTTGCCGGTCTTGCGGTCGGTGCGGCGGCGCTTGACCTGGACCGCCTGGCAGGCGCCGGGGAAAAGCAGGTTGTTGACAGTGGCTACCTTGATCCGGCGGATCTCGGAGCGACCATGTCCCGTTCCCCGGGTACGCACACCGACGGCGGTGCGCCGATCCGAACCGGCTGGCTGGTCGGGTGCGACGGCGGCCGCAGCACGGTGCGCCGGCTCGCCGGGTTCGACTTCCCCGGCACGGCCCCGGAGATCACCGGCCACCAGGCGATAGTGGAGATGACCGGCTCCGAGGCCCTGGGCGCCGGCTGGAACCGGACCCCGGTCGGGACGTACGTGCACGGGCCGGTGCCGGGCCGGATCCTCACCGTGGAGTTCGACGGTCCGCCCGCAGACCGCCAGTCGCCGGTCACCGCCGAGGAGTTGCAGGCCAGCCTGCGCAACGTCAGCGGCGTGGACGTGACGATCACCAAGGTGCACAGCGCGACCCGCTTCACGGACAACGCCCGCCAGGCGAGCACCTACCGCGCGGGCCGGGTGCTGCTGGCCGGCGACGCGGCGCACGTGCACTCCCCGTTCGGCGGCCAGGGGCTCAACCTCGGCATCGGCGACGCGATCAACCTCGGCTGGAAGCTCGCCGCCACCGTGCAGGGCTGGGCGCCGGAGGGCCTGCTGGACAGCTACACCGCCGAGCGGCACCCGATCGGCACCTGGGTCCTGGACTGGACGAGGGCTCAGGTCACGCTGATGCGGCCCGGGCCGGGCAGCGGCGCGCTGCGCAACGTCGTCGCCCAGCTGGCCGACACCGCGGCCGGGACCACCTACTTCGTCAAGCAACTCTCCGGCGTGTGGCAGCGCTACGACCTGCCCGGCGAGCACCCGCTGGTGGGCCGCAGCGCGCCGGACCTCGTACTCGCCGACGGCAGCAAACTGGCCGACCACCTGCACGACGGCCGCGCGCTGCTGCTGGACCTCACCGACGACCCCGAGCTGCGCGCCCGCGCCGACGGCCACCGCGACCGGCTGCGGATCGTGACTTCCCACTGCCCCGAACAGCCCACGCTGGCCGCCCTGCTGGTCCGCCCGGACGGCTTCGTCGCCTGGGCGGGCGGCAGCGGTGAAGCCCCGGACGGGCTCGGCGAGGCGCTCGGCAGGTGGCTCGGCGCAGCTCAGGGCTGAGCTCAAGGCTGAGCTCAGGGCTGAGCTCAAGGCTGAGCTCAAGGCTGAGCTCAAGGCTGAGCTCAGGGCTGAGCTCAAGGCTGGCGCAGGACGGCGGCTGCCAGGGCGAGCGCCAGGTCCTTGCAGGGTGTCGATCGCCCGGTCGAGTTCGGCGGCCTGCTGCTGGCAGCTGCCGCCGGTGACGCAGTCCTGGAAGGAGTCGATCCGCAGGTAGCCGATCCCGCCCGGCAGCGCGCCGACTCCCAGTCGGCCGTTGCCGGAGCCGAGTTGGAGTGTCGGTGCCGGGGAGGGAGCCCGGACCGGTGGGAGGGGCCGAGCAGACGCCTCCCACCGACGCGGATCCCCGGCAACCAGGCGCCGTGACGGCACCGTCCTCGCCCGGCGCGTCCGACCCGTCGGGCCTCAACCCGAACGTCCGGACGCACTGCGGGTGGGAGAGCAGCCACTTGGCGGCTTCGCCGACCGGCCGGGCACCGCCGGGATCGCGGCGGCGGTCTGATTCAGGAGGTCAGCGTCTTGCTCGCCAGCACCTTCCCCTGAGCGTCGTACGCGGCGAGCTTGACGCCTTCGAACGGGTATGCCGTCGAACCGTTGGGGGTCTTGCGGCCGGGCGGCCCCCAGACATAGCCGGTGGCGTAGCCCGGGTTGCCGGGAAGGGAGGCAACGGTGGCCCAGGACGCCTGGCCGTCTATCTCGATGGTCATCCGGGCCACCCGCCCGGGCCCGTGGTAGATGAGGTTGTACAGACCCTCCTGGTACTGCGGGGGGTTCCCGTAGTACTGCATGACGATCTCGGTCGCTCCGCCCGCCCAGGAGTGCCCGCCGCACCCCGGACCGCTGCGGTAGGCGGGGGCGTCGTGGATGCAGATCTCCTGGTCGTTCAGTTGCATCCACCAGTCCTGGCGGCCCAACGACAGTTGCTGGCCAGGCTCCACCACCACGGCCTCGGGAGCCGGCCCCTCCGGTACGGCCAGGGCCTGCGAGGCCGGCCCGACGGTCTGGACCGCGCGCTGCGCGGACAGTACCGCGCCCGTGCCCGCCACCACCGCGAGCGCGGCCACCACAGCCGACGCGCCCATCGCCACCCGGCGCCCCCGCTGCTGCCTGCGCACCTGGACCTGCACGGGTCCGGCAGACCAGTCCCCCACCGCGACCCGGGCCGCTTCATCTCGCAGAGCGCCGCGCATCATGTTCTCGGTGTCCATCACCTGTTGTCTCCGTTCGTGCCGTCGGTCGTCGAACCGGTGTCCGCCGCATACAGGGCCAACGCCGGGTGTCCGCGCAGTTTCGCCAGGCCTCGGCTGGCCTGGCTCTTGACATTGCCCAGCGAGCAGCCGAGCGCTTCGGCGACCTGGTACTCGCTCATGTCCTCCCAGTAGCGCAGGACGACCACGGCCCGCTGGCGCTGTGGCAGTTCCGCCAGCGCCTGGAGCAGCACCGAGCGTTCCTCGACGTCGCGGTGGCCACCGCCCGCGGTGTGCGCCCGATCGGGCAGGACGGGCATGAGCAGTTGCCTGACCCGGCGCCGCCGGTGACGGCTCAGGTTGTTGTTCACCAGGGCCCGGCGGATATAGGCGTCCGGCTCCTCCAGACGGCTGATCCGGGACCAGTTCCTGAAGACCTTCGCGAAAGTCGCCTGTACCACGTCCTCGGCCTCGTGGTAGTCGCCGGTGAGCAGGTAGGCGGTGCGCACCAACTGCCGCCAGCGCGCGGCGGCGAACCCCTCGAAGTCAAGCTCCCGCAGGCCGGGGCCGCCCGCGGAAGCCGGTGCCGTGACGGACGGGGGCGGGTCCTCCACTGGGATGTGCAATACGCTCACGGTCATCCGATTCCTCTTCGCGTCCGCGCGACGACCCAACCGGGCCATCGCTCTGCCCTACTCACCGCCGCACCACCGAGAAGGTTGCACACGGGCGCCGACAACTGGTGCACGGCGAGTCGGTAGTCTCGGCGCCGGGTCCGGGGGGCCCGGCGGCACGTATCAGGCGGTCGAGGTGATGGCTCGGGTGATGGCTCGGGTGACGGCCGTGATCGGCGGGGTCGGGCGGCCGGGGAGTCGCGCCACGAGGACCCGGCGGAGCTCGGGAGGTGCGCCTTCGACGTGCAGCAGGCTCACCCCGGGCGGCAGCACCGGGGAGAGCCGGGAGGGCACCGTTGTCACCCCGAAGCCGCCGGCGACCAGTTGGAACGCCCGTCGGGGAGCCGGGCCGACGCGTTCAGGCGGCTACTGGGCCAGCACCACGGTGAAGACGAAGAGGACGACGGCGAGGACGATGGTGCACAGCACCGCGGCCCTCACGGGCGTCAGCCGGTCCCGGAACCGCTTCTGCGGCAGGACGCGCTGGCTCGGACTGGTGTTGTGCTTCCACCAGTCGACGACCCGCCGGAAGTCGGTGTCGAAGTCCTCCGACGGGTGGAGGTCGCTGGCCATCACGGTGGACATCCAGTGGCGCCGGCCGTCGGTGGTGTGGATCCGGGCCACACGTGTGGGCGCGCCGCGGCCTTGGATCTCCGACACGTCGATCCAGGAGATCTGTTGCCAGGAGTAGGTGCGGCCACGGCCGAACCCCCAGCAGATGGTGACTCCGTCGGTGCCGACCCTGCTCCAGTACCGCATGGAGAGGAGGCGGCTCGCGGCGGCCAGCGCCACGGTCCCGCCGACGAGTAGGACCATGGGGCCGAGGCCGAGGTGGAACTTCAGGTGGCCGGCGACCAGTTCGACCGTGACGACGATGAGTACCGGCCCGAGATCGGACCAGTCTGGGCGGAATCTGTCTTTCCCCCGGAAGATCAGTTCATTCACACTGCGCACACTACGCCGCCCTCGACCCGGCCTCGCAAGGGGATGGGTAGAGGGCCGTGTGGCTCCCGTCAGGGCAGGTCGAATACCGACAAGTCGGCTGGTACCGCACCTGGTTGTGCCGACTCGTACTGAACCTCGCGCGGCACGAGGACGCTGCCCGGCTTCCCGGCTTCTCCGAGAATCCGCCCCAGGCCCGGTCAGCCGGCACCGGCGCATCGCCCTGATCCGCAAGGTCATGATCAGCGACGAGCTCCCGCCCATGGAACGGGTCGCCACCGCACTGATCCTGCTCTGTGCCCAGCCCATTCCGGCGGCTGGTCCGGCTCACCATCCGTGAGGTCCAGCACGAAGCCGATCAGGTCGCACTCCGGCTCGGCGATCCACCCACCCCAGTCCCCGAGCCCTTCACCGGCATACTCCTCAACTACATCCACACCGCACGGCCGAACCGGCCGAACAGCACAGCTCCGGCCAGTGGCTGAAGGGGCCCGGGGTGGTGAAGGTGAGGGTGGCGAAGCGTTGGGCCATGTGCTGGTGGGTGGCGGCGTCCGGGTGGAGTTGGTCGGGCAGCGGGAGGGCGGCGGCGTCGGCCGGTCCGTAGAGGTCGCGGCCGTCGAGGTAGTGGAGGTTCGGATCGTCGGCGGCCCGCTGTTCGACGATGCGGGCCAGCTCGTCCCGGATGACGCCCAGCGTCAGCTTTCCGCTCGCGCGCTCCGCGGGGTCGCCCGTTGCCCGGAAGCGGAGTTGTCCGGTGCTGAGAGCGGTGAGGTCGATCGTGCTGGGGCCGGGTGTGTCCTCGACCATGGGGCACAGGATGGGCGAGACGACGAGCAGGGGCGTTCGGGGGTGGCCGTCGCGGATGGTGTCGAGGAAGCCGTGGACGGCGGGGGTGAAAGCGCGCAGGCGCATCAGGTCGTGGTTGACCACGTTGATGCCGATCTTGACGCTGATCAGGTCGGCGGGGGTGTCCCGCATGGTGCGCGCGGTGAAGGGGTCGAGCAGGGCGCTGCCGCCCAGGCCCAGGTTGATCAGTTCCACGTCGCCGAGGGCGGCGGCCAGGGCGGGCCAGGTGCTGGTGGGGCCGGCGGCGTCGGAGCCGTGGCTGATGGAACTTCCGTGGTGCAGCCACACCTTGCGGCCTCGGTCCGGCACGGGCTCGATGGGGGCGTCGGTCCGCAGTGCGACGAGTTCGGTGGTCTCGTTGTACGGCAGCCAGATCTCGACGTCCTTGGTCCGGTCGGGCAGGTCGCTGAAGCGGAGGGTGCCGGCGGTGCCCGGGCGGCGCTCGGCGGTCCTGGTGGTGATGTCGATGGTCAGCGTGTCGCCGCCGGTGACGACGGCCTGACCGGCCAGACGGCCGTCGACGAGCAGGTCGTAGACGCCGTCCGGGCGCGCCGGGGCACCCACGTAGGCGGTCTTGGTGGGCAGGGTGTCCAGTTCGACGGCGGTGGCCCGGGTGCGGAAGGCCAGCCGTACACCGGAGGGCTGGGACTCTGCCCTGGCCAGCTGCGGGTCGGCGCACTGGGCGCGGGCCCAGGCGGGCAGTCGGTGCGGCAGCAGGCCGCGCTCGGTCTGCTCCAGGTCGAGGGCTCCGCGCAGGAGGTTCGCGGTGATGGGTGTGGTGATCCAGGCGTGCGGATCGTGCTGGTGGTGCATGGTGTCGGCCTGCCCGTCGGGGTTGTCGTGGTGTTGCGATTCATTCGATCGTGGTGTTTCGATTCATTCGATGGGGGTGCCGGGGGGGCGGGGCCCTTCACCAGGCGGCTGTGCAGGGTCTGCTGGGGCTCCGGCCAGGCATCTAGATGTCTAGCCGTCCAGATGCCGAAGATGCTATCCCTCGCCGAGCCGCACCCGGTTGAACAGCAGGAGAACTTCACGGATGCGAACCCGGACTGGACCCAGGGCGCCGGATCCGTAGGATTCGCCACGTGCCGACACCACGAAACAACGGTCCGTTGTACCTCCAGTTCGCCCGCGCCATCCAGGAGCGCATCGACACCGGCGAGTACCCCCCGGGCTCCCGACTGCCGAGCGAGCCGGAGCTGTGCGGGCAGTTCGGAGCCAACCGATTGACCGTCCGCCAGGCGATCGCCGAGCTCGACCGTGCGGGCGCGATCGAGATCCGGCGGGGGGTCGGCACCTTCGTGCGCCGGCCGGTCGTGCGGGCCACGATCGATGTCGACCCGAACAGCGCCCGCCTCGATGTCGGCAGCCAGAGCGTGCCCGTGCCCGTGCGCGGCCTGAAGGGCACCGAGGAACGGGCCGTGGAGGTGTCGGTCGGCTCGGACACGGCGCCCGACCGGCAGGCGGCCGAGCACCTGCGGCTGCCCACGAGCGCGCTGACCCGCATCGACACCGTGATCGTGATCTCCGCCCAGCCCTGGGCCGTGAACAGCTACTGGGTGGCCACGCACCTGCTGCCCACAGGCTTCGCGGAGTCGACGGAGTCGCGGAACACCACGGTGGCGGTGGCCGAGGCGATCGGTATCGAACTTGAATACGACTGGCGCTCGTTCAGCGCGATCGCCGCCGACATCGCCGACGCGCAGCGACTCGACGTCGCGGCCGGCAGTCCGCTGCTCCTGCGCGAGGGGGTCAGCTGCGCACCGGACGGACGGCCGATCCTCTACGTACGCCGGCGGATCTACGGCGAGAACGCCAGCTTCGTGATGCGCTACCGCGAGTGGCGCCAGGCGGACCAGGACTCGGGCGGCGCGGATACCAGCGGCTGAGGCGCACCTCGTTGCGCGGGGACTCTCACCTCCCTCCCGCCACCTCCCTCCCGTCGCAAGTGATCCGGGCCGCATTTGAGGCTGCGACCAGGTGTGACCAGGTGTGACCGGAACAACCGGGACGTCGGGGGCGAGGGCCCGGTGGCCCGGCAGCCTCGGTGAGGCCGCCGGGCCATCGACCCGCTGCGGTCTGCGGCCTCGGACCCTCAGCTGACTCCGGCGGCCCGCAGCGCGGCTTCGACGGCCGCAGCGACGTGTTGCTGACCGACCGCGTTCGGGTGGAACGGCGCGTAGGCGCCGGCGGGGACGAGCGGCTCGATCCAGCGGGTGGACGCGCTCTGGCAGGCGTCGTGCCCGACGCTCGGGGTGTAGGTGTCGACGTAGGTGGCGTCGTTGCTCTGGGCGGCGTGCCGCAGCATGGAGTTGAGGGCCAGTTCGATGCCGTCGAGGTAGGCGGTGTCCTTGGTGGTGAGGGTCAGTTGCGGCCGGCAGTTGCCGCTCTGCGGCAGGATGTCCGGGTAGCCGACGACGAAGACCTTGGCCTGCGGCGAGAGTCGGTGGATCTGCTGGAGGGCCCCGGCGATGTTCGCCTCGTCCGAGGCGATGGCGTCGGCGAAGGTCGATTTGTAGAAGTCCGCGCACGGCGATCCGATGTCGAACACGCTGAGCGCGTCGATGACCTCGCAGCCGCGGACGGCGGTGCTGAAGGTGTTGTTGTCGTTGCCTCCTATGCCCAGGGTGACCACCGATGTGGACGGGGCCAACGCGTCGAACTGCGGCGGTGAGTCCGGCGACTGGGCAAGCGTCATGTCTCGGACCTGCGCGCCGGAGCAGCTGACGTCGGCGAGTTGCAGCCCGAGCTTCCGGGCCACGACGTGGGGGTAGTTGTCGCTGCCCTGGCGGCAGGCGGACGGTGTGCCGGGGGCGAGGGTGGTCAGTGTTCCGACGGCGGTGTAGGAGTCGCCCAGGGCGACATAGGCGCCCTGGATCGGGGACGCCTGGGCCGGGTTGGCCAGGGCCAGCGCGGTGGTGAGGGCGAGGCAGGCCGCGGCTGCGACGCCGGCGGTCTTCGTGGGGGTCATCGGGGTCCCTTCCCGTTCTCGTGACTACTGGTCAGAAGGTGTGCGGGCGCCCATGGTTCGAGCAGGCTTCCTTCACCAGGAAGCCGCGCAGGTCCCACCGGGGCCCCGGCAGGACATCTACACATCTAGATGTCGCAGATGCTATCCCTCACCGAGTACCGCCATGTTGAACAGCAGGAGAACTTCACGGAGTTGCTCTCCGACTCCGCGATCAGGGCGCTCGCTGCCGCGAGAAGGCCCACAGCGACTGCCGCGACGGGGAGCGGGGCGGGGTGGGCCGGGAGGGCGGCATGCGTCCCGTGCGCGACAAGCGCCCGTGGGTGCCCATGAGACTGGACGAATGTCTATGAACGAAACGAAAACTGACGAACCGCCATGAACGCTCGGCCTGCTCTGGCGGGTGGTGGAATTTCGACCTCTTCCCGGGGAGGCGGTTTCGCGGACGACGACCGTCCGAGGTCCTCCCGCCAACCGATCACGTCGACTCCGTCCGGCAAGTGCGTTTCGCCGTAGCCGATGGCCAGAGAGGCAGGCAACCCGAGGGCCTCAACGCGGCCCGGCAGTGCCGCATTGGCCGCCAGTGCGGCCAGGTACGGAAGCAGACTCCGCACACGAGCGTCATCCGCGCGGAGCAGGTGCCCACTGGAGGAGGAATCGCAGTCCCTCGTGGGCCGGGGAGCCGGGAGGGGCGGTGTAGGCGATGAGTTGCTGGTCGGGCCGGGTGTCGACGGTGAACTGCTGGACGTCGAGGGTCAGGGGGCCGGCCAGCGGGTGGGCGTAGGTCTTGGTGAGCTGCCGGGGGCCGCGCACCCGGTGGTCGGCCCACCAGGCCCGGAAGTTCGCGTCGCAGGCTGTCAACTCGCCGATCAGTGAAGTGAGTTCACGGTCCTCCGGGTGGCGGCCGACTTCCATGCGCAGCGTGGCGACGCAGTCGCGCGCGGCGCGGGGCCAGTCCGCGTACAGCGCGCGGTAGGCGTCGTCGAGGAAGGTGAGGCGGATCAGGTTGCGCTCCCCGGGGGCGAGTGCGCCGAAGTCGGTGAGCAGGGCAGTGGCCGCGTGGTTCCAGGCCAGGACGTCCAGGCGCCGGTTGAGGACCATGGCGGGGACGTCGTGCATGGTCGCCAGGAGCTGCCGCAGTTGCGGGTCCACGGGCGGGCGGCCGGACGGTGGGGCGGCGGGTGCCGGGGCCGCGTCGGCCAACGCGAAGAGGTAGGCGCGTTCGTCCGGCGCCAGGCGCAGCGCGTCGGCGAGCGCGTCGAGGACCGACCGGGAGACGCGCCGGGTGCGTCCCTGCTCCAGGCGGACGACGTAGTCGACGCTCACGTGGGCGAGCTGCGCCAGTTCCTCGCGGCGCAGGCCCGGCACCCGGCGCAGCCGTCCGTCGTCGGGGAAGCCGGCCCCGTGGGGGTCGAGGGCGGCGCGGCGGGCGCGCAGGAAGTCCCCCAGCTCGTTGTCGCGGGAGGGCTGGTCGCGGACGGTCATGGTTCCAGTGTCCGGCACGGGAGCGGCCTCGTGCCTGGTACCGGCGTGCATAGGCAGCGTCCTCCCTGGCACCCCCGCACACCCCGGCGCCACGGTGGAGGAGCGGCCACCGAAGAGGGCCCCGGAGTCGGCCCCGCGCCGACCCGCCCGTCGCACGACGACCGGAGCAGCACCGTGATCACCGATGTGACCTTCCCCAGCGCCGGCCTGGACCTCGCCGGCCACCTGTACACCCCCGACGACGGCAGCACCGGCAGCCCCCGCCCGGCGATCGTCGTCGGCCACCCCGGCGGCGGGGTGAAGGAGCAGGCCGCCGGCCTGTACGCCCGGCGCCTGGCCGAGCGCGGCTTCGTCACCCTCGCCTTCGATGCCGCCTTCCAGGGCGCGAGCGAGGGCGAGCCGCGCGGCCTGGAGGACCCGGCGCACCGGATCGAGGACCTCAAGGCCGCCGTCTCCTTCCTCACCACCCGCGCCGAGGCCGACCCGGGCCGGATCGGGGCGCTGGGCATCTGCGCCTCCGGCGGCTACGCCCTGGCCGCCGCCTCGACCGACCAGCGGATCAGGGCCGTCGCCACCGTCAGCGCCACCGACATGGCCCGTCAGTTCCGCGACGGCGCCGACGGCACCCAGGATCCGGCCGTCTTCCGGGCCATGCTCGAAGCCGCTGCGGCGGCCCGCACCGCCGAGGCCCGGGGCGGGGGCGTCCGGACCTTCCCGATCTTCCCCGCGACCGAGGAGGAGGCCCACCGCGGCGGCCCGCACGTCCACGACGGCTGGGAGTACTACTGCACGCCCCGCGCCGAACATCCCCGGGCGGCCAAGGCCCTGACCTGGTCAAGCATCGACCGCATCGCGGCCTTCGACACCTTCGCCGCCCTGCCCCTGCTCGCCCCGCGCCCGCTGCTCATGGTCGTCGGCCGCGAGGCGGTGACCGCCTGGATGTGCGTGCGGGCCTTCCAGCGCTCGACCGGACCGAAGGAACTGCACTGGATCGACGGCGCGTCGCACGTCGACCTCTACGACAAGGACGAGTTCGTCACCCCCGCCGTCGCGAGGCTGGCCGGCTTCTTCGGCACCCACCTCGTTGCGGCCGCGTAGCCGCGCCCCGGGCAGCCGGCCGGTCTTCGCGTGCACCGGCGGGCAAGCCCCCGCTGACGGCACCGTCACCGGCTCCCGCCGGCGCCAATGTCCGGGCTCCGGGCGGAAGTTCCGCCTCGGATTGCGGCGCGCCCCGGCGTGCACCACGTCGAGGCGCCCGGAGGAGGGAGATGGTCCGATGGGATCGGAACGCATGCGCGGCCGCCGTGCCGTTGTCGCCCGCGCACCGCACGTGGCAGTGGCGGTGCTGGCCGGGCTCGGCCTGACGGTGGGGCTCACGGCCTCGCCCGCCGCGGCGGCGACGACCGAGGGCAACTGGATCAACGAGGGCGGCCCCGCACGCTCCCCGTCGGCCATGACCGCCCTGTGGCACGACGGCGGGACGTACGAGGCCGCCCGCGGCGAGGACGACCGGATCTGGTGGCGGCACGGGAACGGCGCCTGGCAGCTGATGCCGGGCAACGCCCGCACCCACCTCCCGCCCACGCTGGCGGTCGGCGACGTGGACGCCCGCACCCAGCGCCTGGTCATGTTCCGCGTCGGCGACGACGGCGCCGCCTACTACAGCTTCCTCCAGGACCGGAACACCAACCGGTGGACCGGCTGGAGCAGGGTCCCCGGCGCCCTTTACCTCACCGGCGAGGTCTCGGCGACGTACTCCACCAACGGCATCCAGCTGGCGACCGCGGCCGGCAACAGGCCCTACACCCAGCAGATGGACCTCCGGCCCGGCCGCCCCCTCTTCCGGCCCGACTGGGCGGTCCAGGACATCGACACCCGGGAGCTGCGCCTCAGCGACAGCTTCACCTTCACCGCCGGAGAACAGGAGTTCTACGCCTCGCGGGGCCTGACCAACACGGTCAGCATCGCCCGCACCCGCCCGGGCGACGGCAGGAACGCCCGGTACACCGAACTGCCCGGCGGCGGCAGGTGCGAGTCGGTGGCGATCGGCCGCGGCGGCGATCCCGGGCACCTCGCGACCAGTCCCTTCGACCCGGGCTACGCCGCCCAGCAGAACATGGCCATCGGCTGCATCAGCCCCAACGACCACCAGCTCTACCTCAACCGCTCCACCGACGGCGGCAACGCCTGGTCCGGCTGGTCCCACAGCACCGGCGGCCCCTCCCCCTCCGACGCCGCACCCGAGATCCACGGCTTCCCCGGCGGCGAGGTCTTCGCCGTCCTCTCCTGGGGCAGCGACACCGCCCCCTTCAAACGCCACATGATCGTCATGAAGCGCGTCATGTGACACCCACTCGGGACCAGGATCACCGCACCGGCCCTCCCGGGTGCGGTGGATCGGGAACACGAGCAGCGTGATGATGACGGCGAACGTCCCATCGCCCGTCGCCTCCAGGCGGCGGCTCGACGGACACGGCCCGCCACACGGGGGACGTGGCGGGCCGTGTGGTGGCCGAACGGCCCCAGCGAGCAGGGGTGCTGGGTGGTGAGGCGGTCATTCCGGCCAGATTCCGGAGGAACCGCGGCGGTGGGAGTCCAGCAGGTGGGTGTCGATGATGCCGATGGCTTCCATCAGGGCGTGCATGGTGATCGGGCCGACGAACGCGAACCCCTGCGCGCGCAGGGCCTTGGACAGGGCCTGCGATTCGGGGGAGGTGGTCGGGATCTCGGCGAACGTGCGCGGCCTGGGGGTGTCGAGTGGCTTGAACCCCCACACGAAGTCGGTCAGGCCGCCGTGTTCGCGCAGCCGGACGGTCGCCCGGGCGTTGGCCACGGCCGCGAGGATCTTCGCGCGGTTGCGGACGATCCCGGCGTCGGCCATGAGGCGTTCGACGTCGGTGTCGCCGTAGCCGGCGACCCGGTCGGGGTCGAAGTCGTCGAACGCGGCGCGGAACGCCGGGCGCTTGCGCAGGATCGTCGCCCACGACAGCCCGGCCTGGAAGGCTTCCAGGCTGATGCGTTCGTACAGGCCGCGCTCGTCGCGCACGGGCATGCCCCACTCGGTGTCGTAGTACTCGCGGAGCAGCGGATCGGTGCCGGCCCACGCGGGGCGGGCGAGCCCGTCCTCGCCGATCACCACCCCGGGGTCGACGGGGTGTTCGGGGGCGAGAGCGGGGACGGTGTCGCTGGCCATCGGGGAAGGGTTCCTCGCTGTTCTTCAAAGGGGCAGGGGGTGCCGGGCGTTCGCGGTCGGGCCGCCCGGCCGGGGCGCAGCTAGAAGAGTCGTCCGGCCCGGGTCTCGACCGGCTCCTCCAGGTCCAGCAGGAGCTGCTTGCGCTCCAGTCCGCCGCCGAATCCGGTGAGTTTGCCGCCCGCGCCCACCACTCGGTGGCAGGGGATGACGATGCTCACCGGGTTGCGCCCCACGGCCTGGCCCACGGACTGCGCGAACCCCTTGCTGCCCAGCTCGACCGCGATGTCGCCGTAGGTGATCCGCGCGCCGTACGGGATCTGGCGCAGCTGCGCCCAGACCTGTTCCTGGAACTCGTCGCCGTTCGTCGCCGCCGCGACGTCGAACACCTGCCGCTTTCCGGCGAAGTACTCGTCGAGTTCGCTGCGGGCCTGGGCGAGCACCGGGTCGGCCGAGGTGTCGGCTCGCCGGCCCCACGCCGAGGGCCGGGGCGTGTACCGGTAGCCCGGGAAGTAGAGCCCGATCAGGGCGTTGTCGCCGGCGACGACCAGGAGCCGTCCCACCGGGCTGTCCACGTAGGCGTGCCGGACGTCCATGTCGATCTCCTCTCTGTGCCTGCTGTCTGTGGTGAAGACGCGCGGGCGCACCGAAACGTGAGACACGTTCCGGAAGCAGTCGGCCGGGCGGAACGGCGGGGCGGCCGAAGGCTGTGGCCGGGCAGGATTCCCGAAAGGCGCGTGGATACGCGGGATCACGAGGAGTGCGGGGGTCCTGGGGCAACAGGAGCGCCCCAGGGGGCGGGGCCGACCGCATCGCGCGGCACCTCCGGCAGGTCGGACAGCGCCGTCACCGTGATCTGCCGGGGCCGGGGCCGGGGCCGGTGACCGTGAGGCCGCCGTCGTCGGTGACGATCCAGGTGGCGCCGTTCGCGTCGGCTCCGGTCAGGCCGCGCAGCTGCCGGGCGCCGACCAGGGCCAGCGTGGCGGGGCGGCCGATGGCGGCGGTGGCCAGGGTGCGGTCGGGCCGCCAGGACGTGGACCACAGCAGCCGCCGGGCCACCTGGGCCCAGCCGACCTCCGGGCCGGTCATCACCCACACGTCGGCCGGCGCGTCGGCGAAGTGGCGGGCCTGGCACAGCCAGGAGGCTGCGGTCTCCGGCCAGGTGGTCGTTGCGGCCACGACGCCGCCGGCGGCCTGCCAGGCCCGGGCGATCGCGTCGGCGCCTGCCAGCGCGGCCGGGGTCCGGCCGGAGCCGACGGCGATGCTCCGGGCACCGCGCGCCTGGGCCAGCGCGACCAGCACGGTGACTTCGGTGGCGGTGACTGCCAGGTCGGGGCCCGGCGGTGGGGGGTCGGTCAGCAGGGGGCTGGTCAGGGGATTCATGGGGTGCCTTCTTCGTCAGCGCTCTTCGATGACCGGCAGAGGTCCAGGTGGCGCACCGCGCCCGGCCGGCAGGAGCGGGCGGGCGGGCGCGGTGAATGCGGACAGACCGACGGCGGCCGCCGGGGATGCTAGGCGGCGTCGTGGAAGACCAGGGCCAGGGTGTGCCGGTGCCCGGAGCGGAGCGCCGAGACGCCGTGCCGGACGGGGGCGGCGGACCAGCCGCGCACGGAGCGCACGGGCCGGTCACGGGTGGTGAACACGTAGCCGTGGCCCTGCGGGAGCAGGGTGGCGGTGCCGCGGGACTGGGCGCGGGGGCGCTGCTCGACCAGCAGGAACTCCCCACCGGTGTGGTCGGTGCCGGGCCGGTCCAGGTTGATCACGACCTGCAACGGGAACACCAGGTCGCCGTACAGGTCACGGTGCAGCGCGTTCCAGTCCCCGGCGCCGTAGCGCAGCAGGATCGCGGTGGACTTGGACTGCCCGGCCGCGTGGCACATCTGCAGCCACTCGTCCAGGGTGTCCGGCCACGGCGCGGTGCGGCCGAGCCGTTCCCACCAGGTGCGGGCGATGGGCAGCAGCCGCGGGTACAGGGCCTGCTTGAGCTGCTCGACCGGCTCGGGGTAGGGGGCGTGGAAGTACTTGTACTCGCCGGACCCGAACCGGTGGCGGGCCATGTCGACGGTGGAGCGGAACAGCTCGGGCCGCCCGTACAGGTCCCGGAGCCAGCCGGCCTCGTCCGGGGTGAGCAGCTGCGGCAGCAGCGCGCCTCCGAACGCGTCGAGTTCGGCGGCCACCGCGTCCCAGTCGGCGTTCTCGGCCCGGCCGGCCCACGGCCCGACAGCGGCGTGAGCACCGGGAGCCGTCGTCCCCGTCCTCGCGGTGGTGACGGTGGTGACGGTGGTGGCGGTCATGCCGCGGCCTCCAGTTCCAGTAGTGCGGTCTTGGCCTCCAGGCCGCCGATGTAGCCGCCGAGGGTGCCGTCCGAGCGCAGCACCCGGTGGCAGGGGACGACCACCGGCAGCGGGTTGGTCGCGCAGGCCGTGCCGACCGCCCGCACCGCCTTGGGGCTGCCGACCAGTTCGGCGACCTGGCGGTAGCTGCGGGTCTGGCCGTAGCCGATCTCCGGCAGGTGCTGCTGGACGAGCTGCCGGAAGCCCTTGGACAGGGACAGGTCCAGCGGCAGGTCGAAGGCGCGACGGCGGTGGTCGAAGTACTCGTCGATCTCCCGGGCAGCGGTGTCCAGCCGGCCGGGGGCGCGCAGGACGCGCGGGCTGACCTTGTCGGCCAGGGCCTGAAGGACCTGGTCGTGGCCTTCGACCGCGAAGGCGACACGGACCAGGCCCCGGTCGGTGGCGGCCAGCAGCAGGGGGCCGACCGGGGAGTCGACGACGGTGTAGGCGATGTCGACCAGGGCGGCGGCCTGGGCCTCGGCCTCCAGTCGGCGGTGCAGCCGGGCCAGGGTCCCGGCGTCGACGGGAGCCGACAGCATGCTCAGGACGTCATCGTGGGATCGGGTGCCGCTCATGTAGATGCTCCTCTCGAGGTCGCGCCCGGATAGTGTTTTCGTAGGTTCTTCAGACCGTCCGCCGCCGCCCGGCGCGCCGCCGCGGTGTTCCCGCCCACCACCGCCGCGATCTCGTCGTACGACATCCCGGCCAGATAGCGGAACGTGACCGCCTGCCGCTGCTTGCCGGGAAGACGCCCCACCATCTCCCACAGCTCCCCGTCGTCAGCGCCCGGAATGCCCAACGAGCTGGGCGCCTCCGGCAACTCCTCGGCCGGCAGCGGCCGGCGTCCGGCGGCGCGCAGCGCGTCGATCGCCTTGCGCCGGGCGATCGTCACCAGCCACGCCTCCACGTTCGCCGTCTCCGGCAGCCCCGGCCAGGCCCGCATCGCCGCCAGGAACGTCTCCGACCAGGCGTCGTCTGCGTCGTGTGTCCCCAGCAGCGCCCGGCACACCCGCAGCACGGTCGCGCCGTGCTGCTCGACCGCCTTCTCGAACGGTTCCCTCATCCTCGCCCTGCCGTAGACCTTGAATCCGAACCGATGTGTTCGAGCTCCCGAAACAGCCGGCCGGTCGCGGCCGGCACTGCCCTCCTCCGAGTCCGGCGGCCTCCGCTCGGTTTCTTCGGGTCGTCGCCGTGCCCGGCCGCCTTCTGCACCTGCTGTCCCACCTGGAAGACGGTGCGGGTGCCGAGAACGTGAGATCCGAATTTCACCCGGTGGGAACGTGCCCAGCGCGGGCCTCAGCCGCAGCCACTCCCGTTCATCCGGCGGACGGGTGCAGGACGGGCGCGTACCCGCCGACCAGCACCTGCACTGTCACCGCGGGGGTGAGCACCTCCACCCGAAGGTCCGGGGCGACCGCCCGCGCCGCGCCGTACCCGGCCATCGACCAGGGCCGCCAGCACCCCTGCCGCAGCAGCCCGGCCTCACCGTCCAGGCGGATGAACGCGCCGTCCGGCAGGTCGCCGGCCGCCGCCCGGAAGGTGCGCTGGCGCCCGTCGGGCGTTCGCCGGTCCGCCTGCAGCTTGCTGTCCATCTCCGGCGCGCCGGGAAGGCCACCTCCCAGGGTGTCGGCCCAACTGCGCTGGAACCGCCGGTAGTCCGGGACGCGGCACAGCCCGCACGGCCGGTGCCCGGCGGCAAGGGCCGTGGCCTCGTCGAGGAAGTACAGCTCCGTCAGCCGGCCCGGCTGCCACTGAACCCGCCACCAGTCCTTGAACTCCAGCACGCAGCAGACCCAGGCCCGCGTCGACGGCTTGCGCGTCGGCTGGCCGCCGGCGCCGAGCAGCGAGCCCCGGTTGCCCCAGAACAGCCCCCGCCCCGGGTCGGCCACGAGCTCGCCGTCCGGCCGCACCCGATTGCGTCGGCCCGTACGGACCCGTTCGCCCGCCCCCGGCTGGTTCTCCCGCCTGGTCAAGCCCTCGTCCACCGGCATGATGCGCTCCTCGCCCTGTCGGATGATCGGCAGGCGGGATTGACCGCCGACATGGTGAAGACGCCGACGGCAGGTCAGGCATGCGGCCGGAGTCCGGACGCCCATCGGATCACGATGCGCCCTGGATGTTCCCCGGGTTCCGAGGTGCGTTACCGCGGCAGCTTGGTGGTGCGCTCCGGGCGGACGGCAGGGGACGGACGGCAGGGGACGAACGGCAGGGGACGGACGAAGCACGACAGCACCCGCAGTGACGAGCGGGATCGGCACTCGCCGAGACGGCCTGGACGGCGGGCGGTCAGCGGTGGCCGACGATGACGGAGATGCCCCAGCCGATCGCCGCGAGCACCACCGCGAAGATCAGTGCCGCCAGGGTGGAGCCGACCGGCCCGGCGGCGGGCCGGACGGCGGCGGGCTCGCCGGCCGCGCCGGTCGGGTTGAGCAGGCGCAGGCCGAGGGCGAACAGCGCGGGCAGGCCGGCGCCGGTGAGCAGGCCCACCACGACGATCTTCCACACCGCGTCCAGGTTGATCCAGGAGTTCACGGGCTCACCTCGTCCTTGGCCTTGACCGGCTCCGGCGTCACCGAACCGGTCCACGCGGCGTTGACGTTCTCCGGCGTCACGGCCGGATGGCGGGAGGCGGCAAAGAAGGCGACCGATGCCAGCAGCAGCACGCCGACGATCACCACCACGCCGGCCGTCCCGCCGATCCCGTTCGCGGCCCAGTAGGCCACCGCGCCGGCCAGCGCGGAAGCCGGCAGGGTGAGCAGCCAGGCCGTCACCATCCGGCGGGCGAGCTGCCAGCGCACCACGGCGCCGCTCCTGCCGACCCCCGAGCCCAGGATCGACCCGGTGGCCACGTGCGTGGTGGAGAGCGAGTAGCCGAAGTCGGTGGAGCAGAGGATCACGGCGGCCGAGGCCGACTCGGCGGCCATCCCCTGCGGCGGTTCGATCTCCACCAGCCCCTTGCCCAGGGCCCGGATCACCCGCCAGCCGCCGATGTAGGTGCCCAGGGCGATCGCCAGCGCACAGGAGAGGATCACCCAGTCCGGTGCCTTCGCCCCGGTGGGCAGGGTGCCGTTGGCGATCAGGGCGAGGGTGATGGCGCCCATGGTCTTCTGCGCGTCGTTGGTGCCGTGGGCGAGCGAGACCATGGAGGCCGAGCCGATCTGGCCGAGCCGGAAGCCGCGCCCACGCGGTCCTTCGGGCACGTCGCGGGTGAGGCGGTAGACCAGGAGGGTGCCGACCACGGCCACCCCACCGGCGATGAACGGCGACAGCGCCGCGGGCACGATCACCTTGGAGACCAGCCCCTGCCACTTGACGGCCGAGGCCCCGGCGGCCGCCACCGTCGCCCCGACCATCCCGCCGATCAGCGCGTGCGAGGAGCTGGAGGGGATGCCGAGGTACCAGGTGGCCAGGTTCCACAGGATGCTGCCGACCAGACCGGCGCACACCACCGTCAAGGTCACCTCCCCCGTGGCGACCAGGCCGTTGGCGATGGTGGCCGCCACGGCGGTCGACAGGAACGCGCCCACCAGGTTCAGCACCGCCGACACCGCGACCGCGACGCGCGGCGGCAGGGCGCCGGTGACGATCGAGGTCGCCATCGCGTTGCCGGTGTCGTGGAAGCCGTTGGTGAAGTCGAAGCCCAGCGCCGTGGCGACCATCAGCGCCAGGACCGCGTCGTTGCCGGTCACGGACCCGAACCTAGCCCGCGCACCGGCCGAGGCGGCGGCCGACCCGCCCTGCCCCAGGGCCCGGCATCCCGTTCGTCCGGTTGCGGGGCCCTCAGTACCGATGCTCTCCTGCAAGAGCCGGCCGGCGTGACGATCGGAACCGATGTGCCGTCCCCCGTCGCCGTCCCGCCCCACGAGGCTGCCGGCCGGCCGGACCGAGACCCGTCCCTGCAAGCCCTGAGGCCCTGACGCCCCGGGTGAAAGCGTTGGCACCCATGGCTGAGCACTCCACCGTCCGCACCGTGACGTACGACCTGCTGCGCACGCTCGGACTCACCACGGTCTTCGGGAATCCGGGCTCCACCGAGGAGCCGTTCCTCCAGGACTTCCCCGCGGACTTCGCCTACGTCCTCGCGCTCCAGGAGGCGTCCGCCCTCGCGATGGCCGACGCCTTCGCCCAGGTCACCGGCCGCCCCGCGCTGGTCAACCTGCACTCCTCGGCCGGCACCGGCAACGCGCTGGGCAACCTGGTCGCGGCCCACCACGGGAACACGCCCCTGATCGTCACCGCCGGCCAGCAGCACCGGGAGCTGGTGATCGGCGAGCCGTACCTCGGCAACCGCGAGGCCACCCAGCTGCCGAAACCCTGGGTGAAGTGGTCCTACGAGCCGGCCTGCGCCGAGGACGTCCCCGAGGCCTTCATGCGCGCCTACGCTCAGGCGCTCCAGCCGCCCGCCGGCCCGGTCTACCTGTCGATCCCGATGGACGACTGGAAGCGGCCGCTGTCCGGCTTCACCCGGGTGCGGACGGTGAGCGAGCGGGTGGCCCCCGACCCCGGGCGGCTGCGCGCCTTCGCCGAGCGCATCACCGCCAGCCGCCGGCCCGCGCTCGTCTTCGGGCCCGAGGTCGACCGCAGCGGCGGCTGGGACGCAGCCGTCGCCCTGGCGGAGAGGCTGCGCGCCGCCGTCTACGGCGCCCCGCTGGGGGACCGCGTCTCCTTCCCCGAGGACCACCCGCTCTTCGCCGGCCCGCTGGGCATGTCGGTGAAGACCATCAGCGACCGGCTGGCCGGGCACGACCTGGTGGTGGTGATCGGCGCGGAGGTGTTCCGCTACTACCCGTACGTGCCCGGCGACTACCTCCCCCCGGGCACCGGGCTGCTCCAGATCACCGGCGACCCGGAGGCGGCCGCGGCCGCGAGGGTCGGCGACAGTCTGCTCGGCGATCCCCGGCGGGCTATCGAACTGCTGCTGGACCTGGTCGAGGAAGGATCCGCCCGCACCGCTCCGGAGCCGATGCCGCGGCCCCGCGTGCTGCCGTCCGCCCCGGGCCGGCCGCTCACCCCGCCGGAGGTCTACGCCGCCCTGAGCAGGGTCCGCCCGCCGGACGCGGTCATCGTCAACGAGTCGACCTCGACCATGGCGCAGCAGCTCGAATGGCTGCCCACCACCCGGTCGGGCTCGTTCTTCGCCACGGCCAGCGGAGGCATCGGCTGGGCCGTCCCGGCCGCGGTCGGCGTCGCGCTGGCCGACCGGGAACGGGGGACGCGGCGCCCGGTGATCGGCCTGATCGGCGACGGCTCCTTCCAGTACTCCGTGCAGGCCCTCTACACGGCGGCCCGGCACCGCCTCCCGATCGTCTACGTGGTGATGCGCAACCACGAGTACTCGATCCTGAAGTCGTTCGCCCTGCTGGAGGACACCCCCGGGGTGCCCGGGCTCGACCTGCCCGGACTGGACATCGCCTCGGTGGCCCGCGGCTTCGGGTGCCACGCCGTCGACGTGGAGACCACCGAGGACCTGGAGCGGGAGTTCACCGCCGCCCTGACCGCCGACACCCCCACCGTCATCGTCGTTCCCACCCGGCCCCAGCAGGCCGCGCTGTAGCCTGCGCGGCGGGGCCGGGCCGGGCGGCAGGAGCACCTCGGCGACCAGCAGGGGAAGGTGTCCGACAGCCGGGCACCTCCCCCTTTCGGCACCACGGACCCCTCCGTCTTCCGCCATCGACCGCCCGCGCACGATCGCCGCTGCGGGCGGCTGGTGCGCTCGCGGAACGGGGCCGGTGCGCTGTGGGCCAAGTCCGGCACCACCCCTGCGCCTAACGTCACGTCAGGAGCCCGAACGGGGCGGGGCTGTGGCCCCGGCCCAATCGGAAGTCTCCACCCGCCGTCCGCACCCGGGCAACGGGTCGATCCCCTGACAGGAGGCCGTCGAGGTGCCTGCAATACCCGTCGGTGGGCTGGTCCCCCGCGCCGTCGAGGACGCCGCCGAGAACGCCGCCGATGTCGTCGTCCGCAACGCGAAGATCCACACCGGCGACGCCCGCCGCCCCCAGGCCGGCGCCCTCGCCATCCGCGACGGCGTGATCACCGTCGTCGGGGACGACCCGGACGTCGCCCCGGCCATCGGCCCGTCCACCGTCGTGGTCGACGCGCTGGGCCGACGGGTGGTGCCCGGCCTCAACGACGCGCACCTGCACGTGATCCGGGGCGGCCTCAACTACGTCCTGGAGCTGCGCTGGGACGGCGTGCCATCGCTGCGCCGGGCGCTGGCGATGCTGCGGGAGCAGGCCGCCCGCACCCCCAGGGGGCAGTGGGTGCGGGTCGTCGGCGGCTGGTCGGCCGAGCAGTTCGCCGAGCGGCGGCTCCCGACGCCCGCCGAGCTGAACGAGGCGGCGCCGGACACCCCGGTGTTCGTCCTCCACCTCTACCAGTCGGCGATCCTCAACCGCGCCGCCCTGCGCGCCGTCGGCTACACCCGCGACACCCCGGACCCGAAGGGCGGCCAGATCGTCCGGGGCCGCGGCGGCGAGCCGAACGGCATGCTGCTGGCGGCGCCGAGCGCCCTGGTCCTCTACTCCACGCTGGCCAAGGCCCCGGCGCTGGAGGGCGAGGACCGTGCGACCTCCACCCGGCACTTCCTGCGCGAGCTGAACCGCTTCGGGCTGACCTCCGCGATCGACGCCGCCGGCGGCTTCCAGAGCTTCCCCGAGAACTACGCCACGGTGACCGAACTCGCCCGCGAGGGCCTGCTCACGCTCCGCATCGCCTACCACCTGTTCCCGCAGACCCCCGGCCAGGAGCTCGACGACCTCACCCGTTGGATCGAGACGGTCCGCCCCGGGGACGGCGACGCCTGGCTGCGGCTGAACGGCGCCGGCGAGAACCTCACCTGGGCCGCCGCCGACTTCGAGAACTTCGCCGAGCCACGCCCCGAACTCGGCCCCTACGAAGGCGAGTTCGAGAAGGCCGTCCGCCTGCTGACGGAGCACGGCTGGGGCTTTCGGCTGCACGCGACCTACGACGAGACGATCCGGCGCGACCTCGCGGTGTTCGAGAAGCTCGCCGCCGAGGGGCTCTTCCCGGCCGGGAACCGGTGGCTCTTCGACCACGCGGAGACCGTCTCCCGGGACAGCCTGGACCGGATCGCGGCCCTCGGCGGCTCGCTGTCGGTGCAGAACCGGCTGTCCTTCCAGGGCGAGGTGTTCACCCGCCGCCACGGCATCGGCGCCGCCGCCGAGGCCCCGCCGATCCGCGCGATGCTGGAGCGCGGCCTGACGGTGGCCGCCGGTACGGACGCCACCCGGGTGTCCTCGTACAACCCCTGGGTCGCCCTGCACTGGCTGGTCTCCGGGCGCACGGTCGGCGGGTCGGCGATCCGGCCGCCGCAGAACCGGGTGGACCGGGCGACCGCGCTCGCGATGTACACCACGGCCGGCGCCGCCCTCACCGGCGAGCAGGACGTCAAGGGCGTGCTGCGGACCGGCTGCTACGGCGACCTGGCCGTCCTGTCCGAGGACTACTTCACCGTGCCGGAGCCGGAGATCCCGTCCATCGAGTCCCTGCTGACGGTCGTCGGCGGCCGGATCGTCCACGCGGCGGCCGAGTACGAGGGCATGGACGAGGAGCTCCCGCCGGTCAGCCCCGGCTGGAGCCCGGTCGCCCACTTCGGCGGCTACCAGGCCTCCGGTCGCACCTCCGGCGCGGGCGCCCGCCAGGCGGAGCTGCTCGGCGAGGTCGTCACCGAGTCGCAGCTGCACCACCGCTGGCGGGTCGCGCGCGGCCTGGCGGACGAGCACCACCAGCCGTTCGACCCCTGCTTCCTCCTCTGATCCACCTCCCCCGGCCCCTGATCCACCTCCCCCGCCCCCGCGCGGAGCACCGCGCTGGGGCCCTGCCGAGACACACCGAAGGGAACCCCCTCATGGTCGACCTCACCCAGGTCAGCCCCACCCCGAGCCCCGACCTGCTGACCCCCGACAACGCCGTGGTGCTGTTCGTGGACCACCAGCCGCAGATGTTCTTCGGCACCGGCAGCGGCGACCGCACCGCGATCGTCAACGCCACCGTCGGCCTCGCCAAGGCCGCCCGGGCCTTCGAGGTGCCGACCGTCCTGACCACCGTCGCCGCCGAGTCCTTCTCCGGCCCGCTGCTGCCGCCGCTGGCGGCGGTGTTCCCCAAGGCCGAGGTCCTCGACCGCACCTCGATGAACGCCTGGGAGGACGCGGCGGTCGTCGAGGCGGTCAAGGCCACCGGGCGCGGCAAGGTCGTCATCGCCGGCCTGTGGACCGAGGTCTGCCTGGTCCTGCCGGTGCTGTCCATGATCGACCAGGGCTACGAGGTCTACGTCGTCACCGACGCCTCCGGCGGCGTCTCCCCGCAGGCCCACGAGCACGCGATCCAGCGGATGACGCAGGCCGGCGCGGTGCCGGTCACCTGGGTCCAGGTGCTGCTGGAGCTCCAGCGCGACTGGGCCCGGACGGAGACGTACGGCGTGGTCACGGAGATCGTCAAGGAGCACGGCGGCGCGTACGGCCTCGGGATCGTCTACGCCCAGGCCGTCATCGGCGAGCACGCCGCCGGCTGACACCCACCACCGACGCTCCGTCAGAACAGGGACCAGGGACAGGACACGATGGATACCGGACTGCTGATCCTCCGCGTGGTGGTGGGCCTGCTCATCGCCGGGCACGGGGTACAGAAGGTGAGCCACCGCCTCGGGGGCAACGGCCTCGCCGGCGGGACGGAGGAGTTCCGGCACGACGGCTTCCGCGGCGGGACGCTCACCGCGCTCGCCGCGGGCGCCGGGCAGGTCGGTTCGGGCCTGTTCCTGGCCCTGGGCGCGCTCACCCCGCCGGCGGCCATGGTCGCCATGGGGGTGATGACGGTGGCGATGACCGTCAAGCTGCCGCACGGGCTCTGGGTGCAGGACGACGGCTACGAGTACCCGCTGGTGCTGGTCGTCGTCGCGGGATCCCTCGCCCTCACCGGCCCGGGCCGGTGGTCCGTGGACCACGCCGTCGGCCTGACCGCCTGGCCGCTCTGGCTGTCGGTCGCGGCCGCCGTGCTCGGCCCGGCGAGCGGGCTGCTCACCCGGGTGGTCCTGCACCACCCGCCCGCGCCCGAGGAGGCGGCCGCCGTTGCGCGCCCTGCTGACTGACGCCCTGCGCACCCTCGCCCCGCCGCGCACCGACCGGCACGGGCCCCTCCCCCCGCTGATGCTGCTGCTGACGGTGGCGACCGGGGTGGTCGACGCCGTGAGCTACCTCGGCCTCGGGCACGTCTTCGTCGCCAACATGACCGGCAACGTGGTCTTCCTCGGCTTCGCCCTGGCCGGTGCCCCGGGTCTGTCGGCCACCGCCTCACTCGTCTCGCTGGCCTCCTTCCTGGCCGGCGCACTCGTCGGCGGACGGCTCGGCAGCCGGTCGGCCGCCCACCGCGGACGCCTGCTGGCCGTGGCCGTCGGCGTCCAGACGGCCCTGACGGCCGCGGCGGCCGCCACCGCCGCGGCCGGCGGCGCCGACTACGTCCTGATCGTCCTGCTGGGCCTGGGCATGGGCCTGCAGAACGCGGTCGCCCGGCGGCTCGCCGTACCCGACCTGACCACCACCGTCCTCACCCTCACCCTGACCGGCCTCGCCGCCGACTCGACGGCGGCCGGCGGCACGGCGCCGCGCCCGGGCCGCCGGATCCTCTCCGCCCTGGCGATGCTGCTCGGCGGCCTCGCCGGCGCGGCGCTGGTCCTGCACGGGCGGCCCGCCGCGGCCCTCGCCCTGGCCGCCCTGCTGCTCCTCGGCACGGCGCTGGCCGCCCACCGGCTCTCGGCCGCCGACGGCCCCGACGCCCCCTGGGCCGCGCCGACAGTCTGAGCAACCCACCGCACCGTCACAACGTCAGAACATCAGGAGCTTCCCCATGATGCGACGCTTCGCCCGACGCCTCGTCCCGCTCGCCGCGGCGATCGCCGCGCTGACGGCCCTGCCCGCCGCCTCGGCGGCCCAGCCCGCACCGGCCAGCCGCCACACCTTCGCCGTCGGCCCGCAGTACGACTCCACCCACGTGTACGTCGAACCGGGCACCGAGCAGGCGTTCGCGGCCAGTTGGGTGGCCACCTTCGGCGGCAGCACGATCGGGCCGAACGCCACCCAGGTGACGCCCACGCCCAGCCGGACGCTCTCCGAGCTGGTGCTCTCCCCGGTCGGCACGCTGTCGGTGTTCGACTACACCACGCCCGTCCCGTACCCGTTCGGCACCGAGCGCACCGGCTGGCTGGTCACCGACCTCGACCAGGCGGTCCGCGCCGCCCGCGCCGACGGAGCCGCCGTCACCGTGGCGCCGTTCGCCGACCCGATCGGCCGGGACGCCGTCGTCCAGTTCCCCGGCGGCGTCAGTGCCCAGCTCTACGTGCACACCACCCCGCCGTCCTACCCCGAGTTGGCCAGCGTGCCGGAGAACCGGCTCTACCTGTCACCGGACGCGGTGGGCGCCTTCCTGCACAGCTTCCTCGCCTTCACCCAGGGCCGGATCGTCTCCGACGACCGCCGGGCCGACGGCGCCGCGATCGGACTGCCCGGCACCGCCTACCGGCTCGTCCGCCTCACCTCCGGCTTCGGCACCACGACGGTCGCCGTGACGGACGGCCACCTGCCGTACCCGTTCGGCCAGGAGCTCACCGGCTACGGCGTGGCGGACCTCGGCGCCACCCTGGAGCGGGCGAAGGCCGCCGGCGCCTCGGTGCTGTCGGGCCCGGTCCGGGCGGGCGGCCGGGACACCGCGATGGTGCGGTTCCCCGGCGGCTACGTCGCGGAGCTGCACAACGGCCGGTGAGCGGCGGGGGCGGTCACACCGCGATGCCGTACCCCGCCGGCCGGGCGGCCGGGACCGGCTGCCCGGCCGGCCGCACCGCGCTTCCCCGGGCCGGGCCCGCCAGTGCGCACGCCTGCCACTCGCGCGGCGAGACCCCGTAGGCGGCCCGGAAGGCCCGGCTGAAGTGACTGGCGCTCACGAAGCCCCACCGGCCGGCGACCGCCGCCACGGTCGCCCGGCCCGCGTTCGGACGCCCCAGGTCCCGGCGGGACATGTCCAGCCGCTGGCGCTGGATCCAGCGGGCCACCGTCACCCCCTCGAAGCGGAAGAGCTTGTGCAGGTACCGCACCGACACGTGATGGGCCCCGGCGATCCGCTCCGGCGAGAGGTCCCGGTCCCCCAGGTGGCGCAGGATGTGGTCCTTCACCCGGGCCAGGGTGGCCAGGGCCGCCTCGGGCGCCTCCGGGGCGGACCGGCCGCGCCGTTCGTGGGCCAGCACCGCGAGCAGGTCGAGCGCCGTGGCGGCGAGCCGGCGGGCCACCTGCGGCTCCATCGAACCGGCGGACCGGGAGAGGCACTCCAGGTAGGCGGCCACCAGGCGGGCGGTGTCGTCGCGGGTGTCGAAGGCCGTCGCGGTCAGCACCCGCAGGTCCTCCTCGGTGACGCCCACCGCCGAGCGCGGCCAGTGGAACGCCGTGAAGACGAACGGCTCCGGCAGCTCCTTGACGAACGGCCTCCCGGCGTCCGAGATCGCGAAGGCGCCCGGGCGCAGCTCCACCTGGCGGCCGTCCTGGGCCAGCCGGGCGGTGCCACGGTGGTGGAGCGCCAGGGTGAGGTGGTCCCCCCCGCCGCGGGCGATCAGGCCCGCGCTGCGCTCGACCCGCTGCGGTCCGGCCCGGACCAGGGAGACCTGCACGGCGCCCAGGCGGTGGCTGGTGATCGCCGCGGGCGCGGGCGCGTCCTCGTGCAGGGCGACGTCGAGCGGGATGAAGGTGCGGGAGACGGCCTCGTGCCAGTACTCGGCGCGGTCGGCGGCCGGTACCCCTGCGGTGTCGAGGACGACGGACATCTGTACTCCTCTTCGGATGTACTTCTCTTCGGAGGGCCGGCCGATCAGGGCCCACCAGGAACGGCTGTGCGGGGCGAGGTGCACGGTGTCGACCGCCTGGACGGTGGCCCGATCGTGCCCTTCGGCGGACGGCTCGGCGGACGGTTCGGTTCGGCAGACGGCTCGGCGGCCCGGTCAGCCGGCCTCGTCGTTCCGGAGCGAGCGCCACTCGCGCGGCGGGACCCCGTACGCGGCGCGGAAGGCCCGGCTGAAGTGCGCCGGGTTGACGAAGCCCCAGCGTTGGGCGACAGCTGACACGGTCGGGGCCGTACGACCGCGGCGGCCCAGCTCGCGGGCACAGGCTTCCAGGCGGCGCTGCTGGACGAGGCGGCTCACCGTCACTCCCTCGTTCTCGAAGAGCCGGTGCAGGTACCGCACGGAGATGTGGTGGGCCCGCGCGATCCGCTCGGGTGTCAGCTCCGGATCGCCCAGCCGGTGGTCGATGTACTCCCGCACCCGCCGGACCAGGTGCCCGTCGGGGCCGTCCGGCTCGTCCGTGGCCCGGTCGGCCACCAGGTGGGCGACGAGCGCGCTCACCAGGTCGGCGACGCGTCCGGCCAGCAGGTCTCCGACCGGTGCGGGGAGCGACCGGGCGGACGCGGCCAAGGCGCCGAGGAAGGGCGCCAGCACCGGCCCGCAGCCGTCCGCGGGGCCGACGGCGGTGCCCGCCGCGTGCCGCAGGTCGCGCTCCGCCGCACCGAGCAGGCGGCTCGGCAGGTGGACCAGATGGGTGCGGAAGCGCTCCGGGAAATCGACGGCGTAGGGCCGCTCGGTGTCGTACAGCACGAGCCCGCCCGGCAGCGCCTCCGCCCGGCGCCCGTCCTGCTCCAGCACGGCCCGGCCCGACACCTGCACCCCGACCCCGACCTGCGGCTCGGTGCGCGGGGCCCGGGCGATCAGGTCGGCCGTACGGGAGAGGCGGGCGGCGTCCGCCTCCAGGGTGGAGATCCGTACGTAGCCGAGCCGGTGCGACTCCAGGAGTCCGTCGAACGGCCGCCCGGTGAGCGGGTGCACCTCCACCGGCACCAGCGTCCGCGACACCATCGCGCTCCAGAACGCCGCCTTCTCCTCGTCCGCGACCGACGCGGTCGTCACCCGCACGCCCATCTGACCGCCCTTCCGTCGAAGCCCTGCGCGGTACAGCGTGGACCGCGCGCACGACGTGCCGTTAGGTCATCTGACTGCCGTGCCCGGGAAGGGCGGTTCGAGGAGACGTTCCGGCAGGTCAGCCGCCGTCGAGGGCGTGGGCGAGCGCGGCCCGGGTGGTGATGCCGAGCTTCGGGAAGATCCGGTAGAGGTGGGCCCCGACGGTGCGGGGCGACAGTTGGAGCTGCCGGCCGATCTCCTTGTTGGTCAGCCCGGTCGCGGCCAGCCGGGCGATGCGCAGCTCGTGACCGCTGAGGCCGGCCGGCTCCGCGACCGGTCCGCCCGGCGGCAGCGCCACCGAGTCGCCGGCCGCCCGGAGTTCCGCCTCGCACTGCCGGGCCCAGGGGGTGGCTTCGAGGCGACGGAACACATGGTGGGCCGCGCGCAGCGCCTCCCGGGCCCCGGGCCGGTGGCGCCGGCGCAGCCACGAGCCATGGGCGAGCCGCAGCCGGGCGAGGTCGAACGCCCACCGCTCGGCGCCGGGTACGGCGTACGCGGCGCGGTAGGCGTCGTCGGCCTCGTCGTCGTCGGTGGCGGCGGCCGGGGCGGTGGCTGCCAGGGCGGTGGCGGCCGCGAAGAGGAAGGCGTGGCGGCCGGAGATCTCCGCCGAGCGCGCCGCGGCTCCGGCCGCGAGGTGGTCCCGGGCCTCCTCGTGGCGGCCGGTGTGCACGGCGGCCGTCACCAGGTCGAGGACCAGCGCGTGGCGCCACGGCGACCCGTTGGGCAGCCGGCCGGGCGGGGTGAGCTCGCAGAAGTGCGCGTACGCCTCCTCGTCGCGTCCGTGGGCGAGCGCCGCCAGGCCGCGCAGGTGGGTCAGGCGGTCCAGGACGTACCGCATCCGCCCCCGGGTGGCGGCCGGGCGGACGGCCTGCTCGATCTCCCGCAGGCCGTCCTCGTCACCCCGGCCGGCCAGGAAGTGGGCGTAGTACTGGCGGAACATCAGGGCGTTGGTGTGATAGCCGAGTTCGTCCGCGATCTCGGCCTCGCGCAGGCAGGCGGCCGCCCGGTCCCAGTGCCCGAGCAGGAAGTCCTGGTGGCACTTGGCCTTCGCCACCGAGCCCTGGGTGGCGTAGCCGTGGAAGCCGGTGAAGCGCCGCCACAGGTCGCCCTCGGGGCAGTCGAGCGCGGAGGCGGTCCACAGCAGGAGCCAGGCCGCACCGGCCTCCTGCTCCTCGGTCATGGCCCCGGCCACCGTCCGCAACGCTTCGGCGACCTCCGGGCCGGGGGCGGTCCAGGCCCGCAGGCACAACCGCCCCACCTCGGAGACGTTCTCCCGGTGCCGTTCCAGGGCGTGCCACACCCACGGGTCGTCGGTGTAGCTGGCGGCCAGCAGCAGCTTGAAGTACACCTGGTCGACCAGCCCGCCGAAGGTGTCGGCGCCCGGGGCGGTGAGCGCGTCGAGGGCCGCGGGCAGCAGGGCGGCGGAGGACTCGAAGTCGACGTGGTGGCTCTGGTCGGCGTAGACCACCGCGTACGCGAACAGCGGGGCTACGTCCTGCGGCACCGTACTGGACTTCAACTCCTCCACCAGGTCCACGGAGTGGCGCAGTTGCCCGCCGCGCGCCGCCATCACCGCGGCCCAGGTGAGCCGGCGGGTCTGGTCGCAGGAGCCGGGGCTGAGGGCGGCGGCGCGTTCGAGCAGCAGCGCGCCCTCCGCGTCGCCCCCTCGACGCGCGAGGTCGCGCCCCGCCTCCTGCAGCCGCTGCGCGAGTGCCTCGTCGGGCAACAGCGCGGCCGACGCCTCGTGGGCCAGCCGCCTGGGGTCATCCGGCGCGAGGGCGGCGGACAGGGCCCGGTGCGCTTCCCGGCGGGCACTGTCGGAGGCGGTGGAGACGACGGCGGTACGGACCAGGGGGTGCCGGAACACGAGCTGTCCGGCCCGGTCGAGCCGGACCAGCCCGTCCGCCTCGATCCGTTCCAGGATCTCCCGCGCGTTCTCGTCCGCGACGGCGCGCAGCCACGCCCCGGTGGCGGACTCCGTACCGGTGGCCAGGGCGCCCAGCAGCAGCAGGCGGCCGACCTCGGGCGTCACGGCGCCCAGGCGGTCGGCGAACATCCGCTCCAACTTCCGTCCCAGTGGCAGCCGTTCGGGCAGCGGGGCGGCCCCCAGCTGCTGGGCGGCCGCCAGTTGGCGCGGCAGCTCCACCAGTGCCAGCGGGTTCCCGGCCGCCTCCGTGAGGACCCGGTCCCGGGCGGGCGCGGCGAGGTCGGGGTAGCGGGCGCCCAGCAGTAGCGCCGCGTCCGCCCGGGGCAGGGCCCGCACGTCGACGGTCTCGGCCGACCACGTCCGGGCGGCCGGTCCGCCCGGTCGGGTGGCGGCGACGATCACCACCGGCAGCTCGGCGCAGCGGCGGTTCAGGAAGGCGAACACGCTCGCGCTGGAGGAGTCGATCCAGTGCAGGTCGTCCAGGAGCAGCAGCACCGGGGCGGTCCGCACCGCCTCCTCCAGCAGGGCCAGCGCGGCGGCGCCGACGGCGAACCCGCTCGGGGTGCCGGCCCGGACGCCGAGCGCGCTCTCCAGGGCCTCCCGCTGGTGCGCGGACAGGGCGTCGGTGTGCTGGAGCAGCGAGCGGAAGGCCTGGTGGAGGGCGCCGAACGCGAGATCCGTCTCCGCCTCCGTACCGAGCGCCCGCAGGACGGTGAACCCCCGCTCCCGCGCCGCCCGTTCCACCCAGGCCAGCAGTGTGCTCCTGCCGACCCCGGCCTCACCGCGCAGCAGGACCGTGGAACCGCTCGCACCGTCCACGGCCTGGACCAGCGCCGCGGTCAGCAACTCCGTCTCCCGTTGCCGCCCGACCAGCCCCGGCACCCGCCCGTCCTCCGCCACCCTTGCCCCCTCGGGTCCGCCCGGGTCACTCCACGGGCAGCCAAGGCTACCGTCCGTCAACGTCTCCGGGCACGCCGTCGGACGCTCCCCGGGTCGCCGTGGGCCACTCAACGTGATCGGGCACGTCCGCCGTGGCACGTCGTTCGACTTCTTCGGTTCGTCCGCGTTTTGGCTCCGGGCCGCAGGGCACGCGCCGTTCAGGGAGGTCCGGAGCTACAAGCGGAGGACCCAAATGTCAACAGGGACCCTCATCGCAGTCCTCGTCATCGTCTTCGCCCTTCTGGTCGTGGCCGCGCTGGTGGCGACGTTCGCCATCCGCCGCCGCCATCTGCAGGAACGGTTCGGCCCGGAGTACGACCGGACCGCCGAGGCGAAGGACGGCCGTTTCGCCGCCGACCGGGAGCTGCGCAAGCGCGAGTCGCGCCACGACTCGCTGAACATCAAACCGCTGTCACCAGGTGCCCGTGACCGCTACGCCAAGGACTGGGCACGGGTGCAGGAACAGTTCGTCGACCGGCCCGACGACACGGTGCACGAGGCGGACCGGCTCGTCACCACGCTCATGAGCGAGCGCGGATACCCGACCGAGGGGTACGAGCAGCAGCTCAAGGACCTCTCCGTCGAACACGGGAGCGTGCTGACGCACTTCCGGTCCGCCCACGAGGTCAACGACCGCAGCAGCCGCCACCAGGCGACCACGGAAGAACTGCGGGGCGCCATGGTGCACTACCGCACCCTGTTCGAGGAACTGCTCCACAACGGCGACCGTCCGCAGGGCAGCCGTGCGTGAGCCCCGGACCGGCGAGTTGAGCCGACGGGGCGAGACCGGCGACGGCCGCCGACCGGAACTGCCGAAAGGGAAGTGAAGAGATGCACAGCCGAGCAACATCCGAACCGGTCGAGGGCGGCCTGTCCACGGAGGACCTGGCCGGCGCCCGACAGGACACCGACGAACAGAACGACACCTCCGGGGCGGATTCGCCACCGGCGTTCCCCGGGGAAGCCACCACCGAACAGCGGAGCGGCGAGCAGGAGTTCACGCTCGAAGACCGCGGCCGCGAGCAGAACTACGGGCAGGAACACGGGCAGGACCGCGAGCAGGAGCACGAGCAGGAGCGCGGACAGGAAGAGGACCAGGAAAGGGGCTACACCCAGGCAGCCGAGCCGTCCGAGCGCACCGAGGGCTCGGAATCCGCCGAGAACGAACCCCTGCTGGGCGGGCAGCAGGAGGAGTTCCGCTCCCGGTGGCAGAAGATCCAGGGCGAATTCGTCGACGACCCGCGCAACGCCGTGTCCGCGGCCGACAACTTGGTCGCCGAGGCGATGCAGGCACTCGCCACCACCTTCTCCGCGCACAAGCAGGACCTCGAGGGCCAGTGGCACCGCGGCGACGAGGTGCCGACGGAAGAACTGCGCGTCGCGCTCCAGCGCTACCGCTCGTTCTTCAACCGCCTGCTCAACACCTGAAGCAACGGGGCCGAAGCCGCGCCCCCCGACCTGCGACGATCGAGTTCCCTCCGGTCCTCGCCCAGAAAACCGAACAGGATTCTTCGGGCCTCCTGCGAACCTCAGGAGGCCTGCTGCTGGACCGGACCGGGCGACAGCAGCCGCGACACGAGGGTGCGGGTCCATTCGGCGGTCAGCGGCAGGTCGGTGAAGACGGCACGGTAGTAGAGGGGCGCGAGTACGGCGTCCGCGGTGTGTTCGAGGGTCGGGGGCTGTTCGCCCCGGGCCCGTTCCCGCCCGAGGACGGCTTCGAGCCCTTGCTCGCGCTCTCCTGCGCGCCAGCTCTTATGACAACAGCATTGACGTGTAGGGACGCCACCGGTTTCATGTCTCGCACCCCTCCCCCACACGAGCAAGGCGGTGATCCGTTGACACCGACGGTGAAGGCCACGGGCGACGCTCCGAGACCGGACACGAGCAGCCCCCACGTCACCATGCACAAGTCCATCGGCCTGCTGGACGGGGCGACGATCGCCGCCTCCAGTACGGCGGCCACCAGCAGCATCGGCATCGGCCTGGGCCTGATGGCCGGAGTCGTCGGCCTGCACCTGCCCGCGATCATGCTGTTGGCCTTCCTGCCCGTGCTCGCCATCGCGGGCGGGTACGGGCGACTGAACGCCGTTGAGCCGGACGCCGGCAGCAGCTACCGCTGGGTGGGCCGAATACTCAACCCCTGGTTGGGCTTCCTCACCGGCTGGGTGAACACCGTCGGCACCGTGGTCTTCATGGCCTACACCACCACGGTCACCGGGTCCTCCATCATCCAGCTCCTCGACCTGGCCCACGTGCGCAGCGTCGCGGGCCTCCGCCTCGACGCCGACTCGACCGTCCAGTGCACCCTGCTCGGCCTGGTGGTCCTGGCCGGCGCGGCGCTGGTGGCGGTGCGCGGCCTGGACCTGGCCGCCCGGCTGCAGAAGGCGCTGCTGGTGTTCGAGTACGCGGTGCTGCTCGGCTTCTGCGGGTACGGACTGTTCGCCGGCGACCAACCGTTCTCACTGCAGTGGTTCAACCCGTTCGACATCCCGTCCTTCGACGCGCTCGCCCAGGGCATGGTGCTGGCGGTGTTCTGCTACTGGGGCTTCGAGTCGGTGTTCAGCGTCGGCGAGGAGGTGCGCAGCCCCCGGGACGCCTCGCGGGGCGGCATGCTCGCCCTGGTGGTGATGCTGCTGCTCTTCCTGCTCGCCGGTACGGCCTTCCAACGGGTGCTGCCACTCGACGAATTGGCCGACAACGGCGCACACGGGCTCGCCTACTTCGGCACGACGCTCGCCCACCAGCCGTTGGCCGCCCTGCCGTTGATCGCGCTCATGTTCTCCGCGGTGGCCTCCCTGCAATCGTCCGTGATCCCGACGGCGCGCGGAATGTACGCGATGGGGCGCGACGGCGTGCTCGGCCCGGTCTGGACCCGGCTGCACCCGAAGCACGCGACGCCCGCCGTCGGCACGCTCCTGATCACCGGCATCGCGATGGCCCTCGCGCTGGCCTCGATCGTCATCCCCACCGTCAACGACCTGATCTCCGCCTCCGTCAACGCGATCGGCATCATCGTCGCGCTGTACTACGCGCTGACGGCCGTCGCGGCGGCCGTCCGGTTCCGGCACCTGCTGCGCAGCAACCCGCTGGAGGGGCTGCGCGCGGTGGTCGGCCCGCTGCTGGGCGCGGCGACCCTGCTCGCCGTCGGCGGCTATCTCGCCTGGTCGTTCTACGACTCCGCCGACCACTTCGAACTAGCCGCCGACAACGGGTGGTTCGAGCTGACCGTGACGGTGATGATGATCGTCACCGGACTACCGGCGGCCGCCTGGGCCCGCTGGCGGCGGCGCTCGCCCTACTTCCTGCCCGACACCGACTGACGATCCACAGAAGCCACGAGAGAACGGAGCACCCCCCATGCCCGAGGCCGATCTGGTCTTCACCCGCGGCCCGGTCCACACCGGTGACGCAGCCCGCACCCGGGCGACCAGCCTGGCCGTGACCGGCGAGCGGATCACCGCCGTCGGCCACGACGAGGTCCGGGAGCTGATCGGGCCGGGGACGGAGGTCGTGGACCTCACCGGCAAGCTGCTGCTGCCCGGATTCCAGGACGCGCACATCCACGCGGTCTTCGGCGGCACCGAGTTGGCGGTCTGCGACCTCACCGGCACGGTCGGCGTCGCCGACTACCTGGAGCGGATCCGCGCGTACGCCGACGCCAATCCCGGCCAGGCGTGGATCACCGGCAGCGGCTGGTCGATGGAGAGCTTCGAGGGCGGGCTGCCGACCCGGCAACTGCTGGACTCCGTCGTCCCGGACCGCCCGGTGTACCTGACCAACCGCGACCACCACGGCGCCTGGGCCAACACCCGGGCGCTGGAGCTCGCCGGCCTCACCCGGGACACCCCCGATCCGGCGGACGGCCGGATCGAGCGCGAGCCGGACGGCACTCCGGGCGGCACGCTCCAGGAGGGCGCCACCGGCCTGGTCGCCCGGCTGATCCCGCCCTCCACCGCCGCCGACCGGCTGGACGGGCTGCTGCGCGCCCAACGGCTGCTGCACTCGCTCGGCATCACCGGCTGGCAGGACGCGCTGCTCGGCGAGTTCAACGGCCAGCCGGATCCGTCCGACGCCTACCTGGCCGCCGCGCGCTCCGGCGCGCTGACCGCCCGGGTGACCGGCGCGCTCTGGTGGGACCGCGACCGAGGGGCCGAGCAGATCCCCGAACTGGTCGAGCGGCGTGCAGGGTTGAGCCAGGGGCGGTTCCGGGCCGGCTCGGTGAAGATCATGCAGGACGGCATCGCCGAGAACTTCACCGCTGCCATGACCAGCCCCTACCTGGACGGCTGCGGCTGCGCCACCGCCAACTCCGGCCTCAGCTTCGTCGACCCGGCCGCCCTGCGCGGGTACGTCACCGAGCTGGATGCGCTCGGCTTCCAGGTGCACTTCCACGCCCTCGGCGACCGGGCCGTCCGCGAGGCGCTGGACGCGGTCGAGGCCGCCCGCGCCGCCAACGGGCGACGCGGCACCCGCCATCACCTCGCCCACCTCCAGGTGGTTCACCCGGATGACCTCGACCGTTTCGCCCGGCTCGGCGCGATCGCCAACATCCAGCCGCTCTGGGCCGCGCACGAGCCTCAGATGGACGAGTTGACGATCCCGTTCCTCGGCCCGGAGCGCGCCGCCTGGCAGTACCCCTTCGGCGCCCTCCAGCGCGCGGGCGCCACCCTGGCGGCGGGCAGCGACTGGCCGGTGAGCAGCCCGGACCCGCTCGCCGGCGTTCACGTGGCCGTCAACCGGAGGGAGCCGGGGGCCGCCGACGGCCGGGTCTTCCTCCCCGAGCAGCGCCTCGACCTGGCCTCCGCCCTCGCGGCGTACACGGCCGGAACCGCGCACGTCAACGGCCATGACGACGCCGGCACCCTCACGGCGGGCCACCTCGCCGACCTCGTCGTCCTGGACCGCGACCTCTTCACCGCCCCCGCCGAGGAGATCGCCGACGCCCGCGTCCTGCGCACCTACGTCGGCGGCCGGCTCGTCCACGCGGCGGACTGACCCACCCGGGGGGGGAGTCGGCGCCCCGGCGTCTCAGGGCACTACCGGGATCCCCCGCACGAAGTGGTGAAACGTACCCAGGAACGCGTAGGCGCCAGGGCTGCGTCGGCACCGTGACGGTCGCCGACGCAGCCGGGAGCGATCGGCCCGGTTCCGAGGGCCGATTCGGATCCGGCAGCGCTCGGCCCGTCGCCCGCGCTCGGCCCGTCGCCCGCGCTCAGCCCGTCGCCGGGAGACGGGCCTCGGCGGCGTCGAGGAGGAGGTCGAGGGCGTAGGGATAACCGCTGCGGCGCATGTCGCTGGTGAGGAGGCGGGCGGTGGCGGCGATGTGCGGGTGCGTGGTGGCGTCGAGCCGGGCGTAGGAGGCCTGCCAGACCTCCAGGTCGGCGGCCTGGGCCGCGGCGGGCAGGGCGAGGGCGGCGGCGTCGAGCGCGGCGAAGCCGAGGCTCTGGTCGACGAACGCGTGGTAGATCCGGACGGCCTCGCGGTCGGGGAAGCCCGCCCCGCGCAGGACGCCGAGGATGGCCTCGACGGCGGCGATCTCGTAGGTTCGGCCGGTGGTGCGGTGGGCGGCGAGCAGCGCGGCCTGGGGGTGGGCCTGGTAGGCGGCGTGGATTCGCAGGCCGATGGCGCGCAGGTCGGCGCGCCAGTCACCAGTGGCCTGCCAACCGTACTGGGCGCGGCCGATGAGCTCGTCGGCGACGGCGAGCAGCAGGTCGTCGGTGCTGCGGAAGTAGCGGTAGACGGCGCTGGGATCGGCGCCGAGCGCGGTACCGAGCCGCCGTACGGTGAGCGCGTCGGCGCCGTGCTGCTCGATGAGCCGCAACGCGGTGTCGACGATCAGTTCCCTGGACAGGATGACGCCTTGCTTGGTGGGCCGCCGACGCTGCCGCCGGGGCTCGGGGACTACCCGTTCGCTCATACCGGCAGCGTAGGTCAACAAGCTTGACGTAAGCCAGGGAAGGCTCGCATTTCCGCCGTGCCCGAGGAGGTCCTGTGCACCCTCCCGGCCCTGGCCGCCGGAGAAGAGCGCCAGATCGCGATCCCGCTGAAAGCCGCGGCCCAGGGCCCCACCGGCTTGCTCTACGACGCCGACGGCGCCGGGTCGAGGACGTCCTCGACCCGGCGACGCGGGCTGGCCGCACCGGACGGACCGTAGCCGAGGCGCAGCACGAGCTGGACGTGCCCGGGTCCCTCGTGCGGGTCGCGCAGGCGCCAGCGGGTGTCGGGGATCTCGACGGCCTGGTGCAGGACGGAGGCACGCAGGCCGCGGACGGTGGCCAGCAGCCACACCCGTTCCATGGCCTGTCCGGTGCGCAGCCAGTCTGCCCGGCTGTCGAGGTGGGTGGTGAGGGTGGCCAGTTGCGGCAGCGCCTCGAAACGTTCGGCCGGGGTGCTGTGGTGCGGCGGGTGACCGGCGAAGCCGCGCATCGGGACGCGGGCGTCGCGGTCGTGCGAGCCGAGGGCGGCGAGCGGGATGCCGTCGTAGGAGGGCTCCAGCCGTAGCCAGCGGTGGGTCTCGGCCTCGCGGGTGACGTCGGCGGCGATCCGGGCCTCGGCCTCGGAGGTGAGGGCGAGCACGCGGCGCACCCCGTCCTCCTCCAGCACGGTGAGCGTGACGCCTTCGTCCCGGCCCGCCGAGATGAGCTCGGCGACCAGTGCCTCGGGGACGTCCCGGTTGGTGAACGGCTGCCGGCTGGAGTGGCGCCCGGCGATGGCCGGGTAGAGGTCGGCGCCGAAGGGCAGCGGTGTGCGGGCCGGCGCGGACAGGTCGAGCACGGCACACGGCTGCGCGCCTTCGCCGGACGGCAGCAGCCGGACGGCGGCCTCGCGGCCGAGGTGCGCGGCGGCCACCCGCAGGTTGAACAGGGCGGCGCCGATCGAGATGTGCAGCGCCCTGCCGGCCGGGTCGGCGGCCGGAACGGCCCGGCTCAGGTCGGCGCGGACCTCCAGGCCGAGCAGGTCGGGCGTGGGACGGAAGCGCCAGGGCTGGCTGTTGTGCAGCGAGGGCGCCAGGCCTCCGGCTTCGGCCAACAGGTGCAGATCGGCAGTGGTGAGGGCGGTTTCGGTGGTCATGGTTGATCACTCCCTGTTCTCGGCGGGGAGCTCCGGTGGTTCAAGCATCCGCCGATCCGGTGGTGCCGAGCGAGGGTCCTAAGGCCCCGGCCCCACGGCCGAGCGGCACCGGTGCCCGCCGACGCGTCCGGCTTCGCCGGGCAGGCCCGCGCCGCCCCCGCGGACACGGCCCGCCGGAGGGCCGAACAGCCCTGCCGCCTCGCACTCGGCGACGGTCTGCGACCTGCTGCGCGACGTCGTCGAACGGCTCGTCGACCTGATGATCCCGGTCTCCCGCAGCGCCCTCCGGGAGACCTCCACCTGATCCCCGTCGACCCGGCCGACTCCCCGACCACGGAAGTACCGCAACTCGCATCCACCGACCGAACAGGTTCTTCGGGCCTCCTGCGAACCTCAGGAGGCCTGCTGCTGGACCGGACCGGGCGACAGCAGGCGCGACACGAGGGTGCGGGTCCATTCGGCGGTCAGCGGCAGGTCGGTGAAGACGGCGCGGTAGTAGAGGGGCGCGAGGACGGCGTCCGCGGTGTGTTCGAGGGTCGGGGGCTGATCGCCCCGGGCCCGTTCCCGCCCGAGGACGGCTTCGAGCCCTTGCTCGCGCTCTCCGCGGCACGCCGCGGCACCTTGTTCTCCGCCCGTGCCGATGGTGGCGCGCACCAGGGCGAGGGTGTCCGGGTCGCCGAGGTCCTTGGCGAGGTCGAACGCGTAGCGCTCCAGGTCCCCGCGCAGGCTCCCGGTGTCCGGCACCACGATGTCCCCGGTGAAGCGGCTGGTCGCGACGTCGGCGAGCAGTTCGCCGACGGAGCCCCACCGGCGGTAGACCGTGGTGGCGTGCACGCCCGCGCGGGCGGCCACCACCGGGATCGTCAGCACGTCGGGAGAGCCTTCGGCCACCACTTCCTGGACGGCCCGGTGGACAGCCGCTCGGACTTTCGCGGAGCGGCCGCCGGGCCGGCTGCCGTTGCCGTTGCCGGACGGAGGGGGCGTCGTAGCGGCCATGCGGCCAGTATCGCATCGATCACTGCTTTTTAAGTTTTCCCCGGGCGAGCCTCTGACCTGCGGAAACGTCGACCATTGGGGCTCTGACCTGCGAGAATACATCTCTGAGGCTCTCGCAACTTCTCTGCGCTTCTCGGCCTCATGTGTGCCGATTCCGTGCCGCGAAGCGATCTGCCGGCCTTCTGGTCACTGCCGACTGCCTGTGCCGCTCGACCCCTCGGAGGCCCACCAGCATCTCAGGCCCACGACTCCCTCGCGAGCACCGGGCAGAGCTGACCCCTGCTGCACACCCCCAGGTGTCCGCAGCCCCTCATCCACGGCCATGGTCACGGAACGTGACCAAAGGAGCTGGCCATACACTTCGACACCATCACCGCCGGACGGTTCGACGAACTGCTCTGTGACTCGAACATCCCCGTCGCCCACCAGGCCCCCCTGGGCATTGCTTGCCGCAGCGGGCCCTCGCGACAGTCGGCGAGCCCATGGAAATCACGCGCAGTAAATACGCCGCGGTGCTCGCTCTGCTCCAGCACCTCGATGCGGTCAACGCGCCGGAGAGCGAGGCGGCCCGGTCGCCACTGATCGACTCCACAGGCGCTGAGGAACTAGCCTGCGCGTTTCAGCTGAGGCTGGACCGGATCGGGGGCGGAAACACGAAAGTGCCTTCTGACCTGCAATGCCGGTGAGTTAGGGCGTTTCCGCAGGTAGGGGCGGGTGCCAGGCCACTTTGAGGGTGTACTGAACGTGACCGGGAGTGCGTGGCCGG